>CAZGOL010000083.1:6567-11531 GCA_964527755.1 uncultured Ottowia sp.
AGCTCGGGGCGATGCGCGTTGTCTTGCATGAAGCGCAGCGCCGCCGCGTGGCGGCTGGCGTGCAGGCCCTGCTGCATGTCCGGCCCTTGCGATCCGGCCTCCTGGCGCCCGAGGTTGCGCAGCATCAGCAGCGCCAGCGCCCGCGTGGCCTGCAGCAGTTCGATGTATTCGGCGCTGCTGAGCGCCCCCTGGCGCAGCAACAGGGCGGCATGCGCAAGCTGGCTGGCAAAGGTGGGTGCGAGCGCAGAGCGCCCGCTGAGCAACTGGGTGACGGGCTCGCGCCCGAGCGCGGCGGCCACCTCTGCGCGCGGCAGCGCCAGGAAGGCCTGGCGTGCATCCTGGCCCCAGTGGTAGATGCCCGCCTCCTGCGCCACGCACAGGTTCAGCGCGCCCGGCCCCTTGCGCCCCCAGGCCTGGGGGCGCAGGTCACCCGCCTGCACCAGCGACAGCACCACCCGGTCATCGGGCAGCGCGCGGCGCGCGCCGGTACGCATCACGTAGGCCGACGAGCGCATGCTGCCCAGGGTGCAGTCGCCGTGGCTCAGGGCATGCAGTTCGGCGCGCAAGGGCACATCGGGTGCCGGTTGGAAATCGACCCAGGGGTGGGCCATTTCCTGCCACGCGCTCACGCGATGGGAGGGCTCGAGCGCCTCGGAAACATGATGCTCCAGGGTGCATGCGGGAAGCATGTCGGCGGTTTGCGACATGCGGATTGATTCTAGGAATCAATCCGGTCGCGAAAACAAGCCCTGGACGCTTTCCCTCACAACGGGACGCAGAACCGCAACTTCACCCCACGTCGCGTCCGCCCACGTCCAGCGCCTGCCGGTGCCAGTCGGTGGGCGAAAGGCCGAAGCGCGCGCGAAACAGCTTGCTGAAATCCGACGCATGCGCAAAGCCGCAGTGCCAGGCGATGCTGCCCACGTGCAGGCGCACGCTTTGCTCGATGCGCGTGCGCGCGCGTTGCAGGCGCAGTTCGCGCAGCGCACCCATCACTGTCTCGCCCCGCGCGGCGAAGGCTTCGTAGAGCCGGGTGCGCGAGCACGCCGCGGCCTGCGCGATTTCGGCCACGTCCAGCGCCGCGCGGTGCGCGTGCAGCTCCATGAAGCGCAGTGCCGCCGCGTGGCGTGCGGCGTGCAGACCGGTTTGCGCATCCGGCAAATCGCGACCCTGCCCCTGGTGCCCCAGGTAGCGCAGCATCAGCAACGCCAGCGCGCGCGTCGCGTCCAGCAGGCCGGTGAAATCCTCGTCACCCAGCGTGCCTGGGGCACGCGCCAGCCTTCCGAGGTGGCTGAGCTGACTGGAGAACATCGGCGCCAGCGCGCAAGCGCGCGGCGTGATCAGCAGATTGCCCGGTGGCGCGCCCAGCGCCTCCCAGACCAGACGCCGGGGCAGCGCCACATAGGTCTGGCGCGCGTGCTCGCTGAATCGGTAGATGCCTTCCTGCTGCGGCGCGTACACGCCCAGCGTGCCCACGCCCGCGCGATGCCCCTCGCCTGGCGCTGCGTTCAGATCGAGCTGCCCGGCCTCCAGCAGCGAAATGACGACCATGTCCTCGCCCGGCGGCACGTGGCGTGCATGCGTGCGCATCTCGTAGGCAGTGGAGCGCTTGGTGCCGAAAAAGCAATCCGCCCCGCGCAGCAGCGACCAGGACGCCTCCAGTTCGGCTTCGCAAGACAGCGGCTGCACGTCCACCCAGTTGTGCGCCACGTCGTGCCAGTACGGCAGACGTTCGGCGAGATCGACCTCGCGGGAAGACCAATGCTCGAGGCTGCAGGACGGGGGCGGCATGGCGGAAGCAAATTTTAGATACGAATGGAAACGCCGGTGCGCCCACTGGGTGATGGGAGCGCCTCGATGGCCTGCGCCGCCGCGCGGCGCGTTGCCGCGTCAGCGCCCGCGCAGGAACAGCGCGTCAAGCTCGCGCAGGCTGAGCTGGCGCCAGGTGGGACGGCCGTGGTTGCACTGGTCGCTGCGTTCGGTCGTTTCCATCTGACGCAACAGGGCGTTCATTTCTTCGTGGGTCAGCCGGCGGTTGGCGCGCACGGCGCCGTGGCAGGCCATGGTGGCCAGCAGTTCGTGTCGGGCACGCTGCACCACGGTGGTCGCTTCATGCTGTGCCAGTTCGGCCAGCACGCTGCGCGCCAATGCCACGGCATCGCCCTCGGCCAGCGCGGTGGGCACGGCACGCACGGCCAGCGTCCTGGGCGAGAAAGGCGTGATTTCCAGGCCCAGGCGCTGCAGCACGTCGGCCGTCGCTTCGGCCGTGGCCACTTCGTGCAGGGTGGCGGCGAAGGTGGCGGGGATCAACAACGGCTGGCTGGCGATGCGCACGCCGTCTAGCTGCGCCTTGAGCCGCTCGTACACGATGCGCTCGTGTGCGGCGTGCATGTCCACCAGCACCAGGCCCGCGCGGTTCTCGGCCAGGATGTAGATGCCGTGCAGTTGTGCGATCGCCCGGCCCAGTGGCCAGTCGGACGCCGGGGGCGACTCGGCCGCCGCATCGGCAATCGGTGCTGGCCGCCACAGCGCCTGCCATTGCTCTGCCACATGGCGCGTCGGTGCTTCGAAATGAATAGCTGCCTGGGCATGATGCACGGGTGCTGGAGGTCCAAAACCATCAAAAATGTCAGCCACGCCAGGTGTCGTCGGCACAGCCGCCTGGATCAGCGGCGCTGCGCGTGGCGTCGCCAGAGCGTTCTCGATGGCGTGGCGCACGGCCTGGTGCACTTCGCGGCCGTCGCGAAAGCGCACCTCGATCTTGGTGGGGTGCACGTTGACGTCCACGCGCGCCGGGTCGATGGCGATGTGCAGCACGTACACCGGCTGACGCTGGCCATGCAGCACGTCCTCGTAGGCGGCGCGCGCGGCGTGCGTGATGACCTTGTCGCGCACGAAGCGGCCGTTGACCCAGACGTATTGCTGGTCGCCGCGCGCACGCGCGACGTCGGGCGCCCCGGCGCGGCCGGTGATGTGCACGGTGCCGGCGCGGTGGTCCACGGCGAGCGAGGCCGCGAGGAATTCTTCGCCCAGGACGTCGGCCAGACGCTGCGCGAGGCCCGCTTCGCCTGGGTGGGCGCGCCACTGTTCGATCAGCCTTCCCTCGTGCCAGATGGCAAAGCCGACGTCGGGCCGCGCCAGGGCGTGGCGGCGCACGGCTTCAATGCAGTGCGCGAGCTCGGTGGCGTCGCTCTTGAGGAACTTGCGGCGCGCCGGCACGCTGAAGAACAGCTCCTTGACCTCCGCCGTCGTGCCGCCGGCGCGCGCGGCGGCCCGCAACTCGCCCGTGCGGCCATCCAGCAACCAGGCACTGGCCTGGCCGGCGGCGCGCGAGAGCAGGGTGAATTCGGCGATCGAGGCGATGGCCGCCAGTGCCTCGCCGCGAAAGCCCATGGTATCCACCGCCTCCAGTTCGGCCAGGCTTGCGATCTTGCTGGTGGCGTGGCGCTTGAGGGCGGTGGGCATCTGCCCGGGCTCGATGCCGCAGCCATCGTCTTCCACCGCGATCAGGCGCACGCCACCGGCGGCCAGGCGAACGGTGATCTGCGTGGCGCCGGCGTCCAGCGCGTTGTCCAGCAGCTCGCGCACCACCGAGGCCGGCCGCTCGATCACCTCGCCGGCAGCGATTTGACTGATCAACTCGTCGGGCAACTCCCGGATCGGACGGCGCGGCGGCGTGGGCATGCGTTCGATTGTAGGAAGCGCGGCGAGCCGCGGCAGGGTCGGGATAATCGCGCGCCATGGAATACGCGATGCAACTGGTCGACTTCGTGCTGCACGTCGATCGCCACCTGGGCGCGTTCGTGGCCCACTACGGCGCTTGGGTCTATGCGCTGCTGTTTCTGATCGTGTTTGTCGAGACCGGCGTGGTGGTGATGCCTTTCCTGCCCGGCGACTCGCTGTTGTTCGTGGTGGGCGCGCTGGCGGGAGCCGGCCTGGTGAGCCTGCCGGTCGCCTGCGTGGTGCTGCTGGCGGCCGCCGTGCTGGGTGATCAGTGCAACTTCGGGATCGGCCACGCGATCGGCCCCAGGGTGTTTCAGTGGGAGCACTCGCGCTGGTTCAACCGCCGCGCGTTCGACCGGGCGCACGCGTTTTATGAACGCTGGGGCGGCATCACCGTGGTGCTGGCACGATTCATGCCGTTCATTCGAACCTTCGTTCCGTTCGTGGCGGGCGTGGCGGCGATGTCGCGCGTGCGCTTCACGCTTTATAACGTGGTGGGCGCGTTGATCTGGGTGCTGGGGGTGGTGACGGCCGGGTATCTGTTCGGAAATCTGCCGTGGGTGCAGGCCAACCTGAGCAAGATCATCTGGGCGTTGATCCTGGTGCCGGGGCTGATCGCGCTGTATGGCGGCTGGAAGGCCAGCCGTGCGCAGGAACCCATGACCTGAGGCGGCGTGTTCAGGTCGGCAGCAGGCAGATCGTCACCAACAGCGAGGCATCTTCAAGCGCCGTGAGCTGGTGCGGCACGCTGCCCGCCAGGTGCACGAAGTCGCCTGCGTGCAACCGGCGCGCCTGGCCATCGAAATGAAAATCCACCACGCCTTCCAGGCACTGCACGGTGATCTCGCCCGGGACCCGGTGGCCGGGCATGGTCTTGCCGGCCAGCAGCACCAGCCGCATCACCTCGAGCTGCGGCGACTTGAGCAGGGCATGGGACTGGGTGTGGGGGAGTTGCCCGCCCAAGGGCCGGACACTGCCGACTTCCCCGGGCGCCAGATGGGGCTGTGCCATGGATGTCTCCTCTCGAGAAGCGCCGGCCAACGGCGGCCGCGGCCCCGAGCCTACACCGAGCGATGGCGTGCCAACGGCGGGTTGGCGGCGAAGTATTTCGCGATGCCGCTGATCAGCGCGTTGGCCAGGTCGTTCTGGTAGGTGTCGGTGCGCAGCTTGCGTTCTTCGTCGGGGTTGCTGATGAATGCGGTCTCGACCAGCACGCTGGGCACGTCGGGGTTGCGCAGCAC
>CAZGOL010000084.1:0-11117 GCA_964527755.1 uncultured Ottowia sp.
GGTGCGGGTGCGGGTGCGGGTGCGGGTGCGGGCGCGGGGGGCACTTGCAGCGTGAAATCACGCGCCAGGACGCCGCCCCCATCATCGACCTGGAGCGAAAAACTCAATGGGGATTGATCGACCGGCTGCGCAGAAGACACTTTCAGCACGTAGCGACCGTCGGCCAATCGCACGATCAGCGCCCCGATGACCTTGCGCAAGGCGGCATCCACTTGCCGATCGCGCTCCACGCTGCTGGGCAACACGCGCACCCCCACCGGTGGTTCACGCACGTCCAGCAGGTCGACTTCGGCCTGCAGTGGCTGGCCGGCAACGCTGAGCACGCGCACGGGGCCGAATCCCAGGGCGTGCGCCGCACTCGCGCCCACGAGCACCGTGGCGGCGACCGCCATCTGCGCGAGCGGCATCCGAATGGCTGGACGGGTGGCCTGGCCCCGGAAAACGCGTCTGGTCATATACACCCTGATTCAGTCCGTTTCACTCGCACAACCCCTCAATGGCACCCTGGTATGAGCTTGTACGCATCAAGCGGATTGGAACGCGCCGATTATCCGGGCAGCCACTGCGCGGGCCTTCGTCGGAATCTATGGAATTGCCGATTCCTGCACACCCATGCCCGAAGTCCATTTCGTCGCTTACGTTTTGTTGTTTTTTTGCTGCATGCCGCCAGTGCCCTCTTGAACGGATCGCAGTGCCCCCCGTTGTCAATGCCTTGGAGTACGCCGGCGGCACGCCAAGGTCGGTTGTGCTACCGTTAACCCGCCTCCAGGGGCTCGCCATTGACGGGGCGCGCCACCCCGAAGGGCACGAACACGCGCAGCAGGAGTCCGACCATGGCCACACCCAGTCCCGACGCATCGGGTCCCGACCTCACGCAAGGCGTCTTGCTGGCTGATTTCGGCCGTGGGTCGCTGCTGCGCGGCCATGTGGGCGACGAGCAGGTGGTGCTGGCGCGTGTGGGCGATGAAGTACTGGCGGTGGGCGCCACCTGCACGCACTACGGCGGCCCGCTGGCTGACGGCCTGGTGGTGGGCGACACGGTGCGTTGCCCGTGGCACCACGCCTCGTTTTCGCTGCGCAGCGGAGAGGCTCTGGGGGCCCCGGCGTTCGACGCGCTGCCCTGCTGGCAAGTCGAGCGCCAGGGCGAGCGGATCATCGTGCGCCAGCGCAAGGCGGCACCGGCGCGCGCCGAAACGCCCGCTTCCGCCGGCGAGCAGCCCCGAAACATCGTCATCGTCGGCGGCGGCGCAGCGGGTTTTGCCTGCGCCGAGATGCTGCGCCGACGCGGATACGTCGGGCAGCTCGTCGTGCTCAGCGAGGATGCCGACGCCCCTTGCGACCGTCCCAACCTGTCGAAGGACTACCTCGCCGGCAACGCACCCGAAGAATGGATCCCGTT
This sequence comes from uncultured Ottowia sp., assembly GCA_964527755.1. GTDB lineage: Bacteria > Pseudomonadota > Gammaproteobacteria > Burkholderiales > Burkholderiaceae_C > Ottowia. Next base: position 1,400 of record CAZGOL010000084.1, read on the forward strand.
GAAACCCGACGACTTCTACCGGGACCAGCGGATCGAACTGCACGTGGCGACCACGGTGCAACGCATCGACACGACCGCGCGGAACGTGGTCACCGCCGATGGGCGCAGCTTCGCGTTCGACCGGCTGCTGCTGGCCCCCGGCGCCGATCCGGTGCGGTTGCCGATTCCCGGCGCGGATGGCCAGCATGTCTTCACGCTGCGCAGCCTGGCCGACAGCCGGGCGATCGTCGAACGCGCCAAGACAGCCCGGACCGCCGTGGTGCTGGGCTCGGGATTCATCGGGCTGGAGGTCGCGGCGTCGCTGCGCACGCGCGGGCTGGACGTGCATGTGATCTCGCTGGATCACCGGCCGCTTGAACGCGTGCTGGGCCCCGAACTCGGTGACTTCGTGCGCCGTCTGCACGAGGAGCACGGCGTGACGTTCCACATGGGCACGTCGATCGCGCGCATCGCAGCGAAAGAGGTCGAACTCGCCGACGGAAGCAAGGTGGCGGCCGATCTGGTGCTCATCGGCGTCGGGGTCCGGCCGCGCACGGCGCTGGCCGAGACGGCGGGCCTCGCCACCGACCGCGGCATCGTGGTCGACGAGTTCCTCCAGACCCGTGTGCCCGGCATCTACGCGGCCGGCGATGCGGCGCGCTGGCGCGACGCCGGCAGCGGGCAGGCGCAGCGAATCGAACACTGGGTGGTGGCCGAGCGGCAGGGGCAGGTGGTGGCCGAGAACATGCTGGGCGCACGCCACGCGTTCACCGACGTGCCGTTCTTCTGGAGCGCGCACTACGACGTGACGATTCAATACGCCGGTCACGCACCATCCTGGGACCAGATCACGATCGACGGCGACCTGGCGGGCCGCGACTGCCGAGTCGACTACAAGAAGGATGGCATCACGCTGGCCGTGGCGACCATCGGTCGCGACGTGCAGGCGCTCGAATATGCAGCCGCACGGGAGCGACCGCGGCACTGAACGGCGGCAGCCGCCGTCAGAAGCCGTAGTGGGCGCGGATCGCGTCCCAGCCCTGCTGGGGGGTGTCCACGATTTGATAGAGCGCGAGGTCATCCGGATCGACGGCACCCTCCTCGTCCAGCAGTCCGAAATCGATCAAGCGGCTCCAGTAGTCGCGCCCGAACAGCACGACCGGCACCGGCTTGGTCTTGCGCGTCTGCACCAGGGTAAGCACCTCGAACAGCTCGTTGAGCGTGCCAAAGCCACCGGGAAACACGGCCAGCGCCTTGGCGCGCATCATGAAGTGCATCTTGCGCAAGGCAAAGTAGTGAAACTTGAACGCCAGGTGCGGCGCAACGTAGGGGTTGGTTTGCTGCTCGTGCGGCAGCGCGATGTTCAAGCCGATCGACGGCATGCCGACCTCATGGGCGCCGCGGTTGGCGGCTTCCATGATCCCCGGGCCACCACCGGTGCAGATGAACAGGCGCTCGCCCAGCTCCTGCTGGCGGCTGTGGCTGGCGACCAGGCGGGCGAATTCGCGCGCCTGCGCGTAGTGGCGCGCGGTGCGACAGGCACGTTCGGCCAGTGCGACGGCTGCCGGATCGCCACCCATCCGGGCGAAGCGCAACTGCTGCTCGGCCACGTCGGGCGCCACGAAACGCGCGCTACCGTACACCACCACCGTGTTGCGCACGCCGGCGGCCGCCAGTTCCAGGTCGGGCTTGAGCAACTCCAGCTGAAAGCGGATGCCGCGCGTCTCGGGGCGCAGCAGAAACTCCGGATCGGCGAACGCCAGCCGGTATGCCTCGCGCTGCAGCGGCTCGCCGCTGTCGGCATGGGCCTGCAGAACCGCCCACGCGTCGACGATGGCCGAACGCGAAGACTCCTTGATGTTTTGCATGGTCTTCATGACCACATCTTATTGAAGGCACTGGCTGCGGCGCATGACCGGCGGCGGCATGAAAAAAAGGCCCCGGGACGGGGCCTTGGTGCGGTCAACGCTCCGGGTGTCAGACGCGCTTGCGGTATTCGCCGGTGCGGGTATCGATCTCGATCTTGTCGCCCTGGCTGACGAACAGCGGAACCGGGACTTCGAACCCAGTAGCGATCTTGGCGGGCTTGAGCACCTTGCCCGAGGTGTCGCCCTTGACGGCCGGCTCGGTCCAGGTGATTTCGCGCACCACCGAAGTCGGCAACTCCACCGAGATCGCCTTGCCGTCGTAGAACACCACCTCGACGGCCATGCCGTCTTCCAGGTAGCTGAGCGCGTCGCCCATGTTCTCGGCCTCGACCTCGTACTGGTTGTATTCGCCGTCCATGAACACGTACATCGGATCGGCGAAGTACGAATAGGTGCAGTCCTTGTGGTCGAGGATGATCTGCTCCATCTTGTCGTCGGCCTTGAAGACGACCTCGGTGCCCATGTTGCCCAGCAGGGACTTGAGCTTCATGCGCACGGTGGCGGCGCCGCGGCCGCCACGCGCGTATTCGGTCTTGAGGACGATCATCGGGTCCTTGCCGTGCATGATGACGTTGCCGGCGCGCATTTCCTGGGCGAGTTTCATGGGTTCAGGTTCCAAATGAGTGGGCGGTGCACGGACGGCGCCAAGCGTGTCTTGCGATGGCGCGCCGCCCGGCATCGATGTGTCACGGCGGCTCGTGTCTTCAGCCGGCCCGTTGCACTCGATCCATCGGGCCGCCCGCTTCTGCAAAGCCGCGTATTTTAGCGTTTCTGCAACACGAACCCCACCAGACTGGATGCGAGCTCGTCCTGTGACCGCAGACGCGCACGCGCATCGAGGGCGCAGGCGCTCCAGGCGGCAACGTCCGGCTCGGGCAGGGCCACCGCATCGACGCCCGACCAGGCGCGATGAAACGCACGCAACGCAGCGGGCGCCTGCAGCCAATCCAGGAACGCCTCCAGCTTGGCTCGGTGCGCATCGTCGTCCTGCGGGTAGGGCTGCCACACGAACGCACGGCCCGCCCAGAGCGCCCGCACCAGCGAGTCTTCGCCACGCACGAAATTGAGGTCGCACGTCCACAGCAGCTCGTCGTAGGCCGTCTGAGGCAACCGCGGCAAGTATGAAATCGATAGCGGCTTCGGCTTTTCCATCAAGCCCAATCCAGTGTTTTGATCACTCAAAAGCCCCCGCACCGCCTGCGCGGCGCGCCCGGCCGTCACCAGCAGGCGCACCGGTTCTGGCGCTCGCCGCAGGTGCTCGAGCAACGCACCCAGGCCGGGCGGCTCGTAGCAAAAGAGCGAGATCAGGCGCTCGCCGCACCAGGGCACGCCCTGCGCCGCCAGCCAGCCCGCGCGATCGAAGGCCGCTTGGCGCGCCGGCAGATCGCGCTCATGCAACAGGCCACCCGTGCGCGGGGTGAAGCCGGGGTAGAAGAACCATTTGGTCCAGCCCGCCGCGGGCCCGTGCAGCACGGGCGAAGGCAGTCCGTGCATCCGCTCGACCCAGGGCTCGGCGCTCAAGTACTCCAGGTTGATCCACACCACCGGCGCCAGCCTTCCTCGGGCCGTGACGCGAGCCCCATGGCCCACGAATGCAGCCGGCAGCTCGCAGCCGAACGCTTCCAGCCAAACGTCGGCACGTGGCCTGCCCGCCAACAGCGCCTCATCCGACGCTGCAGCCCAGGGAAACACCTGCACGCCGCCCACCTGCCCGTGCACGGCGCCGGGTGCCATCCAGTCGAGTGCGCTCGCATCGTCGACCCACAGGCGCACCTCGTGTCCCCGCGCCGCCAGCTCGCGCGCCAGCCGCCAGCACACCCCCAGATCGCCGTGGTTGTCGATGACGCGGCAAAACACATCCCAGGTGAGCTGGCTGGCGGACATCGAGCGATTGTGCCCACCCGCAGCGCGGTCGGGATCGACCCGTAAACTGCCCGCCATGAGCGAGCCCGCCCCGCCGTCGACACCCGATCCGCAGTCCACCGCCGTCCGCCACGCACCCGAGCTGCTGGCCCAGGTGGCGGCGCTGCCCGGCCTGCCGGGCGTCTACCGGTATTTCGACGCGGCCGGCCACGTGCTGTACGTGGGCAAGGCGCGCAACCTGAAAAAGCGCGTGGCCAGCTACTTTGGCCGCAGCCACGGCGGCACCCGCATCGGCCACATGGTACGCCAGATCGCGCGGCTGGAGACGACGGTGGTGCGCTCCGAGGCCGAGGCGCTGATCCTGGAAAACAACCTGATCAAGCAGCTCGCGCCCAAGTACAACATCCTGTTTCGCGACGACAAGAGCTACCCCTACCTCAAACTCACCGGCACCGGCGTGCCAGTTGCCGATCCGGGCCCCGGCGCGCCCAACGCCGACGCCTATCCGCGCATCGCCTACTACCGAGGGGCCACCGACCGGCGCCACCGCTACTTCGGACCCTACCCCAACGCCTGGGCCGTGAAGGAAACCATCGAGCTGCTGCAAAAGGTGTTTCGCCTGCGCACCTGCGAGGACACGGTGTTCGCGCACCGCACGCGGCCCTGCCTGCTCTACCAGATCAAGCGCTGCACGGCGCCCTGCGTGCGCTACATCGGCGATGCGGACTACGCCGCCGACGTGGCGCACGCCGAGCAGTTCCTGCGCGGGCAGACGCAGGAGCTCATGCAGCAGCTGGAGCGGCGCATGATGGCGCACTCCGACGCGCTGGAGTTCGAGCAGGCCGCCGCGATCCGCAACCAGATCCAGTCGCTCTCGCGCGTGCTGCACCAGCAGGCGGTGGAAGTGGGCAACGAGGCCGACGTGGACATCCTGGCGGTGAAGGTGGACGGCGGGCGCGCCTGCGTCAACCTGGCCATGGTGCGCGGCGGGCGCCACCTGGGCGACCACGCGTTCTTCCCCAGTCAGATCGAGGACGCGCGCGCGCTGGCCGAATCGGACGATGACGGCGCGCTGACCACGATCGAGGCGCAGGTGCTCGACGCCTTCATCGCCCAGCACTATTTGGCGGTGCCGGTGCCGGCGCAGCTCATCACCAGCGAGCCGGTCGCGCCCGCGCTGCTGCAGGCGCTGACGGACAAGCAAGAGCGCAGGATCGCCGCCACGCACGCCCCGCGCGGGCAGCGCCGCATCTGGCTGGAGATGGCAGCGCACAACGCCGGCCTGCAACTGACGCGTCTGCTGGCCGAAGAAGGCTCGCAGCAGGCGCGCACGCGTGCGCTGGCCGAGGCGCTGGACCTGCCGACCGAAAACCTGGCGCAGTTGCGCATCGAATGCTTTGACATCAGCCACACCGCGGGCGAGGCCACGCAGGCCAGTTGCGTGGTGTTCCAGAACCACCGCATGGCCGGCAGCGAATACCGCCGCTACCGCATCGAGGGCGTCACTCCCGGCGACGACTACGCGGCCATGCGCCAGGTGCTGCAGCGCCGCTACGGCAAAATCGCCGCGGCGCTGGCCGAGCAGGGCAACGCCGCCACCGTGCGCATGCCCGATCTGGTGCTGGTCGATGGCGGCAGGGGTCAGGTCTCGATGGCGCGCCAGGTGTTCACCGACCTGGCGCTGGACGTCGGGCTGATAGTCGGCGTGGAGAAAGGCGAAGGCCGCAAGGTCGGGCTGGAGGAACTGGTGTTTGCCGACGGCCGCCCCAAGATGTGGCTGGGGCAGGACTCGGCCGCGCTGATGCTGGTGGCGCAGATTCGCGACGAGGCGCACCGCTTCGCCATCACCGGCATGCGGGCGCAGCGCGCCCGCGTGCGCGTGGGCGCCAGCCGCATCGAGGACATTCCAGGCATCGGACCGCGCAAGCGCGCACGCCTGCTGCAGCGCTTCGGCGGCGCACGCGGCGTGGAGGCCGCCAGCGTGGACGACCTGGCCACCGTTGACGGCATCTCGCGCACGCTGGCCGAGACCATTTATCGCGCACTGCACTGAGGGCGCGGAATCGAGATCGAATGGTTCTGCAACGCTTGCTGGTCACGCCAGTTGCACTACTAATTTAATAGTGATCGACGAGTCTCCCGGCGGTAACACGAGCCTGCAGGTAGCGTGCCACAATCGTCCGTCATGTTCCTCACCGTGCCGACTCTATTGACGTGGACGCGCATCGTCGCCATCCCGCTCATCGTCGGCGTCTTCTATCTGCCGCTGGCGGCCGAGACGCGCAACCTCGCGGCCACCGCGATGTTCATGGTGTTCGCCTGGACCGACTGGCTCGACGGTTTCCTCGCGCGCAAGCTCAACCAGACTTCGGCATTCGGCGCCTTTCTTGACCCGGTAGCCGACAAGTTCCTGGTCTGCGCCTCGCTGCTGGTGCTGGTGCACCTGCAGCGGGTGGACGTGTTCGTGGCGCTGATCATCATCGGGCGCGAGATCGCCATCTCGGCGCTGCGCGAATGGATGGCCAAGATCGGCGCCAGCAAGAGCGTGGCGGTGCACATGCTCGGCAAGCTGAAGACCGCCGTGCAGATGCTCGCCATTCCCTTTCTGCTGTATGACGGAGTGGTGTTCGGCCTGAACACGCGCGCGTGGGGCCAGTGGCTGATCTGGCTTGCCGCGGTGCTGACGGTCTGGTCGATGGGGTACTACCTGCAAAAGGCGCTGCCGGAAATTCGCGCACGTGTGTGATGAATGTCGCGACAAACCTCGAAGCGCTGACGCGAATGCAACAATGCACATGAAAAACTGTTCTGAATTGTTGCAATGGTCCGATAAATGCAGGGAAACCCGCGCCTGCACGAGCTGCGAATGGGTCTAGAATTCGCCGCTCACCGACCCGGTTTTTTCCGAGCGGCGCTAGGGCATCACGCAAGATGAAGCGTCGTTCGAGCGGGCGGTATGGGCGCAGGTCAAGCGGCCGAGGAGGGAGCACCAGCCACGCTGGCGCAACGAAGCCAAGGCCGTTTTCTCCGGATTCCTGAACCATCATTCTTGTAAGAGGGGCACCTTCGTGAACAAAACCGAGTTGATCGAACACATCGCCAAGAACGCGGACATCTCCAAGGCCGCCGCCACCCGTGCGCTTGAAGCCACCATCGGTGCGGTCAAGACCACGCTGCGCAAGGGCGGCACCGTGTCCCTGGTGGGTTTCGGCACTTTTGCCGTCGGCAAGCGCGCGGCTCGAACCGGCCGCAATCCGCGCACGGGCCAGGCGATTAAAATCAAGTCCGCCAAGGTACCCAAGTTCCGTCCCGGCAAGGCGCTCAAGGACGCGCTGAACTGATACACAGGCTGTTCAGACCGGGTGCTTAGCTCAGTTGGTAGAGCGGCGCCCTTACAAGGCGTAGGTCGGCGGTTCGAACCCGTCAGCACCCACCAACCGAAGTCCAAGGCGAACCCCGGTTCGCCTTTTTTCTTGTCCTGTCATCGACGCCCACCCAGAGAGTTCCACGCATGTTCGACGCGATCCGCAAGCACACCAAGATCATGGGGTTGATATTGGGATTGGTGTCCCTTTCGTTCGTGTTCTTCGGCATCGAAGGCTACGGCCGCTTCAACGAGGGCGCCGCCAAGGTGGCCGAGGTGGACGGCCAGGCCATCACGCAAACCGAATGGGACAACGCCCATCGACTGGAAGTCGACCGAGTGCGCTCGACCAACCCCACGCTCGATCTGAACCTGCTCGACTCGCCGGCCATGAAGTACGCGACGCTGGAGCGCCTGGTGCGCGATCGCGTGCTGGCGCAGGCCGCCCAGGACGAGCATCTCCTGGTGAGCGATGCGGCGCTGGCGTCCGCGCTGCAGCAAGACCCCAGCATCGCTGCGCTGCGCGGCGCCGATGGCCGGCTCGACATGCAAGCGTACAAGCGCCTGTTGGCCACCCAGGGCCTGTCGCCCGAGGGCTACGAGGCGCGCATGCGCGCCGACCTCTCCACGCAGCAGGTACTGGGCGGTGTCATCGACTCGGAACTGGTGAGTGCAGCGCAGGTGAAGGTTGCCATGAATGCCTTCCTCGAGCGTCGCCAGGCGCGCGTGCTGCGGCTGGTACCCAAGGACTACGCGGCCCAGACCAAGCCGAGCGAAGCCGATCTGGAGGCGTATTACAAGGCGCATCTGGCGCAGTACCAGGCACCCGAATCGGCCGACATCGAATACCTGGTGCTCGACTTGCCCAGCATCAAGAAGAAGATGGCGGTGAGCGAACAGGAACTGCGCACCTATTACGAGCAAAACGCCGCCACCCTCGGCACGCCCGAGGAGCGCCGCGCACGCCACATCCTGATCGCCGCACCCAAGGGCGAGCCCGCGGCCGAACGGGAAAAGGCCAAGGCCAAGGCAACCGAACTGCTGGCTCAGGTGCGAGCGGCGCCCGGCACGTTCGCCGAGCTGGCGAAAAAGGACTCCAATGACGACGTCAGCGCACCCAGCGGTGGCGACCTGGGTTTTTTCCGCAAGGACAAGGGAACCGATCCCGCCATCGCGCAGGCAACCTTCGGCCTGGCCAAGCCGGGCGACATCAGCGATCTGGTCGAAAGCGACTTCGGCTATCACATCGTGCAGCTGAGCGAGATCAAGCCATCGTCCGTCCAGCCTTTCGAGCAGGTGCGCGCCAAGCTGGAAGACCAGTTGCGCACGCAACTGGCGCAAAAGCAGTTCAGCGAATTGGCCGACAGCTTCACCAACGGCGTCTACGAGCAGGCAGACAGCCTCAAGCCCGTCGCCGACAAGTTGGGCCTGACGATCCGGAAGGCCGATCACGTGACGCACACCCCGGCGGCGGGTGCCACCGGGCCGCTGGCCAACGCCAAGTTCCTGGACGCTCTCTTTTCGTCGGACTCGCTGGGCAACAAGCGCAACACCGAGGCGATCGAAGTGGCGCCCAACGAACTGGTGTCGGGCCGCGTGATCGCGCACACACCGGCGCACGCGCAGCCATTCGCCGAAGTGCGTCAAGCCGTCTTGGACACGCTCGAAGGCGAACGCGGCGCCGCCGCGGCGCGCCAGGACGGCGAAGCGCGGCTGAAAGCCTGGCAGGCCAGCCCGGCCAGCGCCACCGGGCTGCCGGCCGCGATCACGCTCTCGCGTGACGATCCCAAAGGCCAGCCGGCACCGGTGGTCGAGGCCATCCTGCGTGCCGACCCGGACAAGCTGCCGACGTTCATCGGCATCGACCTGGGCGGCGAAGGCTACGCGGTGGTACAGATCGAGAAGGTGCTGCCGGCGCCCGAGCAGACGCCCGAGCAGGCCGAACAATACCGTGCCCGTTATCTGCAACTGTGGGCCAGTGCCGAAGCGCGCACCTATTACGATTTCCTCAAGGCGCGCCTGAAGGCGCGCATCCTGGTTCCGCAGCCGGGTGGGCCGCAACCCGGTGCCAAGACGCAAGGCTGACCGCCTGCACACCGACTGACCCCAAAAAGCCACCCGCGGGTGGCTTTTTCATTGGGCCGTGGCCGCGACTCGCTTCACATGTGCTCGATCATCACCTGGCCGAACCCCGAGCAGCTCACCTGCGTGGCGCCCTGCATCAGGCGCGCGAAGTCGTAAGTGACCTTCTTGCTCTGGATCGCACCTTCCATCGACGAGACGATCTTGTCAGCCGCCTCCACCCAGCCCATGTGGCGCAGCATCATTTCGGCGCTGAGGATCTCGGAACCCGGATTGACGTAGTCCTTGCCGGCGTACTTGGGCGCCGTGCCGTGCGTGGCCTCGAAACAGGCCACCGAATCGCTCAGGTTGGCGCCCGGCGCGATGCCGATGCCGCCCACCTGCGCGGCCAGCGCGTCGCTGATGTAGTCGCCGTTGAGGTTGAGCGTGGCGATCACGCTGTACTCGGCCGGGCGCAGCAGGATCTGCTGCAGGAAGGCGTCGGCGATCGCGTCCTTGACGA
>CAZGOL010000085.1:0-11090 GCA_964527755.1 uncultured Ottowia sp.
GTACGGCAACGGTTGGCCAGCGTCGTACAGAATGCCGGCGTGCCCGAGATGCCGGCGCCCTGATTGCGGCCGAGGCAGTCACCGCCTCCTGGCGGGGCAAAGCCGCGCGCACACATCTATCGACGAAACTGGCCGTCGTCAAACGCCCTTGCGAACTGCCGCCACCTTCAATCCGTTGTTTTCATCCAGATTCCTGAACAGCATCGGGTTGGCCATCCGCGCCACGAACGCCAGCCCCGGCGCCTGACCGTGCAGATGGCGGTGCAGAAAATCCATGCTCCGCTCGGGCGCGTTCAGGCACCGCAGGGCGTGGCTGCCTGGCGCCAGCTGCGCCCGGCGCACGTGCAGCGCGCCGCGCACTGCGCCTGGGCCACCGGGGCAAAGCAGGTCAACACAAAGACGGGCGGATAAGCGCCCAGCGTCCACGCCTCGCTCCCCGGATGCAGGCCGCCGCGGCCGTGAAAGATGCGCTGCGCATCCACGGGCAGCGGCATGGCGGGACTGGTGTCGAGCAGGGTTTGCGTGGCGGGGGCTTCCAGCCATTTTAGGCTGCGGCGCTTGCTCTATCGGCGTCAGCAGCTATCAACGACGCAGCATGGCCAACCGCCGCAGCGCACCGCAGCCGTCACATCAACGCCCGCGCCGCCGCACCGCCAAGGCCCCCAGCCCCATCAAACCCGCCAGCAACGCCAGCGCCCATTGCGCCAGCGTGGGCACGGGCGCCACGGCAGTCGGCGTGAAGCTCGCCGTCCCATTGGTGAAAACGCTGGGAGCACCGGCATCTTGCCGGCATCTTGGGCGTGTTTGGTGCGCCCCATGCCGGCAAGATGCCGGCGCTCCCGGGACAGGCGCTCCCGGGCAGGCATGAACGTGCTGAAATACGGCGTGCCGCACCCACCTTTCGCATGCCCTGGAGACCTGCACCATGAGCCACCCACCGCGCCGCCGCACGGCCTTTAACGCCACCCTCACAGCCCTGACCGCGGCCGCCCTGCTGGCCGGTTGCGCCAGCGGCCCCAATGCCCCGGGCGAGCGCAGCGTAAGCATCACGCGCACGACGTTCGGCATTCCGCACATCACGGCGCAAGACCCCGAGTCGCTGGCCTACGGCGTGGCCTATGCCTACGCGCAGGACAACGTGTGCATGACGGCGGACCAGCTTGTCACCGTGCGCGGGCAGCGCAGCGCCAGTTTTGGCGCCAAGGCCATCGGCCTGCTGGGTCGGCGCTACCTGCCCAACGAGCAGATCGACCTGTTTGTGGCCGCGCACATGGACGACGCCGCCCTGGAGCGCGCCTGGGCCGCCACCAGCGCCCAGACGCAGGCCATGACGCGTGGCTACGTGGCCGGCTACAACCGCTTTTTGGCCGACAACGCCGCCCGCCTGCCGCAGGCCTGCCGGGGCCAGGCCTGGGTCAAGCCCATGACGCTGACCGAATACCGCCGCATGGGCGAGGTGCTGGCGGTGCAGGCCGGCATTGCCGCGCTGGCCGACGGCATGCTGGGCGCGCAGCCGCCCGCCGCCAAGGCCGCGCGGGCCGAGCCAGCGCCCGTCGATTTGGCCAACGCCGCCCAGGCCCTGCGCGAGCTGGGCCTGCTGGACTCGCCCCTGGGCTCCAACGCCTGGGCCTTTGGCAAGGACGTGACGGCCAATGGCAGCGGCATGCTGCTGGGCAACCCGCACTTCCCCTGGAGCGGGCCCAACCGCTTCTACGAGATGCACCTGACCATCCCGGGCCAGATGGACGTGATGGGCGCGGGCATCGGCACCTATCCGGTGGTGTCCATCGGCTTCAACAAGGACGTGGCCTGGTCGCACACCGTCTCCACCGGCAAACGCTTCACGCTGTATGAGCTGACGCTGGACCCGCAGGACCCCACGGCCTACCTGGTGGACGGCCAGAGCGAGAAGATGCGCTCGCGCACCATCGGCGGGCGCACGCTGTGGTCCAGCCGCTGGGGCCCGCTGGTCGTCATCCCGCGCGCAGGCCTGACGTGGACCGCCAAAACCGCCTACGCCCTGCGCGACGCCAACGCCGGCAACGCGCGCATGATGGACACGGCCCTGGCCTTTGCCCGCGCGCGCAGCGTGCAAGAACTGCACCAAGCCCAGGCCAACCTGGGCATGCCCTGGGTCAACACCCTGGCTGCCGACCGCCAGGGCACGGCCATGTACGCCGACGTGAGCGTGGTGCCCGACGTGGACGCCGCCCAGCTGGCGCGCTGCGCGCCCGGCAAGCCGGCGGCCGCACTGCTCAAGGCCGCCGGCCTGGTGGTGCTGAACGGCGCGCGCGCCGACTGTGCCTGGCAGCAGGATGCACGCTCGCCCGTGCCGGGGCTGATCCCGATCGAGCGCATGCCGGTGGCGTATCGAACCGACTGGGTGCAAAACAGCAACGACAGTTACCTGTACACCCACCCGGGGCAAAAATGGGGCGACATCTCGCCGCTGGTGGGCGACGCCAGCGTGGGCCGCCCGCGCACGCGCGCGGGCCTGACCGAAATCCCCGAGATGCTGGGCCGCGGCAAGGTCACGCTGCAAGCGATTCAGGAGCAGCTCTTTCAAAACCGCAACTTCATGGCGAGCGTCATCGTGCCCGACCTGCTGGCGGCCTGCGCGCACGCGCCCAGCGCCGAGGCGCGCGACGGCTGCGCCGCCTTGAAGGGCTGGGACCGGCGCAACAACCTCGACTCACGCGGCGAGATCGTGTTTCGCGAGTTCTGGCGCACGGCACGCAACATCCCCGGCGTGTACCGCCTGCCCTTCGATGCGCAGCAGCCCGTGGCCACGCCCGCCGGCCTGAAGATGGACGACGCCGCCACCGCCGCCAAGGTGTGGACCGCGTTGGAGGGCGCGGTCAAGCTGATCCGCGCCAGCGGCTTCGCGCTGGACGCCCCGCTGGGCAGCGTGCAGCACCCGGCCATCACCGACGAGCCGATCGCCCTGCACGGCGGCGAGGAGTTCGAGGGCGTGCTCAACAATCTGGGCCGCCAGGAGCCCGCGCCCATCAACCAGCAGGGCCTGCGCATCGACTACGGCACCAGCTATGTGCAGACCGTCACCTTCGACGCGCGCGGCCCGGTGGCCCAGGCCATCCTGACCTACGGCGAGTCCACCGACCCCGCATCGCCGCACGCCAACGACCAGATGCGCGAGTTCTCGGCCAAGCGCTGGCACAGCCTGCCGTTTTATGCCGAAGACATCGCACGGGCTCGCATCGGCGAACCGCTGGTGCTGGTGCGGCCGTGAATAGGCACACCCCCCAGTCTCCACGCGCTACGCGATGTTTCGCCCACCCCCACAAGGGTGTGGGAGCGGCCTTGGCCGCGATGGCCTGGCTGCGCCCTCGGTGCGTGACCATCGCGGCCAAGGCCGCTCCCACAAACGATGGCCAAAAAAAGGCCCGGACTGTCGCCAGCCCGGGCCTTGCCGTTTGCGCTGGCGTGCCTACTTCTTCTGCGGCGGCACGTCGGTGCAGCTGCCGTGGGCGATCTCGGCGGCCATGCCGATGCTCTCGCCCAGCGTGGGGTGGGGGTGGATGGTCTTGCCGATGTCCACGCTGTCAGCGCCCATCTCGATGGCCAGGGCCACCTCGCCGATCATGTCGCCGGCGTGCGTGCCAACGATGCCGCCGCCCAGGATGCGACCGTGGCCGTGCGCCTCGGGGCTGTCGTCGAACAAGAGCTTGGTGCAGCCCTCGTCGCGGCCGTTGGCAATGGCGCGGCCCGAGGCCGTCCAGGGGAACAGGCCCTTCTTGACCTTGATGCCCTGCGCCTTGGCCTGGTCTTCGGTCAGGCCCACCCAGGCCACCTCGGGGTCGGTGTAGGCCACGCTGGGGATCACGCGGGCGTTGAAGGCGGCCTTGGCCAGCGCTTCGTCGCCCTTGAGCTCGCCGGCGATCACCTCGGCCGCCACGTGCGCCTCGTGCACCGCCTTATGCGCCAGCATGGGCTGGCCCACGATGTCGCCAATGGCGAAGATGTGCGGCACGTTGGTGCGCATCTGGATGTCGACGTCGATGAAGCCGCGGTCGGTGACGGCCACGCCCGCCTTGTCGGCACCGATCTTCTTGCCGTTGGGGCTGCGGCCGACGGCCTGCAGCACCAGGTCGTAGGCTTGTGGCGCGGGGGCACCCTCGCCTTCGAACGACACTTCGATGCCCTTGTCGGTGGCCTTGGCGCCCACCGTCTTGGTCTTGAGCATGATGTTGTCGAAGCGCGGGGCGTTGAGCTTTTGCCACACCTTGACCAGGTCGCGGTCGGCTCCCTGCATCAGGCCGTCGAGCATCTCGACCACATCCAGGCGTGCGCCCAGCGTGCTGTAGACCGTGCCCATCTCCAGGCCGATGATGCCGCCGCCCAGGATCAGCATCTTCTTGGGCACGCTCTTCAGGGCCAGCGCGCCGGTGCTGTCGACCACGCGCGGATCGTCGGGCATGAAGGGCAGGCGCACGGCCTGGCTGCCGGCGGCGATGATGGCGCGCTTGAACTGCACCACCTTTTTGCCACCGGTTTTCTCTTGCCCGCCGCCGGTGGTTTCTTCCACCTCGATGTGGTTGGCGCCCACAAAGCTGCCGTAGCCGCGCACCGTAGTCACCTTGCGCATCTTGGCCATGGCGCCCAGGCCGCCGGTGAGCTTGCCGATCACCTTCTCTTTATGGCCGCGCAGCTTGTCGATATCGACCTTGGGCTTGCCGCCGTAGTCGATGCCCAGGGCCGCCAGGTGGCCGACCTCGTCCATCACGGCGGCCACGTGCAGCAGCGCCTTGCTGGGGATGCAGCCCACGTTCAGGCACACGCCGCCCAAGGTGGCGTAGCGCTCGACGATGACAACCTTCAGGCCCAGGTCGGCGGCGCGGAACGCGGCCGAATAGCCGCCGGGGCCGCCGCCCAGCACCACCACGTCGCAGTCAAGGTCGGCGGCGCCGCCGAAGTTGGCTGCCTTGCTCCAGCCCCCGCTGGGGGCAGGTTGGGATGGCGGCACGGGCGCCGCCGGGGGGGCAGAGGCCTCGGCCCTGCCCTCCCCCAGGGGGGGAGGGTCGGACGCGCCGGCCGCATCGGCCTCCAGCGTCAGCAGTACCGATCCTTCAGAGACCTTGTCGCCGAGCTTGACCTTCAGCGCCTGGACCACGCCTGCATGGCTGGACGGAATTTCCATCGACGCCTTGTCGGATTCGACGGTGACCAGGCTTTGCTCGGCCTTGACGGTGTCACCCGGCTTGACCAGTATCTCGATCACGGCAACCTCGCTGAAGTCGCCGATATCGGGCACCTTGACTTGAATCTCAGCCATGCCAACGCTCCCCGTTCACAGCAGCACCCGGCGGAAATCCGCCAGGATTTGCCCCAGGTACACGTTGAAGCGCGCCGCGGCGGCCCCGTCGATGACGCGGTGGTCCCACGTGAGCGACAGCGGCAGCATCAGGCGCGGCTGAAACGCCTTACCGTCCCACACGGGTTCCATGGTCGAGCGGCACACGCCCAGAATGGCCACCTCGGGCGCGTTGATGATGGGCGTGAAGTAGCGGCCGCCAATGCCGCCCAGGCTGCTGATGGTGAAGGTGGCGCCGCTCATGTCGGCCGGGCCCAGCTTGCCGTCGCGGGCCTTCTTGGCCAGCTCGCCCATCTCGGCGCTGATTTGCAGCACGCCCTTCTTGTCGGCGTCCTTGATGACGGGCACCACCAGGCCGTTGGGGGTGTCGGCGGCAAAGCCGATGTGCCAGAACTGCTTGTAGACCAGGGCGTCGCCGTCCAGGCTGCTGTTGAACTCGGGAAACTTCTTGAGCGCGGCCACGCAGGCCTTGATCAGGAAAGCGAGCATCGTCACCTTCACGCCGATCTTTTCGTTTTCCTTGTTGGTGGCCACGCGGAAGGCCTCCAGGTCGGTGATGTCGGCGTCGTCGTGGTTGGTGACGGCCGGGATCATGATGGCGTTGCGCAGCAGGTTGGCGCCGCTGATCTTCTTGATGCGGGACAGCTCCTTGCGCTCGATCGGGCCGAACTTGGCAAAATCGACCTTGGGCCAGGCGATCAGGTTGAGCTCGCCGCCGCCGGTCACGCCGGCTCCCGCAGCGCCCTGCGCCTGGGTGCGGGCGGTGCCGGCCATGACGGCACGGGTGAAAGCCTGCACGTCTTCCTGCGTGATGCGACCCTTGAGGCCCGTGCCCTTGATCTCGGCCAGCGGCACGCCCAACTCGCGCGCGAACTTGCGCACCGACGGGCTGGCGTGCGGCAACTGACCGGTGGGCGCCACGGTGGGGTTGTGCGGCGCGGCGGCGGGTGCCGGGGCAGCCGCGACAGCGACAGCGGCAGCGGCAGCAGGCGCGGCGGCCGTCATCGCCGGTGCTGCTGCCGTGGGCGCAGCGCCGGCCGCGCCCTCGATTACCGCCACCAGGTCCCCCTGATTGACCTTGTCGCCCAACCGGATCTTGAGCTGCCGGAGCACGCCGGCGACAGGCGACGGGATTTCCATCGAAGCCTTGTCGGATTCGACCGTGAACAGCGACTGCTCAGCCTTGACCGTATCACCGACGGCAACCAGCAACTCGATCACAGCGACGTCCTTGAAGTCACCGATGTCGGGCACCCGCACTTCGATGTTGCCCGTGGCGGCCGGCGCAGCGGTGGGTTGTGCGCCAGGAACGGATGCCGGAGCCTTGGCGGCAGCCTGCGGCGCGGGTGCCGCGGCCGCCGGAGCTTCGGTCGCTTCCAGCAGCAGGACGAGCGAGCCTTCCTTGACCTTGTCGCCAAGCTGGACCTTGAGCTCCTTGACGACGCCGGCAGCGCTCGACGGAATTTCCATCGACGCCTTGTCCGATTCCACCGTGATCAGACTTTGTTCGGCCTTGATCGTGTCGCCGGGCTTGACCAGCACCTCGATCACCGCCACGTCCGAAAAGTCGCCGATGTCGGGGACCTTGACTTCCACCAGTGCCATGTTCGTCCCCTTCTCTCAGGCGTGCAGCGGGTTGACTTTTTCGGTCTTGATCGCGTACTTCTTGATCGCGTCCGTCACTTTCGACTTGGCCACCTTGCCTTCGTCGGCCAGCGCGCTGAGCGCAGCCAGCACGATGTAGTGCCGGTCGATCTCGAAGTGCTCGCGCAGGCGGAAACGGAAGTCGCTGCGGCCAAAGCCGTCGGTGCCCAGCACGGTGTAGCTGCGCCCCTGCGGGATGAAGGCACGGATCTGCTCGGCGTACGCCTTCACCCAGTCGGTCGAGGCCACCACCGGGCCGGGATGGCTCTGGAGCTGCTGTGCGACAAAGGGCACGCGCGGCGTCTCCGTCGGGTGCAGCAGGTTCCAGCGCTCGGCGTCGGTGCCGTCGCGGCCCAACTCGGTGAAGCTCGGGCAGCTCCAAACATCGGCCTGCACGCCCCAGTCGGAGGCCAGCAACTTCTGCGCTTCCAGCGACTCGCGCAAGATGGTGCCGCTGCCCAGCAGTTGCACCCGCTTGTCGCCATCGGCGCCGGGCTGGCACAGGTACATGCCCTTGATGATCTGCTCTTCGGTGCCGGCACTCAGGCCCGGCATGGCGTAGTTCTCGTTGTGGATGGCGATGTAGTAGAAGACGTCTTCCTGCTTCTCGACCATGCGCTTGAGACCGTCGTGCATGATCACGCCGACCTCGTGCGCGAACGCCGGTTCGTAGCTGATGCAGCTGGGGATCACCGAGGCATGCATCATGCTGTGGCCATCGCCGTGCTGCAGCCCCTCGCCGTTGAGCGTGGTGCGCCCAGCCGTGCCGCCCAGCAGGAAGCCACGCGCATGCAGGTCGCCCGCAGCCCAGGCCAGGTCGCCAAAGCGCTGGAAGCCGAACATCGAGTAGTACACGTAGAACGGCAGCATGATGCGATTGCTCGTGCTGTAGCTGGTGGATGCCGCAATCCAGCTGGCCATGCCGCCTGCCTCGTTGATGCCTTCCTGGAGCACCTGGCCGTCCTTGGATTCCTTGTAGTAGGCCACCTCGCCCTTGTCGACCGGCGTGTACAACTGGCCTTTGGGGTTGTAGATGCCGATCTGGCGGAACATGCCTTCCATGCCGAAGGTGCGCGCCTCGTCGACCACGATCGGCACCACGCGCGGGCCCAGCGCCTTGTCGCGCAGCAGTTGCACCACCATGCGCACGAACGCCTGCGTGGTGCTGATCTCGCGTCCCTCCGCGGTGGGTTCGAGCACGGCCTTGAAGGCATCGAGCGAGGGGATCGTGAAGCTTTCGTCGGACTTGACCCGACGCGAAGGCAGGTAGCCGCCCAGTTTCTGGCGCCGCTCGTGCAGATACTTCATCACCGGCGTGTCGTCGGCCGGCTTGTAGAAGGGCATGTTGTCGAGCTCGCTGTCGGGAACCGGGATGTTGAAGCGATCACGGAACGCCCGCACGGCATCGTCGGACATCTTCTTGATCTGGTGCACCGGCATCTTGGCCTGGCCGGCCGAGCCCATGCCGTAACCCTTGATGGTGCGCACCAGCAGCACCGAGGGCTGGCCCGTGTGCTTGACGGCAGCGGAAAACGCGGCATAGACCTTCTGCGGATCATGACCGCCGTGGCGCAGCGCCCAGAGGTCATCGTCGCTCATGTGCTCGACCAGCTTGAGGGTGCGCGGGTCCCGCCCGAAGAAATGCTCGCGGATGTAGGCGCCGTCGTGCGCGCGGAAAGTCTGATAGTCGCCGTCCAGCGTGTCCATCATGACCTTGCGCAACGCGCCGTCCTTGTCGCGTGCCAGCAGCGCGTCCCAGCCGCTGCCCCACAGGCACTTGATGACGTTCCAGCCCGCGCCGCGGAAGTCGCCCTCCAGTTCCTGGACGATCTTGCCGTTGCCACGTACCGGTCCATCCAGACGCTGGAGGTTGCAGTTGATGACGAAGATCAGGTTGTCCAGGCTCTCGCGCGCCGCCAGGCTGATGGCGCCGCGGCTTTCGGGCTCGTCCATCTCGCCATCGCCCAGAAACACCCAGACTTTGCGGTTGGCGGTGTTGGCGATGCCGCGTGCGTGCAGGTACTTCAGGAAGCGCGCCTGATAGATGCCCATCAGCGGACCCAGGCCCATCGACACGGTCGGGAACTGCCAGAAGTCCGGCATGAGCCAGGGGTGCGGATAGCTCGGCAGCCCCTTCTTGTAGCCCACTTCCTGACGGAAATGCAGCATCTGGTCTTCCGTCAGTCGCCCCTCGAGGAAGGCCCGCGCGTAGATGCCGGGCGAACTGTGGCCCTGAAAGTAGACGCAGTCGCCACCGTGGCCCTCGCTTTCGGCGTGCCAGAAGTGGTTGAAGCCGGTCTCGAACAGGTGTGCCACGGAAGCGTAGGAGCCGATGTGGCCACCCAGCGAACCGCCGTCGTCCACGTGCAGCCGGTTGGCCCGCGCCACCATGATCATCGAGTTCCAGCGCATGTAGGCGCGCAGGCGCCCTTCGAGCTCCTCATTGCCGGGGCTGCGGTCTTCCTGGTCGGGTTCCAGCGAGTTGACGTAGCCGGTGGTCGCCGAAAACGGCATGTCGATGCTGTTTTGCCGCGCGTGCTCGAGCAACGTCTCGAGCAGGAAGTGCGCCCGCTCGGCCCCCTCCCTGTCGATCACAGCACTCAACGCGTCCATCCATTCACGCGTTTCCTGGGAATCCAGGTCGGTCGGGCTGGGAAATGATGGGTGGGGCGCTGCGGGCATTGGCGTGTCTCCTTTGACAATGGGCCGATCCATTGTGAACCATAGTCGAACCGTATCATCACACAAGATTTTTTGCATTTCAAATCACGGTAACTAATTTTATATTATAGCATGTGATTCTGTTTGGACCCGCGCTGGCGGCACCACGCGTTGCCAGTGGCCTACACTGCGCACCGATGGACGATCCGGCCCCGCTCCGCCTCGCCGAGCACCCGGCCGACAAGGCCAGGAGCTGGCAGCAGTATTTCCTGGTCTTGCGTTCGGGCCGCTGGATCCATGTGGCGCCACTGCTCGCGGTGCTGCTGTTCATGGTGGTCATCGTGGCGGCGTTTGGCTACTTGCGCGTCGAGGAGATGCGTCGCGAGCAGGAGGCCCTCAAGCGGGATGTCGAGTACGGTCAGCAGCGCCTGCGCCTGCGCCTGATCGAGCGCCAGGAACAATTGATGCGCTTGGCGCGCGACATCTCCAACCGCGAAGTCAGCACCGTCCAGTTCAGCAGCCGGGCCGAGTCGCTGGTGGCACAGTACCCGGAATTGCTGTCGATCAGCTGGATCGACTCACGCCGGCGCGTGCTGGCCACCGAAACCCGCCCCAGCGTGCTGCCCCATCGCGCCTGGATGCAGGACGGCCAGTTGAAGGCCGACGACGCGGAAACCGGGTTCGGTCTGGCACGCGATCTGCGCCAACCGATCTACACCCAGCCGATCGCCGAGAAAGACATCGAGCCGACGCTGCAATTGCACGTGCCGATCACGCCGCGCGGCCAGTTCTCGGGGGAATTGCTGGCCGAATACGGGCTGGACGGTCTGCTGCGCTACGCCGTGCCGAGCGAGGTGCTGGCCAAGTACGCGGTGGCGCTGCTCGATGCCAAGGGGCAGTTGCTGACCGGCCAGAGCATTCCCGATCGCCAGGGCCTGTCCGAGTGGTTGCCCTGGACCGGCAAGGTCAACCAGAGCGAGATGCCGGTCTCGCCAGTGGGCAACGGCCTGGTGTTGCGCGCCCAGGCGTGGCGCACGTCGCAGGGCCTGATTGGCAGCGCGATTTTCTGGCTGGTGCTCGGCCTGTCGGCGATGACGGTATGGATGCTGCTGGCCAACTGGCGCGAGTCGCGCCGCCGCCATCAGGTGCAGCAGGCACTGCAGGCGGAGACCAGTTTCCGCCGGGCCATGGAAAACTCGATGCTGACCGGCATGCGTGCGCTTGACCTGCAGGGCCGCATCACGTACGTCAACCCGGCGTTCTGCCAGATGACGGGCTGGACCGAAGCCGAGTTGCTCGGCCAGTCCGAGCCGTTCAATTATTGGCCGAGCGAAGACCATGAAGTGCTGGCGGCACGCCTGACCGAGGAACTCGGCGGCGTGGCCGACCCGGCGGGTTTCCAGATGCGGGTCAAGCGCAAGGATGGATCGGTGTTCGACGCGCGCCTTTACGT
>CAZGOL010000086.1:0-11051 GCA_964527755.1 uncultured Ottowia sp.
AGCGGGTAGAAGTTGATCACCTTCTTGGGGAACAGCACCGGGAACGTCGCCATGTTGGCCGCCGTGCCGATGTGACCCAGCATCGCGAAGATTTTGTCCTGGTTGACCAATTTCTGTGCCGCGAGCACGGCGCGCTTGGGGTCGTAGCCGGAGTCCTCGGCCTTGAACACCAGCTTGCGGCCGTTGATGCCGCCTTGTTCGTTGATCTCGTCGACGCGCAGCTGCATGCCGTTGCGTGCCTGCTTGCCGAAGCCGGCGAGCGGTCCCGACAAATCCTGGATGGTGGCGACAACGACCTCCGTCTTGGTCACCCCTTGCGACGGTTGGGCCAGCGCCGGTGTGGCCAGCGCCAGCGCAAAGGTGGCGGCCGCCAGGGTTGTCAGGGTGGGTTTCGCTTTCATGGCGTGTCTCCTGTGGGGTTGGACGAAGGGGTTTGACGGGCGAATCACTTGAAATACTCGGACACCACGACCCACTTTCCGCTCTTGGCCTGTGACAGGCGGGCTGCGTCGCTGCCGAGGTGTTTGGTCGATGAGAACGTCATTTCGGGCCCGCCGAAGATGTCTGGCGGGAAGCGCGAGCTCTCCATGGCGCGAACGAAGCTGCCGGCGCTCAGGCCGGCACCGGCTTTCTGTGCGACGTTGATGAAGGCGTCCATGATGGCGTAGCCGACGGCCGAGAAGGTGTCGGGTTCGTGGTCGAACTTGGTTTTGTACTTGTTGGCCCAGAACCGCACCGGCTGCTCGGGCGAGTCGGTGTAGGGCACGCCCAGGGTCATGGCGACGTACAGGCCTTCGACGGCCGCCCCGCCCAGCTTGGGCACGGCATTGATGTAGGCGGCGGCCGAGGCGAGAAAGACCGGACTGAAACCGCTCTTGCGTGCCTCGGCCATGGTGCCGATGGTCTCGCGCACGATGGTGCCCAGCACGACGAAGTCGCAGCCGGCGGCCTTCATCTTGGCAACTTGCGATGAAAAATCGGTGGCGCCGCGCTTGAAGCTGGTCCTTTCGGTGAGCGTCATGCCGATGGCTTTCAGGCCGTCTTCCGCGCCCTTGACGACCTCATGACCGAAGTCGTCGTCCTGGTAGATCACGCACACCTTCTGCATGCCCTTTTCCTTGGCCAGGCGAGGCACGGCCGCGCGCATCTGGTCGTAGTAGGGTGCGATGAAGGCGTAGCTCAGCCGGTTGAGCGGCTCGTACATTTGACGGCCCGCGCTCAGAGGAAAGAAACTGATCACGTCTTTCTTGAACAGCACCGGAAAAGTGGCGATGTTCTGCGCCGTGCCCAGGTGACCGACCATGGCGAAGATCTTGTCCTGGTTGACCAGTTTTTGCGCCGCCAGCACGGCGCGCTTGGGGTCGTAACCCGAGTCCTCGACCTTGAGCACGAGCTTGCGCCCGTTGACGCCGCCTTGCTCGTTGGTCTCTTCCACGCGCAACTGCATCCCTTCGAGCGCGGGCTTGGACAGGGCCGCGGCGGGTCCCGACAGATCCTGGATGGTGCCGATCACCAGCTCGTTCTTGCCAACGCCCTGCGTCTGCGCGAAGGCGGGTGCGACCAGGCCCAGCGAGCAGGCCAGGGTCACGAGGGGGATTCGAATGTTCATTGGATGCTCCTGTGGGCTGGTGAAAGTCGATCAGTTGCGGTACATCGCCTCGATCTGGGGCGCGTACTTGGTCTGGATCAGGCGCCGCTTGAGTTTCATCGTCGGCGTCAGCTCCTCGTCCTCGGCGGTGAGTTGCGTGTCGAGCAGGTAGAACTTCTTGATCTGCTCGACGCGGGCGAACTTCCTGTTGACTTCGTCGATCACGCCCTGGATCAATGCCTGCACCTCGGGCGTGCGCGTGAGGCTGGCGTAGTTGGAGAACGGAACGTCGTGGTCCTGGGCGAATTTCTCGACGTTTTCCTGGTCGATCATGATGATGACCGTGAGATAGGGTCGCGCGTCGCCGATGACCACCGCGTCGGTGACGTAGGGGCTGAACTTGAGTTCGTTTTCCAGCTCGCTGGGCGTGATGTTCTTGCCGCCCGCCGTGATGATGATGTCCTTCATGCGGTCGGTGATGCGGTAGAAACCTTCCGCGTCCACCGTGCCCACGTCACCGGTGCGCAGCCAACCATCGGTTGTGAACGTTTCGGCGGTTTTCTCCGGCAGGTTCAGGTAGCCCGCGAAGACGTTCGGCCCCTTGACCTGCAGCTCACTCGTCTGCGGATCCAGCCGCACCTCGTTGAAATCGGCTGCCGGCCCGATGGAGCCCGGCTTGATGCGCCGGGGCCGCATGCCGGTCGAAACGCTGCACGTTTCGGTCATCCCCCATACCTCCAGCATGGGCACGCCCAGCGACAGATACCACTTGACCAGTTCGGGGGAAATCGGCGCCGCGCCCGTGATCAGGTAGCGCGCGCGGTGGATGCCGATCAGTTTGCGCACGTTGTCCAGTGCCAGCCAGCGCGCCAGCCGAAAGCGCAGCTTGAGCGAACCCGAAACGGCTTCGCCGGCCAGCACCCGATCGGTGATTCGCCGGCCAACGCCGATGGCCCAGGCATAGACCACCTGCTGCAGGCGCGTGCTTTCCTTGATCGCGATGGTGACGCTGGAATAGAACTTTTCCCACACGCGTGGCACTGCGGTGAACACCGTGGGCGCGATTTCGCGCACGTTTTCGGGCACGGTGTCGGGGTTCTCGACGAAGTTCAGCTTGGAGCCGGTGTACAGCGAGTAGTACTCACCGCCCATGCGCTCGGCGATGTGGCACAGCGGCAGGAAAGCCATGCACTCGTCGTGCTCGCTGCGCGAAATCACGCCGTTGAGGCCGCGCGCGGTATAGACGATGCCGGCGTGGGTGTGCATGGCGCCCTTGGGTTTGCCGGTCGTGCCGGAGGTGTAGACCAGGATGGCCAGATCCTGCGGCTTGCAGGCGGCCACCCGGCGCTGCAGCTCGTCCGGGTGACCGGTGTTCCAGGCGCGGCCCAGTTCGCGCAGGGCATCGAGACTCATCACCTGCGGGTCATCGAGATCGTGCAGGCCATCCATGTCGAACACGATGATCTTGCGCAGCAGCGGCAGTTGCGCGCGCACCTCGAGGGCCTTGTCGAGTTGCTCATCGTCCTCGACAAACAAGATGCGGGTACTGGAGTCTTCGCACAGGTAGTGCACCTGGGCCGGCGCGTCGGTGGGATAAATGCCGTTGGCGACACCCCCGCAGGAAAGCACCGCCAGGTCGGCCAGTACCCATTCGAGCACCGTGTTGGACAGGATCGAGCACGTGTCGCCGGCGCTCAACCCCAGGCTCATCAGGCCACCGGCGATCTCGGCCACGGCATCGCCGACCTGGGTCCAGCTCCAACTGCGCCAGATGCCCAGATCCTTCTCGCGCAGCCAGGTCTTGTCGCCGCGCTGCGCCACGGCGTTCCAGAACATGGCCGACACCGTGTCGCCCGGCATGATCACATCGCCGCGCGGCTCGATGTGCGAGAGGTCCCAAAGATTGCTCATGCCTATCTCCAGGTCTTCTTCTTTTTCCAGCGCCGCTCGCCGCGCACGCCGGACTCCTTCATGCCGAGGTAGAACTCCTTGATGTCCTCCTTCTCGCGCAGGTGGGCACAGGTGTCTTCCATCACGATGCGGCCGTTCTCGAGCACGTAGCCATAGTCCGATGCGTTCAGTGCCATGTTGGCGTTTTGCTCGACCAGCAGGATCGTGGTGCCGCGCTCGCGGTTGATGCGCACCACGATCTCGAAGATTTCCTTGGTCAGCTTCGGGGACAGACCCAGGCTGGGCTCATCCAGCAGGATCAGGCGCGGATCGGCCATCAGCGCGCGGCTGATGGCCAGCATCTGCTGCTGGCCGCCCGACAGCAGGCCGGCGTCCTGTGCGCTGCGTTCCTTCAAGATCGGGAAATAGGCGAACACCTGCTCCATGTCGCGCGCCACGCCGTCGCGATCGTTTCGGGTGTAGGCCCCCATCAGCAGGTTGTCGCGCACCGACAGCAGCGGGAACACTTCGCGCCCCTCCGGCACGTGCATCAGTCCCTGCTGCACGATGAAGGCCGGGTCGCGTGCGGTGATGTCGGCGCCCTTGAAGTGCACGCTGCCCCTGCCCGGGTCGATGATGCCCGAGATGGTTTTCAGGATTGTTGTCTTGCCGGCGCCATTGCTGCCGAGCACGGTGACCACCTGACCGGCTTCGACCTGCAGGCTGACGCCGCGGATCGCCTTGATCGGGCCGTATGAACTCTCGACGTTGGCCAGTTGCAGCACGGTGTCCCCGGCTTCGGGCGCGCGCGTGGTGCTCATGCTTGCGGCGGATGTCATGCGGCCTGCCTCCGCAACGACGACACGTCGTCGATCGAGCCCAGGTATGCCTCTATCACCCGGGCATCGGCCTGCACGTCGGCGGGTGTCCCCATCGCCAGGACCTCACCCTGGTTCATCGCCAGCACCCGGTCGGACACGCGCGACACCAGACTCATGTCGTGCTCGACCATCAGCACCGTCGTGCCCAGATCGTGCACGATGTCGTGGATCCAGAACGCCATGTCGTCGGTCTCCTCGACGTTCAGGCCCGACGAGGGTTCGTCCAGCAGCAGCAGGCGCGGCTCGGCGCACAGCGCACGACCGAGTTCGACCACCTTGCGTACGCCGTACGGCAGCCCCGCGACCATCGATTCGCGGTGGTGCTGCAGGTCGAGAAAATCGATCACGCGCTCCACGTGCTCGCGTGCCTCAAGTTCGGCGGCGCGGGTGGCGGGGGTGAACAGCAGGTCGCTCCAGAAACCGGTGCGCCGGTGCGTGTGATGTCCCACCAGCAGGTTGTGCAGCACGCTGGCATGCTCGAACAGCTCGATGTTCTGGAAGGTGCGCGCGATGCCCAGCGACGCCACCCGATGCGCAGGCTGCTGGGTCAGATCGATCACGCCGGCGGGACCGTCATAGGCAATGCTGCCCTGCGTCGGCTGGTAGATGCGGCTGATCAGGTTGAATACCGTCGTCTTGCCCGCACCGTTGGGCCCGATGAGCGTGAACACCTCGCCGCGGCGCACGTCGAAGCTCACGTCATTCACTGCCAGGACGCCGCCGAAACGAACGCTCAGGCCTTGTGCGGAAAGCAGGGTTTCGCTCGTCATTTGAGGCGATCCGATTTCTGGAACGACTTCTGCCGCTTGAACATGCCCTTGCGGTAGAAGGGAAAGAGCTGCAGCCAGGTGCGCATCTTCAGCCAGCGCCCGTAAAGCCCCAGCGGCTCGAACATCACGAAACCGATCAGCACCAGACCATAGACCAATGTCTGCAGGCCGGGTGCCTGTCCGATGGTGTCGGGCAGATAGTCCTTCGTCAGTGCAATCAGTTGCGGCATGGCGATCAGAAAGGCAGCCCCCAGGAACGCTCCATGAATGGAGCCCAATCCCCCGATCACCACCATCAGCAACAGGTCGATCGACTGCAGGATGTTGAACTGTTCGGGCGAGAGAAACTGCAGCTTGTGCGCATACAACGCTCCCGCCACCCCCGCCAGGGCGGCCGACACGGCGAACGCCAGTGTCTTGTAGTACGCCAGATGCACTCCCATGCTCTGCGCCGAGATCTCTGAGTCGCGGATGGCGATGAAGGCACGGCCGGTGGGGGCGCGCAACAGATTCAGGACGCCGAGCGTGGAAAGCGTCGCGGTGATCAGGCAGATCGCATAGAAGCCGCCGCTGGAGTCGACCTGCCAGCCGAAGATCGCCGGCGCCTGAACCGCCAGACCCGCGTTGCCGCCGGTCACGCTCTCCCAGCGCGCCAGCACCTCCTCGACGATGAACCCGAAGGCGAGCGTGGCGATCGCCAGATAGATGCCCTTGACCCGCAGTGCCGGCAATCCCACCACCACGCCCACCGCCGCCGCCAGCAACGCCGAGCAAGCCATGGCCAGCGGAAACGGCCAGCCGGCGTTGGTCAGCACCGCCTGCGCGTAGGCACCCACGCCCAGAAAGGCCGCGTGGCCGAGGGAGAATTGGCCCGTGTAACCCGCCAGCAGCATCAGGCCCAGGCCAGCGATGCCGTAGATCAGGATGAAAGTGATCTGGGCCAGCCAGTATTCGGACAACAGCCAGGGCGCGGCGAGCAGCACCAGGCCCAGCACGCCGTACCAGAACACGTGCCCACCGTGCTTGGCCAGGCGGATGTCCTGGGCATAGCTGGTCTTGAAGATGAAGCGCATGGCGGTGGAAACTCCTCAAACCTTCTTCAGCAGGCGTTCGCCAAAGAGGCCGTTGGGTTTGACCATCAGCATGATCAGCACGACGATGTAGGCGGCCGTGTCCTTGAATCCCTCGGGCAAGTAGAAGCCCGACAGCGATTCGATGATGCCGATCACCAGCCCGCCGACGATGGCGCCCGGCAGGCTGCCGAAGCCCCCCACCACCGCTGCCGGAAACGCCTTCAGGCCGATGAAGCCCATGTTGGCGTGCACGAACGTGATGGGCGCCAGCAGCAGCCCGGCAATCGCCGCCACCGCAGAGGCCAGCCCCCACACCAGGCCATTGAGTCCCTTGACCGGGATGCCCATGTAGTACGCCGCCAGCTGGTTCTGCGACGCCGCCTGCATGGCGATACCGAGCTTGCTGTAGCGAAACATCGCGAACAGCAGCACGCACAGCACCGTCGTGACGGCGATCACCACCAGCTGCTCGGCGCTCAGCACCAGTGTGCCCACCTGCCAGATCGCATCCTTGTAGGGCACCGGCAGCGTGTGCGTCTCGGTCCCGATGCCCGGGATCATGGTGATCGCCCCACGCGCGACGTAACCGATGCCGATCGTCAGCATCACGATCGAGAACGCCGGCTGGCCCAGGATGGGGCGGATCACCACGCGCTCGAGCAGCACGCCGAACAGGCCCATGGCCAGAATGCTGGAGAGCACAGCCAGCCAGAACGGAAACCCCAGCATCGTCATGCCCGCCAATCCGAGGAAGGCGCCCAGCATCATCAACTCGCCCTGCGCAAAGCTGACCGTTTCCGTGGCCTTGTAGATCAGCACGAAGCCCAGCGCGATCAGGCCATAGATGCAGCCTTGCGCGATGCCGCTGATCACCAGTTGAACGACTTGCACGCTATCCCCAATGCCGTATCCGGCAAGACCCGTCAGACTCTACCGGGCCTGCCCGTCTTGGGCAGTCCCGAAAAACCCTTGGCAACGTGGCCACTTGAGCCGGAGCGTGAACCATGACCATCCAGATCGAAACCGACGGCCCCGTCACCGTGATCAGCCTGGATCGGCCCGACGTGCGAAACGCCGTCGATGCCGACACCGCGCACGCCCTGCACGCGGCCTTCGTTGCGTTCGAAGCCGACACCGCCGCCCGCGTGGCGGTGCTGCACGGTGCGCATGGGCACTTTTGCGCTGGCTGGGACCTGAAATCGGGCGCGCGCATGGCACCGCAAGGCATCGAGGGGGTGCGGCGCTTGCACGCCGCCCTCGACTTCGATGCGGCGGACGTGCAGCCGCTTGGCCCGATGGGGCCATCGCGCCTGTTGCTCGCCAAACCGGTGATCGCGGCCGTCGAGGGTGCGGCCGTGGCTGGCGGCACCGAGCTGGCGTTGTGGTGCGACCTGCGCGTGATGGCCGAGGACGCGTATTTCGGCATCTTCTGCCGGCGCTTCGGCGTGCCCCTGATCGACGGCGGCACGGTGCGCCTGCCGCGCCTGATCGGACAGAGCCGCGCGCTGGACCTGATCCTGACCGGGCGCGCCGTCGCAGCCGACGAGGCGCTGGCCATCGGCCTGGCCAACCGCGTGGTTCCCGCCGGCACGGCACGTGCAGCGGCCACGGAACTGGCGCACCAACTGGCCGCATTTCCACAGGCCACGCTGCGTGCCGACCGCTTGAGCGCGCTCACCCAGTGGGACTGGCCGCTCTCGCAGGCACTGCGGCGTGAGTGGGAGGGGGGCAAGCCGTGCATCGTCGATGCACTCGAGGGCGCCGCGCGATTTGTCGACGGCGTCGGGCGACACGGCCGGTTCGGCGGTGACTGACGCGCACAAGCCCGGGAAATCGGGCATTCACTGGCCGCTGACAATTTAATCGAGCAATTGCTTGGTTAAATATCTATACTGCCATTTTTCTCCCGATTTTCGCTAAGGAGTTACCCCGATGACCCAAGCCTACGTGTTCGACGCCGTGCGCACCCCGCGCGGCAAGGGCAAGAAGGATGGCAGCCTGCACGAGGTCAAGCCGATCGACCTGCTGGCCGGCACGCTTGAGGCCCTGCGCAAGCGCCACGACTTCGACACTGCCGCGGTGGATGACGTGGTGATGGGCATCGTCTCGCCGATCGGCGAGCAGGGCTCGGTGCTGCCCAAGGTGGCCGCCCTCAAGGCCGGCTGGGACTGGCGCTGCGCGGGCGTGCAGGTCAACCGCTTTTGCGCCTCGGGCCTGGAGGCCGTCAACCTGGCGGCGCAGAAGGTGCGCTCGGGCTGGGAGGATCTGGTGGTGGCCGGCGGCGTGGAGAGCATGAGCCGCGTGCCCATCGGCAGCGACGGCGGCGCCTGGGCGCAGGATCCGGCCACCAACCTCCAGACCGCCTTCGTGCCGCAGGGCATCGGGGCCGACCTGATTGCCACGCTGGAGGGCTTCTCGCGCGCCGACGTGGACGCGTTCGCCGTCACCTCGCAGCAGCGTGCGGCGGCGGCGCGCGCGGCCGGCCACTTCAAGGGCTCGATCGTGCCGGTGCAGGACTTTCTGGGCCAGACCATCCTGGAGGAAGACGAGTTCATCAAGCCGCGCACCACGGTGGAGGCGCTGGCGGGCCTGCGGCCCTCGTTCGAGCAGCTGGGCGCCATGGGTTTCGACGCCGTCGCGCAAGAGCGCTATCCACAGGTCGAGCGCATCATCCACGTGCACCACGCGGGCAACTCCTCGGGCATCGTCGATGGCGCGGCCGCCGTGCTGATCGGCAGCGAGGCGGCCGCCAAGGCGCATGGCCTCAAACCCCGCGCGCGCATCGTCGCCACCGCGCTGTCGGGGGCCGACCCGACCATCATGCTCACGGGCCCCATGCCGGCCACGCAAAAGGCGCTGGCCAAGGCGGGGCTCACGATCGATCAGATCGACTTGTTTGAGGTCAACGAGGCCTTTGCCGCCGTGCCCATGAAGTTCATGAAGGACCTGAAGGTGCCGCACGAGAAGGTCAACGTCAACGGCGGCGCCATCGCCATGGGCCACCCGCTGGGGGCCACCGGCGCCATGATTTTGGGCACCCTGATCGACGAGCTGCACCGCCGCCAGTTGCGCTATGGACTGGCCACGTTGTGCGTGGGCGGCGGCATGGGTATTGCCACCATCGTCGAGCGGTTGTGAAGCCCGAGCAGCCGAACAGCCGAACAGCCGAACGCAGAGGACGCAAAGGATTCGCAGGGGGCGCAGAAGAACCACCCAAAATTTTTATGGATTTTTCTGCGCCCTCTGCGTTCGGCTGTCTGATTTTTTAGATCAAATCAGGCTCTGGCGCTTGCTGGACAGGCGCAAGCAGCTATCAATTCAGGATTAATTATGCAAACCCTGCGCATCGACACCACCGACGGCATCGCCACCATCACCTTCGACGAGCCGGGCTCGCCCGTCAACACCATGTGCGCCGCCTGGCAGGCCGACATCGCCGCCGCCGTGGAGCAGCTTGCCGCCCAGAAGGACCAGCTCAAGGGCGTGATCCTGGCCTCCGCCAAGAGCACCTTCTTTGCCGGCGCCGACCTCAAAAGCGTGATGCGCCTGACCGACGCCGATGCGCCCGCGCTGTTCGCCGAGATCGAGCGCCTCAAGCGCGCCTTTCGCACGCTGGAGACGCTGGGCATTCCGGTGGTCGCGTGTCTGAACGGCAGCGCCCTGGGCGGCGGTTGGGAAGTGGCGCTGGCCGCGCACCACCGCATCGCGGTGGACGACGCCAAGATTCAATTCGGCCTGCCCGAGCTGACTCTGGGCCTGATTCCCGGCGCCACCGGCATCACCAAGATGACGCGCCTGCTGGGCCTGATGGGTGCGCAGCCCTACATCATGGAGAGCAAGCTGTTCACCCCGCGCCAGGGCCACGAGCTGGGCCTGGTGCACGAGTTGGTGGCCGAGGCGGGCGAACTGCGCGCGCGGGCCCTGGCCTGGATCGCCGCCAACCCGCAGGCGCAGCAGCCCTGGGACGTGAAGGGCTACAAGATCCCGGGCGGCACACCGGCCAACCCAAGAATTGCCGGCGGCCTGGTGGTGGCCCCCGCCATGCTCACGGCCAAGACCCACGGCAACTACCCCGCGCCCGAGGCGGCCCTCGCGGCCATGGTCGAGGGCGCGCAGGTCGACTACGACACCGCCACGCGCATCGAAAGCCGGTATCTGGCCAGCCTGATGGCCAGCCCGGTGGCGCGGAGCATGATCAACACCTTCTTCTTCAACCTGAACGCCATCAAGAGCGGCCAGTCGCGCCCCCGGGATGTGCCGCGCTTCAAGCCCGCCAAGGTCGGCATTCTGGGCGCCGGCATGATGGGTGCGGGCATTGCGTATGCGCAGGCCAGCCGCGGCATCGCCACCGTGCTGAAGGATGTGACGGCCGAGAAGGCCGAGCAGGGCAAGGCCTACAGCGCCAAGCTGACGCAAAAGCGCGTGGACAAAGGCCGCATGAGCCCGGTGGATCAGCAGGCTCTGTTGGGCCGCATCACGCCCACCACCGACGTGGCCGAGCTGAAAGGCTGCGACTTGATCATCGAGGCCGTGTTCGAGCAGCGCGAGCTGAAGGCCAAGGTCACGCAGGAGGCCGAGCCCATGCTGGCCGAAGGCGGCTTCTTTGCCAGCAACACCAGCACCCTGCCGATCAGCGGCCTGGCCGGCGCCAGCCAGAATGCGGCCAAGTTCGTCGGCATCCACTTCTTCAGCCCGGTGGACAAAATGAAACTGGTGGAGATCATCCGCGGCAAGGCGACCGATGACGAGACCGTGGCGCGCGCCTACGACTACGTGCTGGCGCTGGGCAAGCTGCCCATCGTGGTGAATGACTCGCGGGGCTTCTACACCAGCCGCACCTTCGGCACCT
>CAZGOL010000087.1:0-10988 GCA_964527755.1 uncultured Ottowia sp.
TGCACCTGGACGGCGGTTTTCTGACCTCGCGCGCGGCGGTGCGGCAGATGATCGCGTCGGGGCGCGGCGGCGCCATCATCTTCATGGGCTCGGTGCACTCCAAGGAGGCGTCCAGGCTCAAGAGCCCCTATGTGGCGGCCAAGCACGGCCTCGAAGGCCTGGCCAAGGTCATCGCCAAGGAAGGCGCGGCGCACAACATTCGCTCCAACGTCATCTGCCCCGGCTTCGTGCGCACGCCGCTGGTGGAAAAGCAGATTCCCGAACAGGCGGCCGAGCTGCACATCAGCGAGGCCGACGTGATCAAGACCGTGATGCTCAAGGACACGGTCGATGGCGAGTTCACCACGGTGGACGACGTGGCGCAGGCGGCGCTCACGTTTGCCGCCTGGCCCAGCAACGCGCTCACCGGCCAGTCGCTGGTGGTCAGCCACGGCTGGTTCATGCAGTGAGCGCGACGCGCTCGTCCTGAAAGAAGACCATGGCCACGATCCAACCGCCCGCCGCCCTGGGCGAGCAACTCGTGATCGGCCTGTTCGCCACGCACGAGGCGGCCGATGGCGCCGTGCGCCAATTGGCCGACGCCGGCATCGCCTGGCCGGCCATCTCCGTCATCGGCAAGAACTGTCACAGCGAAGAGCATGCGGTCGGCTACGTGAGCGCGGGCGACCGCGCGTGGTTCTTCGGCAAGCGTGGTGCCTTCTGGGGTGGCCTGGGTGGGTTGCTGCTGGGCTCGGGCTTCTTCTACATCCCGTTCATCGGGCCGCTGGTGGCACTCGGCCCGATCGCCTCGACCCTGGCCGGTGGGCTGGAAGGTGCGGTGCTGGCCGGGGGCGCCTCGGCACTGGCCGGCGCACTGGGCGTGATGGGCATTCCACGCGGCACCGTGGTGCGCTACGAAACGGCAATCAAGGCCGACCAGTTCCTGGTCACCGTGCACGCCAGCCGCCAGGATGTGGCGCGCATCGAACGGGTGCTCGCCGGTTCGGGCGGCAGCGATGTGCAAAGTCACCCCTTCGCCGCCGGCGCCAACGCGTGATTGCAGAGTTCCGGTGCGGCCTCGGTGTTGCGCGCATTCCCGCCGCCCACGCAGCGCTCACGCGTGACGGCCCTGTGCCTTCACGGCCAGCTCGATGCGCGTGCGTGCGTGCAGCTTTTCCATGATGCGGCTGACGTAGTTCTTCACGGTGCCTTCGGCGAGGAACACGCGTTCGGCAATCTGCCGGTTGGACAAGCCATCGGCGAGCAAGGCCAGGATCCGCTCCTCCTTGTCGGTCAGGTGCTCCTCCAGCGGATCGGCTGGGCGCGCAGCCGCCGAGGGGGCAGCGCCAGGCCAGCCACCGGCCAGCCTGCGGAACTGCTCCAACACCTTGCGCGCCACCGATGGCGACAGGCGCGATTCGCCGCGGTGCACGGCCCGCACGGTCTCGAGCACATCGTCTTCGGGAGCATCCTTGAGCAGGTAGGCGCAGGCGCCGGCGCGCACGGCGTCAAACACCCGCTCGTCGTCGTCGAAGGTGGTCAGCACCACCACCCGCACCCGTGGCAGTTGCTCGGCCAGCATCCGGGTGGCGGCCACCCCACCCACGCGGGGCATCTGCAAGTCCATCACCACGACGTCGGGATGCAACGCGTGCGCCAGCTCGAGCACTTGCTGTCCATCGGCGGCCTGGCCCACCACCTCGATATCGGGTTCGGCCCCCAGCAACAGCGCCAGCCCACGCCGGATGATGGGTTGGTCGTCCGCCACCAGCAGACGCAGCGGTGTGGCGGGGGCGCTCTCAGTGTCCATGCCGCCACACAGCGCACCGGCAGGCGCACAATGGATTCGGACCCCGTTGCTGCCTCGCATGACCCAAAGCTTAGCGCAAGCCGTCGCACCCGTTGACGATCCGGCAGCGGAATCCCTCTGGCAGCACCTGAACCCGCGTCGACATCTGGCCGCGGCGGTGGGCTGGGCGGTGTTCGTCCTGATGGTGGCCGGCGCGCTGATCGCAGGCGAGCTGGCCGCCGGCACGGCCGAACGCGAGATACGCGCCGACACCCAGGCCCGGTTGACCCAGACGGCGGGTCAGACGGCGGACGCCCTGCTGGCCCAGGTCGAGGTGCTGCTGGCCGCGATGCAGGCCACCGCCGCCCAGTGGCGGCTGGACGGCGCGCCCGCTCCCACCCCGGACGAGCGACTGCGCGCGCTCCAGCGCGAGCTCCCGGCCCTGGGCTGGATCGGTTGGCACGACGCGACAGGCACCCTGGTGGCAACCACCGATCGCGATGCCGCCCCGGCGACGCTGTCGCCCGAGCTCCAGCCGACCCTGCGGACGCCCCGCGTCATCTTGCGGCACGCGCGGACCGCCACGGAAGCGGACGCGCTGATGCTCGCGGTGCCCTTGACCGACGGTGACCAACCACCGGCTGGCATGCTCGTGGCGCAACTGCCCTGGCTGTGGCTGCAGGCCGAACTCGACGCACGCCTGCGCGCCATGGCGGGCGGCGTGCCCATGGAAGTGCTGCTGCTCGACCCCGCCGGCCGGCTGCTGGCCGGTCCCCGGTACCTGAACGGCACGGCGAGCCTGGCGGACCTGACTGAGGGGGGGCGCTTTCTGCTCGGACGGCCGGCGTCTGGCGCCGAGCGCGAGGCTCACGCGCAGAGCGTGGGTTGGCAGGTGGTGGTGCGCGAAGACGCCGCGCTGGCGCTGGCGCGGGCGCGCGACACGCGGCGCGCCGTATTGACTGGCGTGCTGGCGGTGGGCCTGCTGGCGGCCCTGGTGGTGGTCCTGGTGGCAAGTCGGCCGCTCGGCCGGCTGAACGAATTGGCGCGCCAGGCACGCGCCGTGCAGGCCGGCCGCCGCGACACCGTGCTTGTACCCCCCGGGCGCGACGAGGTGCACGCCATCGGCGCCACACTGGCGCAGTTGATCCGGCACCTGCAGGCCGAAAAGCTGGCGCTGGCGCGCCTGAACGCCGAACTCGACGCGCGGGTGGCCTCGCGCACTACCCGCATCGAGCGCATGGCACAGGATGCGCGGCGCGCTGCGGTGACGCGCGAGCGCCTGCGGCTGGCGCGCGAGTTGCACGACACGCTGGCGCACTCACTGGTGGCGCTGCTGACGCAGATTCGCGTTGCCCGCAAGCTGGGCGGCAACTGGAGCCGGGACGAGCTGGATGCGCAACTGCGCGACGCCGAGCGGGTGGCCACCGAAGGCCTGGCCGACGTGCGCGCGGCGATCGGCCAGATGCGCGAATCGGGCGTGCACGACAGCGGGCTTGGGCCCGAACTGCATCGGCTGCTGGTGGGCCTGACCGAGCGCACGGGGATTGAGGCGGACGAATACATCGACGCCGCCGCCGTCGACCTGACCGACGAGCGCGCCGCCACCGTCTTCAGCATGGCGCGCGAGGCACTGCGCAATGTCGAGCAACACGCGGGAGCCAGCCGGGTGACGCTGCACCTGGCGCCCGAAGGCGCGTTGCTGGCCGACGGCGACGCACCCGTGCCCTGGCGGCTGGAACTGGTGGACGACGGCGCCGGCTTCGATCCGCTGGCCGATGCGGCTGGACACTGGGGACTGGTCGGCCTGCAGGAACAGGCGGCCCCAATGGGCGCGACGCTCAGCGTGGACAGTGCGCCGGGCACCGGCTGCCGCGTCGTACTGCGGTTTACGGCCTGAGCAGGGTCCGTTTCGTAGTCGTCACGCCTCGAGATACTATCAAAATGATAGTCTGTTTGGTTTTATGGAATTGACCTGCCGCCCGATTCGACGCCAACCAGGCTTCAGCGCACCAGCAGCACCGGCACCGTGCACTGAGCCAGCACCTTGGTGGCCACGGAGCCCATCACCAGGTTGCGCAGCGCGTTGCTGCCGTGCGAGCCCATCACCAGCAGGTCGTATTTGCCGCTGTCGGCGAATTTGGCGATGGTCTCGCCCGCCGGGCCCACTTTCCACACCGCCTTGGGCGAAGCGTGCTGGCGGGAGAGCGCCTTGATCACCGGGTCGAGCACGCGACTGGCCTCGTCGGCCTGGTAGCTGTCGACCGTGTCCTTGCCCAGCGCGGCGCGAGCGCGCGGGGGCAGCGCGGGCAGCACCGTGATTGCCGTGACGGAGGTCGCGTCGACCAGCAACTCGGGGTGCGCCGCCAGGTAGGCAAGCATCTTGCGGGTGTAGGGGCTGCCATCGACGGCCAACAGAACTTTCATGCCTGTCTCTCCGGAG
Source organism: uncultured Ottowia sp. (assembly GCA_964527755.1). Classification (GTDB taxonomy): domain Bacteria; phylum Pseudomonadota; class Gammaproteobacteria; order Burkholderiales; family Burkholderiaceae_C; genus Ottowia. The sequence goes on from CAZGOL010000087.1 coordinate 4,209, forward strand.
TGGGTAATCGGGAAGGTCGGAGCCTGACTATAACTTTGCAAGCGCGGCGTGTGCGTGACCGGCATCAAAGGCCGGCATCCGGCACCGCGACGAGCCGGTCCGGCACGAACGTCGCCTGCTCGCCCTTGCTCGCGTAACCGAGCGGGTTGCACACCACGCGACAGCGCCCCGCCCGGTAGTCCGAGGGGCAGTGCAGGTGGCCGTGCAGCCACAGGTCGGCGCGTTCGAACAGTTCGTCCAGCGCGTTGCAAAAGCCGGCCGTTCCCGGCGTGAGGCCATAGCGCGGATCCCGACTGCGCAGACTGGGCGCGAAGTGGGTCACCACCACCGTGCGACCATCGAACGGCCGCGCCAGCTCGGCGCGCAGCCATTGCTGACAGGCCAGCGCCTGCGCACGCCACTGCGGCGCGAGGAACGGGGCGCCAGCCCGCATCGTGGCGGCCGCGCGCACATGGTGGCTGGCGGCGCGAAAAGCCTTCTCGCGCGCCTGGAGAGCGGCCAGCGTGCTCGCCTCGCCCTGCGGCGGTCCGAGCGCATCGAAGTCGCTCCACAGCGTGGTGCCGACGAAACGCACGCCCTCCAGGACCCGGGTTTTGCGCTCCAGCCAGAGCAGGCCGAGCCGCTCACAGGTGGCACGCAGTCGGTCGTGCGCGGCGTCGAAATCCAGCGCGTCGTACTCGTGATTGCCGGGCACCACCAGCACCGGCACCGGCCAGCGCCCAAAGCGCGCGAGTCCGAAATCCGTGTCACCCAAGCCCCACAGGGCCGATCCGCGACGGTACGAGCCGATGTCACCCGCCAGCACCAACACGTCGGCACCCGGCGCCGGATGCGGCGTGAAACCGGGGTTTTGCTCCAGGTGGAGATCCGACAGCAACTGAATGTTCATGCCCGAAAGCCGGTCAGCGAGTTGGGATTGGAGCGGTCGACCTAAGGGTTTTCCCGGATATTTGGTAAACTATTCACATCAACTCAATGTTATTGATAGGAATCGCCTACTTAAACCCGAAGCACGCCAACCCCAAGCCGAGTGCATGGACTCAGGCGCCGCGGGCTCGCCGCCCATGCAGTCGAGGCGTGAACCCGACCAACGTGGCGGGCGATCGGCTGGAGTTGGCCGGCGTCCGCTCCGGACACGACCTCGGCGCGTGGCGCAGCCGCGCAGCCATCGCCTGGCTCGGCGGGGTGCACTGAAGCCGCCGCCGGTATTTTTTTGTTGATTGGAGAGCATCATGACCGCAACCACCCTGTCCTTCGTCCCCCAAGACGTGCGCGAGCCGATGATCGATACGCTGCGCGTCAAGCACTGGGCCCGCTACGGGCGCTGGCACGAGCCGCGCACGGGCGAGCGCAGCGCCCTGGCCGCCCAGTGGCTGGCCTTGCACACGCGGCTGCGCGAGCGCCGTGCGCAGGCGCGCGCCGACGCCGAGCTGCGCGCCGCGATCGCGCTGGATCCGCGTCTGCTGCGCGAACTGCAGGTGGCGCGCGACCTGGCCGAATGGAAATCCTGAGCGCGAGTGTGCGCAAGCCCGGCTGGGCGGGCGCGCCACTTGCATGGGCCGTCCCTGCGACGGCCTTTTTGCTGCCAGCTCAAGGACGCCGTGCTCAGGCGCTCGCGTGCAGGCGCTCTTCGAGTGCCAGGCGGGTTTGCGCCAGTTCGGGCGGCAAGCCATGCGCCAGCCTGGCGAACAACTCGTCATGCAGGGCGAATTCCTGCACCCAGGCGCTCTTGTCGATGCCGGTGACGGTGGCGAACTGCTCGGCGCTGAAGTCCAGGCCCTGCCAGTTCAGCTCGTCGTACCGCGGCGCCAGGCCAAACAGCGTCGGCTGCCCCGTGACGCGCCGCTCCACCCGATCGATCATCCAGGCCAGCACGCGCATGTTCTCGCCGTAGCCCGGCCACACGAAGCGACCGGCAGCGTCCTTGCGGAACCAGTTGACGCAGAAGATGGCCGGAAGCCGTGCGCCCAGCGCGTGCAGGCGTTCTCCCATCCTCAGCCAGTGCCCGAAGTAATCGGCCATGTTGTAGCCGGCAAACGGCAGCATGGCGAACGGATCGCGGCGCACCACGCCCTGCTGGCCGACCGCCGCTGCGGTGGTTTCACTGCCCATCGTGGCTGCCATGTAGACGCCCTCGGCCCAGTCCCGCGCCTCGGTCACCAGGGGCACGGTGGTCGAGCGGCGGCCGCCGAAGATGAAGGCATCGATCGGCACGCCCGCCGGGTCGTCCCAGGCCGGATCGAGGACCGGGTTGTTGGTGGCGGCCACCGTGAAGCGGGCGTTGGGGTGGGCGGCCTTGCGGCCGGCCTTGCCGTCATCGGGGGTCCAGTGCTGGCCCTTCCAGTCGATCAGATGCGCCGGCATCTGGCCGCCATGGTCCTTTTCCATGCCTTCCCACCACACGTCGCCGTCGTCGGTGAGCGCGACGTTGGTGAAGATCACGTCGCGGTCCAGGCTGTGCATGCAGTTGGGGTTGGTGTGCAGGTTGGTCCCCGGTGCCACGCCGAAGTAGCCCGCCTCCGGGTTGATCGCGTACAGGCGACCGTCGGGCCCTGGCTTGATCCAGGCAATGTCGTCGCCGATGGTCGTCACCTTCCAGCCTTCGAACCCCCGGGGCGGCACCAGCATCGAGAAGTTGGTCTTGCCGCAGGCGCTTGGGAAAGCCGCGGCCACGTGGTATTTCCGGCCTTGCGGATTGGTCACTCCCAGCACGAGCATGTGCTCGGCCAGCCAGCCCTGGTCGCGCCCCATGGTGGAGGCGATGCGCAGCGCAAAGCACTTCTTGCCCAGCAGGGCGTTGCCGCCGTAGCCCGAGCCGTACGACCAGATCTCGCGCGTCTCGGGATAGTGCACGATGTACTTGAGATCGGGATTGCAGGGCCAGCTGGTCTGGTCGCGCTCGCCCGCGGCCAACGGCGCGCCGACCGTGTGCACGCAGGGAACGAACTCGCCCAGCTCGCCGAGCACGTCGAGCGCGCCCCGCCCCATGCGCGTCATCAGTTTCATGTTGACGGCCACGTAGGCACTGTCCGAGAGCTCGACCCCGATGTGCGCGATGGGGCTGCCCAGCGGACCCATGCTGAACGGAATCACGTACATCGTGCGCCCGCGCATGCAGCCATCGAACAGCGGTGCCAGCGTCGCGCGCATCTCGGCGGGCGCCATCCAGTTGTTGGTCGGCCCGGCGTCTTCCTTCCTTGCCGAGCAGATGAAGGTGCGGTCTTCGACGCGCGCCACATCGGATGGATCGGAGCGGGCCAGGTACGAGCCCGGACGCCTGGCCGGATTGAGTCGCTTGAAGGTGCCGGCATCGACCAGTTGCTGGCATAGCTGCTCGTACTCGGCCTGGCTGCCGTCACACCAGTGCACGCGATCGGGCTTGCACAGGGCGGCCATCTGGCCGACCCAGGCCACGAGTCGGAGATTTTTCACATGGTCCGGGGGGTTCAGACCCTGCATCGGCTCCGGTGGAATGGACGCGTTCATCGAAAAACTCCAAGGATGCAAATCGTCTTTCCGAAAACCTCGGTGCTTGGGAAAGTGGACTGCGCAACGGGCGAATGCAAAAATTCGCGCCTGGCCGGCTGCGCGCCGGCGCGGCAAGGCGTCAACCGGAGACGAAACGAGCCGCGCGCCCGCTCACGGGGCCCGCGCGGCGCCCGGCACCCCCACGGCAGCGGCGTACGGCGCGAAGCGCCGCTGCTCCAGCACGCGGACGGTCGTCGCCTCGGTTGCAGGGAAGGACAAGCCTCAGGCCATCACGACCGTGATCATGGCCAACAGAAAAATCACGACCGCGCCTCCCAAGGGCAGCACCCACGGGATGTATTTGGTCACGGATTCGACCGGGTCCTCGGTCGTGTGTTCGTCGTGCGATGGCGCGGACATGGCAGAGCCTCCAGTGCGGGAGAAAAAATCGGTAACCGATTGATTTTACCGGCAGTGCGCCGCCGCTGCCGGCGGGCTTCCTTCAGAGCAACGCGTACGTGGTGCTGGCGTGACAGACCGCCTTGCCGTCTTCGGCGCCGCTCAGCTCGATTTCGCCGAAGGCCAGCATCTTGCCGGCGCGCAGCACGCGCGCGCGCACCAAGGCGTCCTGGCCCGACAGCGGGCGCAGGAAGCTGCTGCTCAGCTGCACCGTCGTGCAGGGTCGAAAGCGGCCCTGGTGCACCATCAGCGCGAGCACCATCGCGGTGTCGGCAGCGGCCATCATGGCCTGTCCGCACAGCACGCCACCCTCGCGCGCCAGTTCGGGCGTGACCGGCAGGTGCAGGCACACGCCTTCGGGATCGGCGCTCTCGACGCTCAGCTTCAGCGCCTGCACCCAAGGCGCGAACAGCTCCGCCAGCGCGCGCTCCAGCGCCGGCCGATCCACCCCCGCCGCGCTCATGGCGGTGGGTTGCCGTCAGCGGGAGCACTCGGTGCGGCCGCTTCGGATCGATCTTCCGGCACGGGATCACGGCACAGCCGATCGACCCAACGCGATGCGAGGCGACCCGCCGCCTCGCGTCCGCCCAGGCCAAAGGCCAGCGCCACCGCCACGGCGACGGCCCCCAGCGTCAGGCCGAAGGCCAGGTTGACGATGTCGTCGGCGATGCCCATGGCGCGCAGGCCCATGGCCAGCACGATCCCCAGGATGGCCACACGCGCCACACGCGCCAACACCACGTTATCGCCGCTGGCGCGAGTGATCGCGGCGCACGCGACGTTGGCCAGCATGAAGCCTATCACCAGAATCGCCGAGCCCAGCAGCACGTCGCCGGCGAACTCGATGAAGGTGCCGATCATGTCGGAGAACCGCTGGAAGCCCAGCTGGTTGCCGGCCTCCACCGTCGCGAACAACATGGCGAACAGCAGTGCGATGCGTCCGGCCAGGGTCGAAGGCGCGAGGCCGCGGAACGCCCGCTGCATGCCCAGGCGCGCCGGCAACGTGTCCAGCCCGACCCCGGCCAGGAGATTGGCCAGCAGGCGGGTGGCAAACGAGCCGACCATCCACGTCACGATCAGGATCAGGCCGGCACCGACGATGCGCGGTACCGCCTCCATCAGCAAGGCCAGCATTTCGGTGGCCGGACGCGAAACGGCCTCGATCTTGAGCGCGTCCAGCGCCGCGATCAGCGCCGGCACGAACACCACGATGAACACCAGCAGGCCAGCGAGACTCGAAATCTGCACCGTCTCGACCAGACCCGCCTTCAGGCCGACCTGGTCGGCGCCCATCGAGCGCAGCAGGTTGCTGGCCAGGTTGCGCAGCACCATGGCCACCACCCAGCCCACGCCTCCGATCACCAGCGCCGCCACGATGTTGGGCAAAATGTCCAGCGCCTTCGTGGTCATCTCGCGCAGCGGGCTGAGCAGCCCTTCCATCTGCAGCGCACCGAGGATCGCCGGCACGAACAGCAGCACCACCAGCCAGAACAGCGCGCCCGACAGGCTTTCGCTGATGGGCGAGATGTTGGCGTGCTCGGACAGCCGCTCGTCCAGCGTGGTGCGGTCGAGCAGTTTCTGCATGAGGCCGCGCACCACGGTGGCCGCCAGCCAGGCCAGCAGTGCCAGCAGCAGCGCACCCAGCACGCGCGGCGCGTACTCGAACAACTGGGTCGTGAGCGCGGCGAACGAGCCCGACACGGTCGTCAGATCGAGCGCGTTGAACATCGCCGCCAGCATGATGAGCATCACCACCCAGAACAGCGCGAGCGCGACGACGCCCTCGATGTCGACCTTCTGCCCGGTGGTGCCGGCAAAGCGCTGGTTGATGCGCAGCAGGCCCAGCGCCTTGCGCACGCCGGCCTTGACCAGCGCGGCGACGAACCAGCCGACGATGAAGATCGCCAGCGCCCCCAGCACCTGCGGCAGGTTGGCCCCGAGCGAACCTTGCAGTGCCGCCCACAACGTGCTCAAACCTTCCATGCCGTGATGCTCCCCGACTCCAATGCAACTCATGCGATGCGGCCGATCATGGCCCGCGCGCCCGCAGGCGTCAACCGAACGCGCGGCGGCCGGCGCCATCGACGGTCGCGTCGCTGTGCGATGCAAACCACAACCCAATGCCGGCTGGCCGCGTCATGGTATTCCATCGCACCCCCGGTTGCGTTATGGTGAAACCGCTGCGCACCCGCCAACCGGCACGCGCGGCATTCTTGCGGGAGACGGGCATGACGAAACGGTCGATTCAGATTCAGGCCAAGGATGGCATGCTGGCTTCGCCAGGGTTGGGCAGCGTCCCGGTGCTGGATCTGATGTGCTCGCACTTCGTGCTCACGCTGGTGGCGCAGCAGGGCGGCAAGTTCAACGTGCGGCGCGACATCAACGGCCTGATGTCGCTGGCCGGGCGCCACCTGCTGTGGCCGCCGGCCGTGCTGGCACGACTGCGCGAGTTCCTGGGCCGGCGCTGCCGCGACAACGAACTCTGGCGCGGCCACGAGCAATTGGATGACGCCGAGTTCCTGGAACGCCATGGCGAATGGCGCGGCCCCTACGAGGAGGGCACGCTGTTCTTCTACCTGGACGAGTACGCCAAGGACGCCCCCAAGGACCTGCTGGCCCTGCTGGCCAGCACCGGCCAGTGGCTCAAGCACACGCTCAAGAAACAGTCGACCCTGGTGGAGAAGAACATCGACGCGCTGGCCAAGCTGCTGCAGCTCAACAAAGCCGAGCGCGCGCTGCTGCTGTACGGCACGCTGGCTCGCTATCAGCGCGACCTGCGCAGCCTGCTGGTCGAATTCAAGGTCAACAACGCGCCCGAGGCCTACGCGGCCATCGCCGACCTGGCCGGCGTGC
>CAZGOL010000088.1:0-6035 GCA_964527755.1 uncultured Ottowia sp.
TCGCGATCTTGGCCTGCTCGCCTTCGTGGCGCACGATCTTGGTCATCTCGCGGCGACGCTCCTCGCTCATGGGGGGCATCGGCACGCGGATCAAGTCGCCCATGTTGGCGGGGTTCAGGCCCAGGTCGCTCTCGCGGATCGCCTTCTCGATCTTGGCGCCCATGCCCTTTTCCCAAGGTTGCACGCTGATGGTGCGCGCATCCAGCAGCGCCACGTTGGCCACTTGCGACAGAGGCACGTGGCTGCCGTAGTACTCGACGTGGATGGTGTCGAGCAGCGCCGGGTTGGCGCGACCGGTGCGGATCTTGGTCAGGTTGTGCTTGAAGGCCGCGATGGATTGGTCCATCTTGCCCTGCGCATGGCTCTTGATGTCGGCGATGGTCATCTCAACACTCCACGTTCAGGCGTGCACCAGGGTGCCTTCGTCGGCCCCCACGATGATGTTCTTGAGCGCCCCCGGCTTGAAGATCGAGAACACCCGGATCGGCAGCTTCTGGTCACGGCACAGCGCGAAAGCCGTGGCGTCCATGATGCCCAGGTTGCGACTCATCGCCTCGTCGAACGTCAGCCTGGCATAGCGCGTGGCCGACTTGTCCTTGTGCGGATCGGCGTTGTAGACGCCATCGACCTTGGTCGCCTTGAGCACCAGCTCGGCGCCGATCTCGGCACCGCGCAGGGCCGCCGCCGTGTCGGTGGTGAAAAACGGATTGCCCGTGCCGGCCGCGAAGACCACCACCTTGCCTTCCTCCAGGTATTGCAGCGCCTTGGGCCGCACATACGGCTCGACCACCTCCTGGATGCCGATGGCGCTCATCACGCGCGCCGTCAGGCCCTGGTGGTTCATGGCGTCGGCCAGGGCCAGCGCATTCATCACGGTGGCCAGCATGCCCATGTAGTCGGCCGTGGCGCGATCCATGCCGGCCGAGCCGCCGGCCACGCCGCGAAAGATGTTGCCGCCGCCGATCACCACCGCCACCTGCACGCCCATGCGAGTGACATCGGCAATCTCGCCGACGATGCGCTCGATGGTCGCGCGGTTGATGCCAAAGGCGTCGTCGCCCATCAGGGCCTCGCCCGAGAGCTTGAGCAGGATGCGCTGGTGAACGGGCTTGGTCTTGGTCATGGGCGAACAGGGCAACGCGAACCGGGCAAGTTTAGCGACTCACGCGCGTCTGGCCGGCACACGCCAGTCGCAGGCCAGATACGGCGCGTCGCGGTGGTCAGGACTTGCCCTGTGCCGCAGCCATCTGCGCCGCGACCTCAGCCGCGAAATCATCGGCCTTCTTCTCGATGCCCTCGCCCACCACGTACAGCGTGAAACCGGACACCGCAGTTCCTTTTTCCTTGAGCATCTGCTCGACGGTTTGCTTGTCGTTCTTGACGAACGGCTGGTTCAGCAGCGACACCTCCTTGAGGTACTTCTGCACCGCGCCTTCGATCATCCTGGCGGCGATGTCCGCCGGCTTGCCCGACTCCTGCGCCTTGGCGGTGGCCACGCTGCGCTCCGTCTCGACCAGATCGGCCGGAACGTCCGAAGCGGCCAGCGCCTTGGGCTTCATGGCCGCCACGTGCATCGCCACGTCCTTGGCCGCGACCGCATCGCCCTGGTATTCCACCAGCACCCCGATCCGGGTGCCATGCAGATAGTGCGCCAGCTGCGCGGCGCCGGACTTGCGCACGAAGCGGCGAAAGCTCATGTTCTCGCCGATCTTGCCGATCAGCCCCTTGCGCACGTCTTCCAGCGTGGGGCCGTAGCCATCCTGCTCGTAGGCCAGCGCGCCCAGCGCAGCCACGTCGGCGGGGTTCTTCTCGGCCACCAGGCGCGCCGCGGCCTGGGCCATGGCGATGAACATGTCGTTCTTGGTGACGAAGTCGGTCTCGCAGTTGACCTCGATCATGGCGCCGGTGGTGCCCGCAACGTGAGCGGCGATCACACCCTCGGCCGTCACGCGGCTGGCGGCCTTGCCCGCCTTCGTGCCCAGTTTGACACGCAGGATTTCCTCTGCCTTGGCCATGTCGCCCTCGGCCTCGGTGAGCGCGCGTTTGCACTCCATCATCGGCGCGTCGGTCTTGCCGCGCAGTTCAGCGACCATGCTTGCGGTGATTGTTGCCATTTGTAGTTCTCTCCATTCCGTGGTTCATGCGCCGATCGATCACATCGAGGCGCCAAAAGCATTGAAAAAGGGGACGCGCGCGCCCCCTTGCATGTGCGGCGGCGGCATGCGCCGATGACGCTGCAATCGAGCTTCAGGGGGCCTGCTCGTCCGCGATCTCGACGAATTCATCGCCACCCTCGGCCGACACGGCCTTCGCGACTTCGTTCACCGCGTTGGCCTTGCCTTCGAGCACCGCGTCGGCCATGCCGCGCGCGTACAGCGTCACGGCCTTGGCCGAGTCGTCGTTGCCGGGAATGACGTAATCGATTCCCTCCGGGTTGTGGTTCGAATCGACCACGCCGATCAGTGGAATGCCGAGCTTGCGCGCCTCGGAGACCGCAATCTTGTGAAAACCCACGTCGATCACGAAGATCGCGTCGGGCAGCACGGCCATGTCCTGGATGCCGCCGATGTCGCGCTCGAGCTTGGCGATCTCGCGCGTGAACATCAGTTGCTCCTTCTTGCTCATCGCGTCCAGGCCGACTTCCTGCTGGGCTTTCATGTCCTTCAGGCGCTTGATCGAGGTCTTGACGGTCTTGAAGTTGGTCAGCATGCCGCCCAGCCAGCGCTGGTCGACGTAAGGCATGCCGGCGCGGCGCGCCTCTTCGGCCACGATCTCGCGCGCCTGGCGCTTGGTGCCCACGAACAGCACGGTGCCGCGGTTGGCGGCGAGCTGGCGCGCAAACTTTTGCGCGTCCTGGAACATCGGCAGCGATTTTTCCAGGTTGATGATGTGGATCTTGTTGCGATGACCGAAGATGAACGGGGCCATCTTGGGGTTCCAGAAGCGCGTCTGGTGTCCGAAGTGGACGCCGGCTTCCAGCATTTCTCGCATGGTGACGGACATGATTTCGCCTTTGCAAGGTTGGGTCTAAAATCCGGCCCGCTCATCACGCCAAGCACCCGATCCAGCTCGTGTTCCGGGGCAAGGAGCGACACCTCGTGAGGGCCGGTTTGCGATTTGCTTTGCCGGGCCGGGCGACGTGCCAAGCCAACTGCAAAACCCAAGGATTTTAGCACGCGCGCGCGAGCGCCCGGCTGCCCCTCCCATGCACATCGCCATCGTCGGCGCCGGCATCATCGGCGTGTCCACCGCGTATGAACTGGCCTGTGATGGCCACACGGTCAGCGTATTCGAGCGCCACGCGAGCGTGGCCGAGGGCGCCAGTTTTGCCAATGCCGGCGTGCTGGCACCGGGCTACGTCACGCCCCTGGCCGCGCCGGGCATGCCGGCCAAGGTGCTGCACTACCTGCTGGCGCGCCACGCCCCGGTGCGCGTGTCGCGTCCACTGACTGCGGCCGATGTGGCCTGGATGCGACGCTGGCTGCGTGCCTGCGACGCCGGTTTTTATGCCGCCACGCGCGGGCAGTTGCAACGACTGGCCTTCTACAGCCGCCAGCGCCTGCACGAGGTGGCCGCCCGGATGGAATACGAATTCGAGCGCAGCACAGGCTACATGGTGCTGCTGCGCGGCGAGAAGGAGCAGCGCATCGTGCAGCCGGGCCTGGCCGTGCTGCGCGAGGCTGGCGTGGCTTTCAAGGAAATCGGCGCCGACGCGGCGCGCGCCGTTGAACCCGCACTGAACCCGGACACCGAGCTGGCCGGCGCCATTCATCTGCCAAATGACGAGGTGGGCAACTGCCGCCAGTTCGCCGTCATCCTGCGAGACGCCGCGCAGACCCTGGGTGCCCAGTTCCGCTTTGACACCACCGTGCACGCGCCCAGCGCCGCCGCCCCCACCACGCTGCAGTGGGAAGGTGGAGTCGAGCGCTTCGATGCCGTGGTGCTGTGCGCTGGCGTTCAGTCGGGCGAGCTGCTGGCGCCGCTGGGCCTGCGACTGCCGCTGCGGCCGGTGTACGGTTATTCGATCAGCGCTCACATGTCCGACCCCGCCCTGGGCCCGCTCAGCGGCGTGATGGACGAGCGGTACAAGGTGGCCATTTCGCGCCTGGGCCAACGCGTGCGCGTGGCCGGCTCGGCCGAGATCGGCGGGTGGCCCGACGTGCTGAACGAGCGTGCCGTGCAGACTTTGTACAAGGTGCTGGACGACTGGTTTCCCGGTGCGGCCCGGCGCTCCAACGGCGCGCAGGTGTGGAAGGGCGCGCGCCCCATGCTGCCCGACGGCCCGCCGGTCATCGGCGCCAGCGGCCTGCCCGGCCTGTGGCTCAACCTGGGCCACGGCTCCAGCGGCTGGGCCCTGTCTTGCGGCTCGGCACGCCTGCTGGCCGATCAGATCGCCGGGCGCGCACCGGCCATCGACCCCACCGGCTACGACATCGCGCGCTATCGCTGACGGGCGGCGGCGCGGCACAATGGCCGGGCCATGCCCACCCTGGTCCGCAGCCCGCACCCCCTACCCCTGCACGACGTGGCCACCACGCGCCGCATCGAGCACGCTGCGGCCAACGCCCTGCCCCCGCACACCCTGATGCGGCGCGCCGGTCTGGCCTGCGCGCGTCTGGCCCTGGCGCTGGCGCCGCACGCTCGGCGCGTGTGGATCGCCGCCGGCCCCGGCAACAACGGCGGCGACGGACTGGAGGCAGCCGTGCACCTGCATGCCTGGGACCTGAACCCGGTCGTCACTTGGCTGGGCACACCAGGCAAAACACCCGATGACGCCCACGCCGCGTGGCAGCGCGCCGTGCAGGCCGGCGTGCCTTTCGCCGAACGGCCGCCCACGGACCTGGGGCCGCAGGACTTGATCATTGACGCCCTGCTGGGCATCGGCGCCGCCCGCCCGCCGGCGGGCCGCATGGACGAGTGGCTGCGCTGCGCGCACACCGGAGCAACGCCGGTGCTGGCGGTCGACGTGCCCACCGGACTGGACGCCGACAGTGGCTGGCAGAAAGCATCGAATACTACTGATTCGATAGCTGTCATGGCTGATTCATCAAGCTTTACAACTCAATTTTCCTCAAACAAACCGGTGCCCGCGCGCCACACCCTGAGCCTGCTCACGCTCAAGCCCGGTCTGTTCACCGCCCACGGTCGCGATGCGTGCGGCACGATCTGGTTCGACGATCTGGGCGTATCCGCCGCGCTGACGGACGCCGAGCCGCCCACCGCCTGGCTGAACGCCGCGCCCCACGCCGCCCCGCGCCCGCACGCCAGCCACAAGGGCAGCTTTGGCGACGTCGCCATCGTCGGTGGCGAGGGCTTGGCCGCGCGCGGCATGGGCATGACCGGCGCAGCGCTGCTGGCCGCCAGCGCCGCACTGCACGGGGGCGCCGGCCGCGTGCTGGTCAGCCTGCTGGACGACGGCGAAATCACCCACATCCCCATCCAGCCCGAGCTGATGCTGCGCCGCTTCGATCGGCTGGAGCTGCCCGCGCTCACCGTGGTCTGCGGCTGCGGCGGCGGCGACGCGGTATCCAGCGTGCTGCCCGCCGTGCTGCACGCCGCGCCGCGCCTGGTGCTCGATGCCGACGCGCTCAACGTCATCGCCGCCGACCCGGCCCTGCAAGCCGCGCTGCGCCAGCGCGCCGCCGCCGGCCAGACCACCGTGCTGACACCCCACCCGCTGGAAGCCGCGCGCCTGCTGGGCACCACCAGCGCCCAGGTGCAACAGGGCCGCACACACGCCGCCACCCAACTGGCCGACCGCTTTGCCTGCACCGTGGTGCTCAAGGGCTCGGGCAGCGTCATCGCCACGCCCGGGCAGGCGCCCGTCATCAACCCCACCGGCAACGCCCTTCTGGCCACCGCCGGCACGGGCGACGTGCTGGCCGGGTTGATTGGCGCGCACCTCGCCGCCGGGCAGAGGGCACCGCGGGCGGCGGCCGAGGCGGTCTATCGACACGGGCGGGGGGCCGACTGCTGGCCTGCCGGCGCGCCACTCACCGCCGGCACCCTGGCGCAGCGACTTTGATCGAAGGCCG
>CAZGOL010000088.1:6135-10760 GCA_964527755.1 uncultured Ottowia sp.
GCCGGCGCGCCACTCACCGCCGGCACCCTGGCGCAGCGACTTTGATCGAAGGCCGCCCACCGAGAGCCCGTGCCCCATGACCGACGACCCCAACACCGTCCACATCGACCGCGGCAACCACCCGGCCGGCGGCTGGGGCGCGGTCAAGAGCACCTTCAAGGCCTATCGCCAGCAGGCGATTGCGACCAAGGTGGGCACGGGTCTGCTGCGCACCAACCAACCGGGCTCCTTCGACTGCCCGGGCTGCGCCTTTCCCGACAGGCCCGGCAAGGCCCTGGTGGACACCTGCGAGCAGGGCCAGAAGGCCGTGGCCTGGGAGATGACGCGCAAGGCGCCGGGGGCAGATTTTTTTGCGCATCGCTCGATGGAGCAGTTGCGCGCGCTCAGCGACTGCGAGCTCGAGTCGCAAGGGCGGCTGACGGAGCCCTTGCTGTACACCGAGGGCAGCGGCCACTACACGCCCATCGGCTGGGCGCAGGTGTTCGAGATCGTGGGCCGCGAGCTGGGTGCGCTGGCGCCCGAGCAGGCGGCCTTCTACGCCTCGGGGCGCAGCAGCAACGAGGCGGCCTTTTTGTGGCAGCTGCTGGCGCGCGCGTGGGGCTGCACCAACCTGCCCGATTCATCCAATTTCTGTCACGAGCCCTCGGGCCACGCGCTCAAGGCGGCCATCGGCGTTGGCAAGGGCACCTGCCAGCTCGATGACTTCGAGCACGCCGACCTGATCTGGGTGATCGGCCAGAACCCGGCCACCAACCACCCGCGCATGATGGCGGCGCTGCACGAGGCGGCAAGGCGCGGCGCCAAGGTGGTGGCCATCAACCCGCTGCGCGAGCGCGGCTTCACCAACTTCTCCGACCCCAAGGCGGTGGGCGAGATGTTCACCAACCGCGGCAACGCCGTGGCGCACCGCATCGTTCAGGTGCGCATTGGCGGCGACCTGGCCCTGTTCAAGGGCGTGATGAAGCAGCTGCTGGAGCTGGACGCCCAGGCGCGCGCCGGCGGCTCGCCGCGCCTGATCGACGAGGCCTTCATCGCCGAGCACACCACGGGTTTCGAGGCCGTGGCGGCCGACTTGGCGGCCGAGTCGTGGGACTTGCTGGTGGCCGAGTCGGGCGTCCCGCGCGTGCAGATCGATGAGTTGGCCCGGCTGTACGCCGACGCCCCGGCCACCATGGCCACCTGGTGCATGGGCCTGACGCAGCACGCGCACAGCGTGGCGACCATCCAGACGCTCACCAACCTGCTGCTGCTGCGCGGCAACATCGGCCGCCGCGGCGCCGGCGCCATGCCGGTGCGCGGCCACAGCAACGTGCAGGGCGACCGCACCATGGGTGCCACATCGACCATGCCCGCGCGCTGGCTTGACAACCTGACGGCCGAGTTCCCGCAGGCCGCCATCAGCCGCAGCACTGGTCGGGACGCCGCCGGCGTGATCGATCACCTGCTGGCCGGTGACGGCCAGATTCAGGCGCTGCTGAGTCTGGGCGGCAACTTTGCCGTGGCCGGGCCCGACTCCATCCGCGTGCTGGCCGCGCTGTCGCGCTGCCGCTTCACTCTGCACATCGCCACCAAGCTCAACCGCACGCATTGCCACCCGGGGCAGATCGGCCTGCTGCTGCCCACGCTGGGACGCACCGACATCGACCTGCAGCAGGGCCGCCCGCAGATGGTGAGCGTGGAAGACTCCACCAGCACCGTGCGCAGCTCGCGCGGCATCCAGGCACCACTGGCCGACACCATGATGAGCGAGCCGGCCATCGTGTGCGGGCTGGGCCAGACGCTGCTGCCGGGTGCCGGCATCGACTGGACGGGGATGGCCGGTGACTACGGCCTGATCCGCAACCACATCGAGCACGTGCAACGCGGGCTGAACGACGACTTTGCCGACTTCGACCGCAAGCTGGCCGAGCACGGGCGCTTCGCCCTCACCAACAGCGCACGCGAACGCCAGTGGAAGACGGCCAGTGGCAAGGCCGAGTTCAACGTGCACCCGGTGCCCACCGCGGGGCCAGTGGCGCGCGCCCGCCAAAGGCACGGCGCCGCGGTGCTGGCGCTGATGACCGTGCGCTCGCACGACCAGTTCAACACCACCGTCTACGGGCCGGACGACCGCTACCGCGGCGTGTTCGGCGGGCGACGCGTGGTGTTCATGAACGCGGCCGACCTGCAGGCGCTGGGCCTGCGCGATGGCCAGATCGTGGATCTGCACGGCTGCAATGACGAAGTCAGCGGTGGTGACGGCATCGAGCGCGTGGTGCGCGGCTTCAAGGCCGTGCGCTACGACATCCCGCCGGGCTGCGCCGCGGCCTACTTCCCCGAGGCCACGCCGCTGCTGGCGGCCAGCAACCTGTCGCTGCACACGCGCACGCCGGCCTACAAGGATATTCCGGTGATGGTGCGGGCGGCAGCCAACCCGAGCACCTGACGAACGGCGAAGGCCCGGACCGCGTCCTCAGCCGCGCCCGGCGAACGGCATCTTGGTCGCCATCACGGTGTGGAACATGACATTGGCGTCCAGCGGCAGGCTGGCCATGAAGACGATGGAGCGGCCCACATTGGCCACGTCCATCACGGGCTCGGACATGGTCTGGCCATTGGGCTGCAGGATACCGGCCGCCATGCGCTGGGTCATGTCGGTGGCGGCGTTGCCGATGTCGATCTGCCCGACAGCGATGTCGTACTTGCGCCCGTCCAGGGAAGCCGCCTTGGTCAGCCCGGTCACCGCGTGCTTGGTCGCCGTGTAGGCAATCGAGTTGGGACGCGGGGTGGTCGCCGAGATCGAGCCGTTGTTGATGATGCGCCCGCCACGCGGCGACTGCGCCTTCATCACGCGAAAAGCCGCCTGCAGGCAGAAGAACATGCCGTTGAGGTTCGTGTCGACCACCTGACGCCAGTCGGTGGCGCTCAGATCTTCCAGCAGCTTGGGTGGCCCGCCGGTGCCGGCGTTGTTGAACAGCAGGTCGACGCGTCCGCATTGCCTGACCGTGGTCTCGAACAGCGCCTGCACGGATTCGGGTTGAGTCACATCGGTCGGGACCGCCACCACACGCGCGCCCGCGCCGCTGGCCGCGGCGGTCTGCTCGAGGGGTTCAGATCGACGGCCGGCCAGTACCACGCGCCAGCCAGCCTCCAGCAGCGCAAGCGCCGCCGTCCGACCAATGCCGCTGCCCGCCCCGGTGACGATTGCCACCTTGTCCTGTGCCGTCATCGCCCGGGCCCTTTCATCGTTCATTCGCCATGCATCAACCGACGGTCAATATACCCACGCCGCGCCGGCCGGATTCTGCCCCCGGTCTTCAGCCGACTTCGGGCATCGCCTGCGGCCAGGCCGGACGGCGTCCCGTGAGCTGGCTGACGATCACCGCCTTCAGCGGCGGCAGCCGGCTCGCGCCAGCCAGAACCGCCTGGCGCAGCACCTTGGGGACCGCGCGCGTATCGGTGTACAGGCGCACGATCGCGTTGGTGCCCTGGTACAGCGGCCAGGCGTGGCGGTGGTGCGCGCGGGCGTAGCGCCCGAGGACACGCAGATCGCCCAGGTCGACCCCGCGCGAGCGGGCCGCCACCAGGGTGCGCGTAAGCCCTTCGACCCCCGCCAGCCCGAGGTTGAATCCATGCGCCGTGACCGGATGCATGCCCACCCCCGCGTCGCCCAGCAGCGCACAGCGCGGCGCGGCAAACCGATGCGCATACACCGCCACCAGCGGGTAGGCGTGCCGTTCGCCCACCAGGCTCATGCGACCCAGGCGGTGCTGGAACTGCTCCTGCACGCGAGCGGCGTAGTCTTCGGGCACCGCAGCCATCAGCTCCTGCGCCTGCTCGGTGCCGATGGTCACCACGGCCGAGCACATGGGCGACCCATCGGCCGGATCATCAGGCAACGGGAGAATGGCCAGCGTCCGGTCGTAGCCGAAGCACTCGTGCGCCGTCTCGTGGTGCGGCAATTCGTGCCGCAGGCGGGCCACGATCACGGTTCGGCCGAAATCGGTCATCGCCGCGCCGATGCCAAGCTGGCGACGGGTGGCCGAGAAGCGACTGTCGGCCGCCACCAGCAGCGGCGCATGCAGGCGCCGCAGCGCGGAACCATCTGCGTCGCTGCATTCGAGTTCGGCCTGGTCGGCGGTCACGGTCACGCTCGCCACGCGCGTGCCGCAGAGGATGCGCACACCCGGCGTGCTGGTGGCCATTTCCCAGGCGGTGCGGCGCAACGCGTGGTTGGGCACGATCCAGCCCAGATGGTCCAATCCGGTGCCACCTGCGTGCAATCGCATGGCACCACGCATCCCCACCGGGCCATCGTGCACCTGCGCCGAGCGCAGCAGGCCGATTTCGTGCGGGGCCAGGCGTTGCCAATGCCCCAGGCGTTCCAGAATGGCCACGCTCGGGTGCGTGAGCGCGATCTCGCGTCCGTCGGGCGCCGGATTGGCCAGCGCGGCTTCGCCCTGCTGCTCGACCACGGTCACCTGCAAGCCGGCCTGTGCCAGCGACGAGGCCAGCGAGAGTCCGGCCGGACCGGCGCCGACGATCAGGACGTCGGCGGGCGAGTCGCGGTGTGCGGTGGACACGGTGACGGTGGACATGTCGGACAACCTCCTGGGTAGCGCAAACGAACAGCGGTCATTGTGCGC
>CAZGOL010000089.1:0-8330 GCA_964527755.1 uncultured Ottowia sp.
TTGGTGCCCTGTGCCTGGCGGGTCGGATCCGGCAGATGGCCGAAGTTGCGCGGCGCGCGCTTGTGTTCGAGCACCACCTCCTGATACAGATCACTCTCGGCATTCACCGCAACACCTCCAGCGCCTGTGCGAGTCCTTCGGCCAGGCGCTGCACCTCTTCAGCCGTGTTGTAGCAGGCAAACGAGGCACGCGTGGTCGAGCCGACGTTCAAGTGTTCGAGCAACGGTTGCGCACAGTGGTGGCCCGTTCGCACGGCCACACCGCGCTGGTCCAGCAGCGTACCGATGTCGTGCGGGTGCACATCGCGCGCGACAAATGAAACCAGTGCTGCCTCGGTGGCATGCGGCGAAAGCACGGTCACGCCCTCGATGGTCGTCAGCGCAGCGACTGCCTGTGCGCGCAGCGCATGCAAATGATCATCGATGGCGTCGCGCCCCACTCGATCGATGAACTCGGCCGCAGCGGCCATGCCGACCGCTCCAGCGACGTTAGCTGTGCCACCTTCGAGCCGGGCAGGCAGACCGGCAAAGCCCGCCTCCTCGTAACTCACCCATTCAACCATGTCACCTCCCAGGCGCAATGGCGCAAGCCGTTCGAGTGCGGTGCGTCGGCCGACCAGCGCACCAGTTCCCATGGGTCCGTACATCTTGTGCCCGGAAAACGCCATGAAATCACAGTCCAGGCGAGACAGGTCAGGCACGGCATGGCTGACCGCCTGGGCGGCATCCAGTACCGTCAAGGCGCCGGCACGCGAGGCAGCACCCAGGAGGGCCTCATAGGGTGGTCGCTCTCCGGTCGCGTTGGCACAGGCCGTCACCGCGAACACGCGGGTGCGTGGCGACAGCAACCGCTCCAGATCCGCGAGATGCAGGCGACCCTCCCGGTCGGCATGCAATACGCGTAACCGTGCACCACTGCGCCGGGCTGCCTGCTGCCACGGAATGAGGTTGGCGTGATGCTCGAGTCCGCTGACGATGATCTCGTCGCCGGGCCGCAGCCACGCCTGCTTCGCATCGCCGATCCACAATCCTTGCGCCAACAGGTTGAGTGATTCCGTCGTGCCCGACGTGAATACCAGCTCATGTTCCGTCGTGGCCCCGACAAATCGCTTGACCACACCGCGCGCCCGCTCAAATGCATCGGTTGCCCGTTGGCTGAGCGTGTGAACGCCACGGTGGATGTTGGCGCGATCATGCTCTTCAAAATGTCGCATCGCGTCGAGCACGGGCGTCGGCACCTGTGTCGTGGCGGCGTTGTCCAGGTAAGCCAGCGCAACACCATGGATACGCTGATCCAGGACCGGAAACAGCGCTCGCAACGCTTCGTGCGTACAACCGAAACCGGACGAAGGCTGGCCATTCGCCGATTGATGCAGCAGCGGATGAACTTCACCCATGAACCGCAGCCCCCACCGATGCGAGCTGCCGCGCGATGATTCGCTTCAGCCTGCCGCCATCCAGCCATTGAGTCAGCAATCCCGGTCGATCCGGTTGCTCATCCGTGCTGCCAAGACACCGTTCCAGCACAGCATGGGCCATGCCCTCGATGATCAGAGCACGCGCGCTGGCTTCGTCCAGACCACGCTGGCGCGCGTAAAACAGTGCGTCCTCCGGCAACGCCCCCCAGGTCGCACCGTGGACGGCCTGAACCTGGTCGTGCAGGATCTCCAGGTGCGGCCGCAGGGTCACGCGCGGGTTGCCGGCCAGCACCACCCCCGCCAGCCGCTGGTGCACGTCAGCGTCGTCGGAGCCTGCCGCGATGCGCGTATAGGCGTTGGCAACTGCCCGCGCGCTGTCGGTGGCCAGTGCCAGCACTTCGACCTGGCTGCGCGTGCGCGCCGCGTTCAGGTTGCTGTAGATCTGCTGGTCAATCGCATGGCCGCCCGTCAGCAGCAAGCCCGTGTTGCGTGCCTCGGCACCCGAACCCTGCAGCCTCACGACGCCACGTTGCAGGTGGTAGGCACTGCCGGTCGCCACCAGCGCCTGCGCATAACGCGCGCCTTCCTGCAGCGTGACATCCAGATGGTGCGCGACGTCGTCCTGCTGCTCGGGCGTGACGATTCGCAGGTGCTGCAACGTTGCGCCCCGACCGAGGCGAATGCGCGCGTGCAGGTTCTGCACGATACCCTGCGCGCACAGACTTGCGTCGCGCTCGTGGCTTTCGATCAGGATGCAGTGAGCGCCGTCTTCCACGTCCAGCACCAGCATCGGGGCTTCGACCTGCGCGCGCGGTTGGTGACGTGCCTCGATCCACGCCGGCACTCGCAAGTCTTCGGCACGTCCGGAAGCACTCTTGATGCGCAGCCGCAAGCCGTGGCGGCACAACGCCCGGTGCGCCCACGCAAAGGGTGCGGCTTCGCCATCGCCTGGCGAGGGCAACCCCGCGAACAGTTCGGCGCGCTGCATCGCGTCCAGAGCATCGAGCCAACGCGCATCGAACCCGCTGGCGGGCGTGTCGCCCACCGGATGCACGGTCCATCCAGCGCCAGCCAATGGTGACGCGTCACACGCCGCCCTGGAACCGGCTTCGTCCAGCCAGCGCTCCAGCGCAGGTGGCGGCAGGTGGCGGAAGGCTTCGCTATGGCGCGAAATCCACCCATGCGTCTGCAGGTGATTGCGCGCAGCGAGCATTTCAGCGCGGGAGCCGTCCATCGCTCAGGCCTCCGCGGCTTCACCGGCCCGGGCAAACCCGGTGCGTGCAATGTTGCGAGCCAATTCGACGTTCCCGATCTCGGCGATGCAGCCCTGATCAAGCCGAAGCACGGCATCTGGGCGCAACTGCTCGATCATGTGCAGGTAGTGCGAGATGACGATGAAGGCAGTGCCCTGGGCTCGCAACCGTTCAACCAGATCGACGACTGCACGCACGCCATCCACATCCATGCCCGAATCGATTTCATCGAGCACGGCCAGGCGCGGCTTCATCAGGGCAAGCTGCAGCAGTTCGTTTCGCTTGCGCTCGCCACCTGAAAAACCTTCGTTGACCGGCCGGCCAAGCATGGTCTCGGGCAACCCCAGCTCGCGCGCCCCGGCCTTGGCGCTCTTCAGGAAATCGAAGGCATCTTGCGGAGCTTCGCCGCGCGCTCCCCGCACGGCGTTCATGGCAGTGCGAATGAACAGGTTGTTCTTGACGCCGGGCACGTCGGGCGGCGACTGAAACGAATAAAAGAGGCCGGCGCGCGCCCGCTCGTGCACCTGCATGGCCAGCAGGTCCCGACCATCCAGCACCGCCTGACCAGCGCTCACCGTGTAGCGCGGGTGTCCGGCCAGTGCCATGCCGAGCGTGCTTTTGCCGCTGCCGTTGGCGCCCATCAGCACCACCAGTTCGCCCGCCGCGACGTCCAGCGAAACCGAGCGCAACACCGTGTGCTCAGCGACTTCGACGCGCAACTGGCGCAATTGCAACAGGGTGGGCTGGGTTGTCATGGAAGGTGGGTGTCCTCTTGAATGGCCATGTGTTTGCGTTGTCGCGCCGGTGTCAGCCGACGGCGCCTTCGAGCGAGACCGCCAGGAGCGCTTTGGCTTCCAAGGCGAACTCCATGGGCAGCTCTTCGAGCACCGCCTGACAGAAGCCACCGACGATCAGCGCCGTCGCCTCTTCGGCGTCGATGCCGCGTTGCTGGCAATAAAACAGCCGTTCCTCGGAGATGCGCGTGGTTGTGGCCTCGTGCTCAACCATCGCATCGGCACGGGCCGCGTCGATGTAGGGGAACGTGTGCGCGCCGCAGTCGCCCCCGATCAGCAGCGAGTCGCATTGCGTGTGGTTGTGCGCGTGCTCGGCGCCAGCGTTGATGCGCACCTGGCCGCGATAGCTGTTCTGGGCGTTGCCGGCGCTGATGCCCTTGGAAACGATGCGGCTCTTGGTGCGCTTGCCCAAGTGGATCATCTTGGTGCCGGTATCGGCCTGCTGGAAGTGGTTGGACACGGCGATCGAGTAGAACTCTCCGCTGGAGTCGTCGCCGCGCAGGATCACGCTCGGGTACTTCCACGTGACGGCCGAGCCGGTCTCGATTTGTGTCCACGCGATGCGCGAGCGCTTGCCGGCCGCCAAGCCCCGCTTGGTCACCAGGTTGTAGATGCCACCGACACCGTTCTCGTCTCCCGGATACCAGTTCTGAACCGTCGAATACTTGATGAAGGCGTCGTCGTGGGCAATGAGCTCGACCACCGCGGCGTGCAACTGGTTTTCGTCGCGCTGCGGCGCCGTACATCCCTCCAGGTAGCTCACCTGGCTGCCCTCTTCGGCGATGATCAGCGTGCGTTCGAACTGGCCGGTGTTGGCGGCGTTGATGCGAAAGTATGACGACAACTCCATCGGGCACTTGACGCCCTTTGGGATGTACACGAAGGATCCATCGGAAAACACCGCCGAATTGAGCGCGGCGTAGAAGTTGTCGCCGACCGGAACGACCGTTCCCAGATACTTCTCGACCAGTTCGGGGTGGTTTTGCACCGCATGCGAGAAAGAGCAAAAGATCACGCCGACGTCGGCAAGCTGCTTGCGGAAGGTGGTGCCGACCGAGACCGAGTCGAACACCGCATCAACCGCCACGCCGGCGAGTTTGGCGCGCTCGTGCAGCGGAACCCCCAGTTTTTCGTAGGTCTCGAGCAGCTTGGGGTCGACTTCGTCGAGGCTTTTGGGCTTGTCCTTCATCGACTTGGGGGCCGAGTAATAGCTGATGGCCTGAAAATCGATCGGCGACATACGCAGATAGGCCCAGTCCGGCAGGTCCATGGAGCGCCACCGCTCGAAAGCAGCCAGCCGCCACTTGAGCAGGAACTCGGGTTCGTGCTTCTTGCGCGAAATCGCTCGAATCGTGTCTTCGTCCAGGCCGGGTGGCAAGGAATCCGATTCGATATCGGTGACAAAGCCATGCTGATAGGGCCGCTGAAGCGCCTGCGTCAACGCGGGCGCCTGCGGCTTGCCCTCGCTCACCGCCAGGGCGCCGGGGATGTCCTCAGGGTCGAAAGGCATGACGTTCCGGGATGGGTTTTCAAACATGCATATTATCTGCATCTTTACGGTCTTGTGCACCCTTGCGGTCGTGCCAGTGTCCGCACCACGGATATTGTCTCGCCCTCGGTCGTATCGACATTCTGGTCGGCGCGCAACGCATCGAGCGCCTGATCCAGCGCCCGCGTATCGGCAAGTTGACGCATCGGTGGAAGTGCCGCCAGCAGACGCTTCCCATAGCCCATCTGCACCAGGCGCACATCGCAGATGACCAGAACGCCTCGATCGCTCTCGCGCCGGATCAACCGCCCGGCACCCTGCTTGAGGGCTACGGCGGCTTCAGGCACCGAGTAACGGGCGAATGCGCTGTGACCTGCCGCTTCCAGGCGCCGGCACCGCGCCTCCACCAGCGGGTCGCCCGGCGGCGGAAACGGCAGCTTGTCGATCACCACCACCTGCAGTGCCGCACCCGGAAGGTCCACCCCTTCCCAGAACGACGCCGACGCCACCAGCACACAGCCGGGGCCAGCCCCGGTACCCGCGGCGCGGAAACGATCCATCAACACCCGTTTCGGCGCCTGGCCCTGCACCAGCACTTCGATCCCGGACGATGCGTCGAATCGCTCGCGCAGTGCTTGGCCAATGCGGGTCAGCGCGCGCAGCGTGGTGGTGAGCACCATGGTGCGCCCGCCCAGGCGCACCACCGCATCGCCCGCCAGTCGGGCCACCTCGCTGCTGTGCGCGTGATCACCCGGCCGCGCGAATCGCGGCGGCACGTGCAGGGCCGCCTGACGCGCGTAGTCGAACGGGCTGCCGATGCGCAGCACCTGAGCTCCCTGCAAGCCACAGGGCTCGGTAAACCAGGACAGCCGTTCGTCGTCACCCAGGGTGGCCGAGACGAACACCCAGGCACGCGAGCGAGCACCCGCGTCGGGCGCTGCATCGACCATCAGCACGCGTGTTCGCATGGCGTCGGCGATGTCGAGCGGCGACTCGATCAGCCGCAGCATGGTTCCTGCTTCGATCCAGCGCACCAGGTCGGGTTCGACGTCCGACGCAAAGCGCTGCGCGCGCCCCAATTGCTCGCAGGCGCGCTCCCGCAGGCGAACCAGGTCGGGCGCCAGTTCCGACACCGTTGCCAGCGCATCGGCCGAACACTGCAGAGCGTTCATCGTCTGCGCCAGGACCTCCAGCCAAGCGGTCTCGTCCACTCCTTCGGGCGCGCGCCCATGCCAGGGCAGTCGCGCCTGGCCGCGGCCAGGGCCGGCGAGCATGCGCAGTTCACGGGCGGATTGTTCGATACGCCCCGCGAGCATCTGCCAGTCAGCCAGGCCGCGCGCATGCAGCGAACCGGCCCCGAGCAGATCGCGCGCCAGATCGAGCAGTTGTCCGGTGCCAAACTGCTGGCCGAGAAACTGGATCCCGGTCTCGTTGAGCTGATGCGCCTCGTCGAACACCACCACCCGGGTAGACGGCAGGAGTTCGGCCATGCCCGATTCACGAATGGCGAGGTCGGCAAAAAACAGGTGGTGGTTGATGACGACGACATCGGCCGCCATCGCCTGACGCCGCGCCTGATTGACGTGACAGGTCTGAAAGAAAGGGCATTCTGTGCCCAGGCAGTTTTCGCGCGTCGAGGTCACCAGAGGCAGCAGCGGCGAGCGTTCGTCCAGATCCGGCAATTCGGCCAGATCGCCCGTGCGCGTCGACTGCGCCCAGCGCTCGATCGCCCCGAGTTGCCGGAGCTGCGCGGCGCTGGCGCCATGCAGGCTCTGGCGCGCCGTTTCCAGCCGGTGCGAACACAGGTAGCTGCTGCGTCCCTTGAGCAACGCCGTACGAACCGGCACCGCCAACGCCTGCACCAGCCGCGGCAGGTCGCGCCCGAACAGTTGGTCCTGCAACGCCTTGGTCGCCGTCGACAGCAGCACCCGTTCACCCGCCAGCAAAGCCGGTACCAGATAGGCAAACGTCTTGCCCACCCCCGTGGCCGCCTCGACGACCAGCTGACCGCCTTGTTCGATCGCCCGGGCAACCGCCAACGCCATGCGCGTCTGTCCTTCGCGCACGCGAAATCCGTCAGCCGCACGATCGAGCGGGCCGTGCAGCTCAAAGACCGCGCCAACGGCATCTTCCAATCGTTGCGGAGTGTTCATGAAGCAGGCGCGCCCGCCGTCATGCCGGGCACCTTGCGGCAAGCCGGGGAGTCAGTGGTCGACGCACGGAAATCCGGGGTCACGATCTCGATTCGATCCGGCACCTGAAGAAGGTCTCGCTGAAGCTGATAATACGGCGGCGCCGCACGCCCGACCGGTGTCGCGAGTGACGTATCCAATCCGAAGGAAAACGCATGGAAAAAGGTTACCGCATCAGCGCTGCCACGGGCGTGCACAAGGGAGACCGCGAATACCAGCAGGATCAAGTCGAATTGTTGCAGCACGCGCGGGCACATGGTTGCGTGCTGGGCGTGGTGGCCGACGGAATGGGCGGGCGAACCGGGGGACGCAAGGCCGCCGACCAAGTGATGCTGACGGCCCGGCAGCTGTTCGAGCGCTACGCACCCGACAGCGACGATGGCGCTGCCCTGTTGCGCCAGATCGGCGAAGAGGCGCACTTGGTGATCAAGCTGACGGCGATTTCTGCGGAACAGGAGCCACACAGCACGATGGCCTGTTTTCTGATCAATCCCGGCGGCGAGTGCCATTGGGCACACACCGGGGATTCGCGCGTCTATCATTTCCGTGGTGCCCAGCTGGTGCGGCGCACGCGCGACCATTCGTACGTTCAATTGCTGGTGTCGCGCGGCCAGTTGAACGAACAGGAAGCGGCCGACCACCCGCAGTCCAACGTGCTGCTGTCGTGCCTGGGTACGGAACCCGACCCGAACATCGAGGTGCTGACGATTCCCCAGCTGCAGATCGGCGACAGCCTGCTGGCGTGCTCGGACGGCCTGTGGCACTACTTCACGCCCGACGAACTGGGTTCGGTACTCAACGCGCTGGCTCCGCGCGAGGCCAGCGAATTCCTGATCGAGAAGGCGCGTGAGCGCTCGGGCGGCGCCGGCGACAACCTGTCGCTGGTGATTGCCAAGATCGACGCGCTGATCGAACCCAAGCGTTCGCGCGCCCAGCCGCTGTCGGCGACCACGCGCTGAACGCGCGCCGGCAACACGCCGATCACCGGGTCGGGGCGCTTCTGTTCTCGATGTCCCGTTCGCGCCCGGCGGTGCGGCGTTGACGCTCGAGCGCACTCAACTGGAGGCCCTGGCGCCGCATGGCGTCAAGCACCGCGCGGCGCCGAGTGCGCGCATCGTGCAGGCAGTCGTTGACGGCAAAGCGGCGCCAGCACGCCAGCTCGTCGTCGTGGTAGCGCTGCTGGGC
>CAZGOL010000089.1:8430-10679 GCA_964527755.1 uncultured Ottowia sp.
TGACGGCAAAGCGGCGCCAGCACGCCAGCTCGTCGTCGTGGTAGCGCTGCTGGGCGGCCGCGCTCGTCTGCGCCACCCGTGCGCGCTCGGCAGCCAGCCAGGACTCGAATTCCCGCTCGCTTGCGCCTTCGGGCGCGGACAGCGGCACTTCGGTCGGAGCGGCTCTGCCCGCCCAGGGCGTCTGCGCGCAGCCCGCGAAGGCAAGCGCGGCAAGCAGCAGCAACGGCAGGGTTCTCATGTAAGGTGAGTATCCACGGTGCGGTGCGGTTGCGCCAGATACTCGGCTGACTGCATCTCGATCAGGCGCGATACGGTACGCGGGAACTCGTGCACGAGCGGTCCCTCGGTATAGAGTTGCTCGGGCGGCACTTCGGCCGAAAGAATTAACTTGACGCCGCGGTCGTACAGCACGTCCACCAGCCACGTGAAGCGGCGTGCCTCGGACGCCAGACGCACGGGCATGTGGGGCACATCCGACAGCAGCACCGTGTGGAACTGGCTGGCGATCTCCAGGTAATCGTTCTGCGAGCGCGGGCCCCCGCACAGCGTGCGGAAATCAAACCACACCACCCCCCCCGCGCGCCGGCGCGCCTGGATCTCGCGCGCCTCGATGTGCAGTACCGGGTCCTCGTCCGGTCCGCTGGCCAGGCGGCTGAACGCGGCCGCCATGGCGGCGTCGGCCTCGCGGCCGAGTGGGGTGTGGTAGAGCTTGACCTGCTGCAGCGTGCGATGTCGATAGTCGACGCCATGGTCGACGTTGACGACCTCCATGCGCTGGTTCAGCAGGTCGATCGCGGGCAAGATGCGGTCGCGATGCAGGCCGTCCGGATACAGGTCGTCTGGCTTGAAGTTGCTGGTGGTGATGAAGCCCACGCCATTCTCGAACAGCGCCGAGAGTAACCGGTAGAGAATCATCGCGTCGGTGATGTCGGCGACGTGAAACTCGTCGAAGCAGATCAGCTTGAAGCGTCGCGCCATGCGCCGGCCCAGTTCGTCCAGCGGATTGACCGTGCCCTGCAAGGCCGCCAGCTGGCGATGCACCTCGCGCATGAATTCGTGGAAGTGCAGCCGCGTCTTGCGCCTGATCGGCACGGCGTTGAAGAAGCAGTCCATCAGGAAACTCTTGCCGCGGCCCACGCCACCCCACAGGTACACGCCCCTGGGAAGATCCGGGTGGTTGAACAGCTTCTTGAGGCGGTTGGAACGCTGTTCCTTGTAGGCGCTCCATTCGTCGGCGCAGCGCTGCAGCGCGTCCACGGCGCGCAGTTGCGCGGGATCACTGTGGTAGCCCCGCGCCTTCAGCTCCGCCTCGTAGGCCTCGCGCACGCCATTCATCCGTCGAGTCGGAGTATTACTATCGATTCAATAGCATCTCTGGCTTGTCCAGCAAGCGCCAGATGGCAATTTCATTTAAAAATTCAGGGTGCGCTTGTCGATCGCCAGCGCCGCCTCCTTGACGGACTCGCCCAGCGACGGGTGCGCGTGACAGATGCGCGCGATGTCCTCGCTGCTGGCACGAAAGGCCATGGCCACGCAGGCTTCGGCGATCAGCTCGCTGGCCATGGGGCCGACGATGTGCACACCCAGGATCTCGTCGGAGGCGGCATCAGCCAGGAACTTGACCAGGCCCGTGGTGTCGCCCAGTGCGCGCGCGCGGCCGTTGGCCATGAAAGGGAAGGTCCCGGTCTTGTACTTCACGCCCGCCTGCTTGAGCTGCTGTTCGGTGCGGCCCACCCAGGCGATCTCGGGGCTGGTGTAGATGACCCAGGGCACCAGGTTGAAGTCCACGTGCCCGTGCTGCCCGGCGATGCGCTCGGCCACGGCCACGCCCTCTTCCTCGGCCTTGTGCGCCAGCATGGGGCCGCGCACGACGTCGCCCACGGCCCACACGCCGGGCAGGTTGGTGCGGCATTCATCGTCGACCAGCACGTCGCCGCGCTCGCCCAGCTTCAGGCCCACGGCCTCGGCATTCAGCCCCGTGGTGTTGGGCACGCGGCCGATGGAGACGATGAGCTTGTCCACGTCCAGGGTCTGCGCCTCGCCCTTGGCGTTGGCGTAGGCCACCGAAACGCCCTTTTTGCCCGCCTTGACCTCGCCCACCTTCACGCCCAGCTCGATCTTCAGGCCCTGCTTGTCGAAAGCCTTGCGCGCCTCCTTGGCGATCTGCTCGTCGACCGCGCCCAGAAAGGTCGGCAGGGCCTCGAGCACGGTGACCTCGGCGCCCAGGCGGCGCCACACGCTGCCCATCT
>CAZGOL010000090.1:0-10639 GCA_964527755.1 uncultured Ottowia sp.
CTCGGCGCGTCGATGAACGAGGATGCAGTTGGTCTGCTTGGACATGAGCTGGTACTGCACAGCCAACCCAAGGGCGTCGATTTCGCGGTCATGGGCGATGCGGCGCGCCGCCGCGATCCTGGGAAGGCTGTCGCCGGGGCAGGGAGCGTCCGCTTCGCCGCGTGCAAGTTCCACGGTCTTGCCTTGGGCATCGTCGGCCAGGAGGCGGACGGCGCTCGCCTGGATGGGGCGGTCGAACCCCGCTACGGCCATCACCGTGTCGCCCCCGAACACGCTCGCCGTGGGGCCGCAAGACCAGACCGGTTGGCTGCCCCATTCGATGCGTACGTTCGTGAAGGCGGGTTGACGCATGCGATGCAGCATGCGATGCGCTGCCGCCTCGAGTGCCTCGCCGGGCGTGGCGAACTCGCAGGCACCGCCCGTCGATTCGGCCAGGGCTCGCAAGACGCCTTCAGCCGGCGCGGAACCGACGCCGATGGCGAAGACGCGATGGCCGCTCTTGCGGGCCGCGGCAATCATCGCTTCGGCCCGCCAGATTTCGCCGTCGGTGATGAGCAGCACATCAGCGCTGCCGTGCTCGGCGCTGTGCGGCAGGTCGAACACAGCGCGCAGGGCTTTCTCCATCTCGGTGCCACCGAGATCCGCCTGGATGCAATCGATGAGTGACTGAAGACGCCCGAGTGCGCGAGGCTTGGCCAGCGACGGCGCGAACAGATGCTCGACCGTGGATCCGAACCTGCTCAGGCTCAGATGATCGCGTTCGCTCAAGCCCGCCACCACGCCGCGCAGCGCGGCCCGTGCCGACGCGATGCTGTCGCCGCTCATGGATCCAGAGCAATCGACGAGCAGCTTGAGCGCGATGCGCTCGCGTGGAGAGTCCGACGGGGGCTGCAACGCCGCCAGCATCACGATCGGGGCCGACGAATTGAAGGCGTCGTCCGCGCGGACCAACAATGAGGGACGCGGCTCGCGCGGCGTCACGATCACCACGATGTCGCGGTCCAGCCGGACACCTGCCGCAAGGTCCATGCGCATCGATCCGTCTTGGCCAAGGCTGGTGGAGAAACGATGCGTCGGGCATTCTGCGGTCGCGCCCGCCAATGCGGCCCCCAGTGTGAGCGTCAGGGCCAGCGGGTACTCCGCGTCCAAACTGGCCTGCGGCACCTGTTGAGGCTGCAGACCCGCTTTTTCGGCGTCGCCGTAGCGCGGGGCGATCGTGGTCGGGATCGACACGCGCAGCCGGTCTTGCTCGAAGCCGAGGAGCTGTGCAAAGCGGCACTCCACAACGAGTTCGTCGCCCGGCTTGAGATTGCCGATGTTGGCGGTGTGCAGGCCGTCGACGTGGGCCTCCAGCATCACCGGGGCGTCGCCTTCTTGCAGCGACTCCTCGTACTGTCGCTCGGCTTCGCGCTTGGCAACGATCACGCCCTCCTGACGTTCGCCATTGAGCTCGGACGCGAAACCGAGCAACACCGCCATCGGTGGCAGCGGGAACGTGTAGACCACTTCGAGCACCTGGCTGCTCGTGTTGCGGTACGTCTGGCGCAGTGTGAGTTCGAACAGTACGGCATCCAGGCGGCCTTGGGCCTGCACGCCGACCAGAACCGGCGCCGGGGCGTCGCCATCCTTGCAGGAGAGTGCAAATTTGGGGCTGTCTTCATTCATCGTTGTGCTCCCGATTCGTGGTTGGGGTGATTGCGGGCGTACCGGGCGACTCGCCCGTGGTCAAGGTGCGGACCTGGCGGTAGAGCGCCGAGATGCCGCGTACGAGACCGCGCATCTGATCGGGTGTCAGGTCGGCGCGACCGGGCTCGAGGTGAACTTCCAGGCCGTCTGCGATCGTGACGCGACTCCAGACCTCGATTGATCCAGGCACTGCGCGCCGTGGCGCGGGGTCCTCCGGCGCACCGGACAACAGCTCGCGGACACGCTCCAGGCTCAGTCCGGCGTCGATCCAGCGGCGAATCAGAAGCAGCTGTTCAACGTGGCGCCGCACGTAATGCGCGCCGCGCTTCTCGCCGACCGGCCGATCGACCAAGCCTTCGGCAATGTAGTACCGCACGGTGCGCGGCGTGACCCCGGTGAGCATGGACAGGCCACCAATGGAGAAGCGCTCCGGGGTGTTGGCTTCGTCGGGTGAAGTCCGTTGCGTTGGCATGATTCGTTATTATACATTTATTTGCGACAGTCAACTGTGTAATAATAACGATCAGTACAGCCGATCACCCAATATCGTTGCACGACAGTGGGTCGACCCAGCTTCGAAGATCCCTTGCGGTTCCCCGAAAAGCTATTCGATGTTTTGCACCTGCTCGCGCATCTGCTCGATCAGCACCTTCATGTCGACGCCGATGCGCGTGAGTTCGAGCGCGGCGGACTTGGAGCCCAGGGTGTTGGCTTCCCGGTGCAGCTCCTGAATCAGAAAATCCAGCCGCTTGCCGACCTCGCCTCCCTTGGTGAGCACGGCCTCGATCTCGTCCAGGTGCGCGGCCAGGCGGCCCAGCTCCTCGGCCACGTCGATGCGGATGGCGAACGCTGCTGCCTCGGCCAGCGCGCGCTCGTGGGCGGCGGCGGTGGCGATTTGCCCGTCGGCGACGCCCAACGCCTCGTCCCAGCGGGCCAGAAAGCGTTCGCGCTGCGCCCGAACCACCTGCGGCACCATCGGCGCAGCCTGACGGGTCAGGGCACGCAATTCGGTCACATGCGTTTGCAGCAGCGTGGCCAGTCGTGCGCCTTCGCGAGCGCGCGCGGCCAGCAGTTCATCCAGCACCTGCTGTGCCAGCGGCAACACGGAGTCTGCGAGCACCTGCTCGTTGGCCACGTCGGTGGCGCCGGCGATTCGAATGATGTCCGCCACGGACAAGGGGAGGGCGTCGGGCAGCCAGCTGCGCACCCTGTCCTGCAGGTTGGTCAGGCGCTGCAGCAACGCCACGGGCGGGTCGTTCAGATTGGTGTTCTCGCGTCCTTCGATGGTGGCGCGCAGCTCGATCTTGCCGCGCTTGAGTCGTTGCGTGAGCGCCGCGCGCAGTGCGGGTTCGTGCTGGCGCAGCTCGTCTGGCAGGCGAAACGAAAGGTCCAGGAAGCGGCTGTTGACCGAACGCAACTCGACCACCAGGCGCGCCGTTGCGTCGTTGTGCGCCGTGCGCGACGCCGGGTCCCCGGGAGGGCTTTGCCGGCCACTGGCGAAGCCGGTCATACTGTAAACTGACATGAAGATGTTCCCGGTGCGGGCGGTGGCTCGGTGATGAACCGTGGATCGGTGGCCTGTCGAGCCGCTCGCCTCAGCCGGCCATCGCAAATTATGTCAAAGCTCAAGCCCGCACCGCTTCCCCCCGATACCGTGATCGGCGGCTATCGCGTGGTGCGCAAAATTTCCTCGGGCGGGTTTGGCTTGGTGTATCTGGCGCTCGATCCGGCTGGTCAGCAGGTGGCCATCAAGGAGTACCTGCCGACCGCGCTCACCACGCGCGGTCCCGGCGAACTCGAGCCGCGCGTGGCACCCGAGAAGCTGTCGCTGTACCGACTGGGCCTCAAGAGCTTTTTCGAGGAAGGGCGCTCGCTGGCGCAAATCTCGCACGCGTCGGTGGTCAGCGTGCTCAACTTCTTTCGCCAGAACGAGACCGTGTACATGGTGATGAACTACCTGGAGGGCGACACCCTGCAGGACTTTGTCGTCACGGCGCGCGAGCTCAAGAAAAGCAAGGTGTTTCGCGAGTCCACCATCCGCTCGCTGTTCGACGAAATCCTGCGCGGCCTGCGCGTGGTGCACCAGCACAAGATGCTGCACCTGGACCTGAAGCCCGCCAACATCTTCATCACCGACGAGAACAAGGCGGTGATGATCGATTTCGGGGCCGCGCGCGAGGTGCTGAACAAGGAAGGCAACTTCACCCGCCCGATGTACACGCCGGGCTTTGCCGCGCCCGAAATGTATCGGCGCGACTCGGCCATGGGCCCGTGGACCGACATCTACGCGATCGGCGCCTGCATCTACTCCTGCATGCAGGGCTATCCGCCCAACGACGCGCCGCAGCGGCTCGAAAAGGATCGCCTGTCGCTGTCGCTCACGCGCATGCGCGGGCTTTATTCGGACAGCCTGATCGAAATGGTGGAGTGGTGCATGGCGCTCGATCCGCTGTCGCGCCCGCAGTCGGTGTTCGCGCTGCAAAAGGAGCTCTCGCGAGAGGGCGAACGGCGCTATACCCGCCTGTCCGTCGGCGAGAAAATGCGCCTGGGGCTGGACAACATGCTGACCGACACCAAGGCCAACCTCAAGCGCGCCACGCGCATTGGCACCTGGATGCGTTGAGCGCGCTCGCATGAAATTCTCCATCTATCAGCTCAGCCGCATTGGTGGTCGTGAGAAGAACGAAGACCGCATGGGCTACAGCTACACGCGCGAGGCGGGGCTGTTCGTGCTGGCCGACGGCATGGGAGGACACCCCGACGGCGAGGTGGCGGCGCAGATCGCGCTGCAGGCGTTCTCCGCGCAGTTCCAGAATGAGGCCAAGCCGGCCGTGTCCTCGGTCCCCGAGTTCCTTTCGGTCGGCGTGCTGGCCGCGCACCACGCCATCGTGCGCTACGCCAGCAGCCAGGCGCTGCTCGACACGCCGCGCACCACGATCGTTGCCGGCCTGATCCAGGGCGGCACGCTGCATTGGGTGCACTGCGGCGACTCGCGGCTGTATGTGGTGCGCGGGGGTCGCCTGCTCACGCGCACGCGCGACCACTCCTACAGCGAAGCGCAGGCCAGTCGCATGGGCGCTGCGGCGGCCGAGGGGCTCAACCGCAACGTGCTGTTCACCTGCCTGGGCTCGCTGGTGCGCCCGATGTTCGATCTGGGCGGCCCGGTCACGCTCGTCGAGGGCGACAAGGTGCTGCTGTGCTCCGACGGCCTGTGGGACAACGTGGACGACACGTTCATCGTCGAAACCCTCACGCAACGCCCCGTGGCCGAGGCGGTGCCCGAACTGGTGGACGCCGCGCTCGAGTCCGCCGGCCATCACTGCGACAACGTCACCGCGCTGGCGCTGGAGTGGGAGGTCGCCGAACCCGAGGTGGCGGGCAGCGGTTTCACCGAGACCGAGCAGATGCAGGAGGAAGACTTCGCCTCCACCATCCAGGCGCTCGACGGCGTCAGCCTGCCCGACGAACTGGACGACCAGGCGATCGAACGCACGATCGCCGAGATCAACGACGCCATCCAGCGCAGCGCTGCCCGACGTTAGCCGCGCGCGTCCATCGTTGGGCACGACGTGTGCCGAAAAAGCCGTACACAACCCATGATTTCACCCGTTTCTGATCTTCCATTGCCGGGCCGCACCGATCGGCCGGCCGACGCGCTGCGCCCGGTGCGCCTGACGCGCCACTTCACCGCCTACGCCGAAGGATCGGTGCTGGTCGAGTTCGGCCGTACTCAGGTGCTGTGCACGGCGTCCGTGGAAGAAAAAGTGCCACCGCACAAGCGTGGCAGCGGCCAGGGTTGGGTGACCGCCGAATACGGCATGCTGCCGCGCGCCACCCACACCCGCGGCGATCGCGAAGCCGCGCGCGGCAAGCAAAGCGGCCGCACGCAGGAGATCCAGCGCCTGATCGGGCGCAGCCTGCGCGCGGTGTTCGACCTGGGCGCGCTGGGCGAGCGCACGCTGCATCTCGATTGCGACGTGCTGCAGGCCGACGGGGGCACGCGCACGGCCAGCATCACCGGTGCCTTCGTCGCCGCGCAGGACGCGGTGGCGTGGTTGCTTGAGCGAAAGCTGGTGGCCACCTCGCCCATCGTGCAGCCGGTGGCGGCGGTTTCGGTGGGGATCGTCGACGGCGTCCCGTTGCTGGATCTGGACTACGCCGAGGATTCCGCCTGCGACACCGACATGAACGTCGTGATGACCGGTGCCGGTCATTTCGTCGAGGTGCAGGGCACGGCCGAAGGCGCGGCGTTTTCGCGCCGCGAGATGGACGAGTTGCTGGGTTTGGCCGAAAAGGGCATCACCCAACTGATCGCATTGCAGCGGCAATCGCTATCGATAGAGTAGTGTCTTCGGCAAGCTGGGTGAGCTTTGGAGCCCGCTTTGATCAATAAAATGGTGCTTGCCTCCCACAACC
Organism: uncultured Ottowia sp.; assembly: GCA_964527755.1. Classification (GTDB taxonomy): domain Bacteria; phylum Pseudomonadota; class Gammaproteobacteria; order Burkholderiales; family Burkholderiaceae_C; genus Ottowia. The sequence goes on from CAZGOL010000090.1 coordinate 6,103, forward strand.
CGGGCAAGCTGCTCGAGTTGCAGGCGATGCTGGGGGGCCTGGGAATCGGGCTCGTGCCCCAGGCGGAACTGGGCATCCCCGAGGCCGCCGAACCGTATCACACGTTCGTCGAGAACGCCCTGGCCAAGGCGCGCCACGCCAGCGCCGCCAGTGGGCTGCCGGCGCTGGCCGACGATGCCGGACTGTGCGTCGACGCCTTCGGAGGTCAGCCTGGCGTGGACACCGCCTACTACGGCACGCGCTTCGGTTATCCCAAGGGCGATGCCGGCAACGTGCGCGCCCTGCTCGAACAGATGCGGGGGATCGAGCGGCGTGGCGCCGCGCTGGTGAGCACGCTGGTGGCGCTGCGCAACGCAGACGATCCCGAACCATTGATCGCCGTCGGTCGGGTGGCCGGAGAGATCGTTCACGAGCCGCGTGGTGCCGGTGGCTTCGGTTTCGATCCGGTGATGTTCATCCCCGCCTTGGGCAGGACGTTTGCCGAGTTGCCGGCCGAGATCAAGAACGCGCACAGTCACCGGGGCCGGGCGGTGGCGGCCATGGTGAGCCTGATGCGCGAGCGCTGGCTGTGAGCCCGGCGGCCGACGTCATCCGGATGATGGGACCGGGTGCATTGCAGCTGCCCTCGCTGCCGCCGTTGGCGCTCTATGTGCACATTCCCTGGTGCCTGAAGAAGTGCCCGTACTGCGACTTCAACTCGCACGAGCTGCAGCCCGGCGTGGATGCCCTGGCCCAGCAGCGGCGTTATGTCGATGCGCTGCTGGCCGACCTCGAAGCGAGCCTGCCACTGGTGTGGGGACGACCGGTGGCGAGCGTGTTCCTGGGCGGCGGCACCCCCAGTCTGTTCGCGCCCGAGGTGATCGAGCGGCTGCTGGCGGGCGTTCGGGCGCGCCTACCGCTCGTTGCGGGCTGCGAGATCACGCTGGAGGCCAACCCGGGCACCTTCGAGCGCGAGCGCTTCGCCGCATTTCGTGACGCGGGGGTGACGCGCCTGTCGGTCGGCGTGCAAAGCTTCGACGACCGGCAGCTGCGCGCGATCGGCCGGGTGCACGACGGCGCCCAGGCGCGGGCCGCGCTCGAAGAGGCGGCCCGCGCCTTTGACACCTTCAATCTCGATCTCATGTACGCGCTGCCGGGTCAGACGCTGGCCGGGCTGGACGAAGACCTGCGCACCGCGCTGTCTTTCGCCCCACCGCACCTGTCGATCTATCACCTGACCATCGAGCCCAACACCGTCTTCGCCAAGTTCCCGCCGCGCCTGCCCGACCCGGACCTGGCCTGGGACATGCTGGATCGGATTACCGAGCAGACTGCGGGAACTGGCATGGAGCGTTACGAGGTGTCGGCCTACGCCCGACCAGGCCATCGCTGCGTGCACAACCTCAATTACTGGCGGTTCGGCGACTACCTGGGGCTCGGCGCCGGTGCTCACGGCAAGATCAGCTTTGCGCACCGCATCGTGCGCCAGGTGCGCTGGCGACAGCCCGAGCAGTACATGGAGCGCGCGCTGGCGGGCGATGCCATCGCCCAGACCACGGAGGTGGCGCGGCGCGACCTGCCCTTCGAGTTCATGCTGGGGGCGCTGCGCCTCAAGGACGGGTTTGCGGTGTCCCAGTACGGCGAACGCACCGGACTGCCCTTGGCAGACATCGCCACCACCCTGGAGCAGGGCGAGCGTCGCGGCTGGCTGCAGCGCGAGGGCGATGTCGTGCGGCCGACCGCACGGGGCTTCGATTTTCTGAGCGATCTGCAGCAACTTTTCCTGCCCGATTGACGGTGGGCGTGACGCCCTGCAGGAGCCGCCAATGGCCTGGCTTCACCTATATAATGCGCAACTTCGCGCGGCTGTAGCTCAGTTGGATAGAGTACTTGGCTACGAACCAAGGGGTCGTGGGTTCGAATCCTGCCAGCCGCGCCATCCATGCAAGGGACTGCACTCTCCGGGTTGCAGTCCCTTTTTTTGCGTACCCCCGACGCATGCCGCCGGGCGGGTCGATCCGGCGATCGGGTGACCGATTCGGTGGTGGATCGATCCCAAATCCGGCAGTACCCACCCCACAGCTTCGCAGGCTGGCCCCAACCCGCTGAAAACGCGGGTCGTCACGGTCAGCGCGGCATGACGGCACGTCAACAAAACGGCCGAGCCGTTTTCGCAGATCGATCCGCGGGCTTGGTCGCTGTGCTGTGTCTGTGACCGGATTGCGCCCGTCATCGGACCGCCCAGCCAAGGACCCACACCAAGGATTGGTCCAGTCGGGCTCGGCCAAGAACGCAGCTGCCACCCCAGTCGCTTGCCTTACCATCGCCGGCGATCGCGCCACACGAGCCGGGAGCCCTCATGAGCGAACACAGCGCCGCCACGCCAGTCCACACCAAGGCCACGCGCGGGCGCGACATCCACGAGCCGCACCGCACCGCCACACCGCTGGAGCTGTTGTTCGACCTGACCTTCGTTGTCGCCGTGGCAACGGCCGCGTCGCAGCTGCACCATGCCGAAGGCGCCGGCCACGCGCTGGCCACCCTGCCCGGCTATGCGGTGGCGTTCTTCGCCATCTGGTGGGCGTGGATGAACTACACGTGGTTCGCCTCCGCCTACGACAACGACGACGTGAGCTACCGCGTGCTGACGCTGCTGCAGATGGTGGGCGCGCTGGTGTTCGCCACCGGCGTGCCGGGCCTGTTCAAGGGCGACACCACGCTGGGCGTGGCCGGCTACGTGGCCATGCGCCTGCCGCTGTGCGTGCAATGGCTGCGCGCGGCGCAGGGCGACCCGCGGCGGCGCGCCACCTGCCTGCGCTATGCCGGCGGCGTGGCCTTCGTGCAGGTGCTGTGGATCGTGCGCGCGGTGGCGGTGGTCGGCGGCTGGCTGCCGCCCGGCTGGGCCTGGCCGACGCTGATCGCGTTGATCGTGGCCGAGCTGGCCGTGCCGCCATGGGCCGAGTCCAGGGTCGCCACGCCCTGGCACGCGCACCACATCGCCGAGCGCTACAGCGGCTTCGTCATCATCATCCTGGGCGAGAGCATCCTGGGCGCGGCCAACGCCATCGGCAACCTGGTGCAGGCCAGCGGCCTGTCGGCCGAACTGGCCCTGGTGGGCCTGGGCTGCACGCTGCTGGCCTTTTGCCTGTGGTGGATGTACTTCTTGCTGCCCTCGGGCGAGGCGCTGCACCGGCACCGCGAGCGCGCCTTTTTCTGGGGCTACGGCCACTACCTGAGCTTTGCCGCGCTAGCCGCCGTGGGCAGCGGGCTGGAAGTGGTGGCCGACGCCATGAAGACACCGCCCGACACCGCCACCGCCAGCGCCGCCATCAACGCGGTGGCCATTCCGCTGGCGATCTTCATCGTCTCGGTCTGGGCGCTGCACCGCCACGCCACGCGCGCGGCCGACCGGCAAGCCGCATTGGCCGGGGTCGTACTGATCTGCACCGCCCTCGGTCCCTGGGCCGTGGCGCAGGGTCTGCCCCTGCCCTGGGGCCTGCTGCTGCTGTCGCTGGGGCCCAGCGTCGCCATCGCGTACAACGAGCGCGGTCGCACGCGGGCAGTCGAGCACTTTGCGGTACGGTGAGGAGCTTCGGCTCAGCAGGTACGAATGCACATCCGGAGTGCCCGCAAAGATCGTCCAGACGTTCCCGGTCAAGTCCGGCATGATGGGTTTATCCACACGCGCTCGGTTCGGCCTGGGGTGATCCACATTTCGATGGCACCCAGATCGACAACGTGACCGAACTCGAGGAACTGGCCGCGAACAAGCATGATGTGCCCCGGGGAGACCGCCGTGTCGATGCTGGATTGAAACCAAGGAGTGCCCAACGATGCCGCAACTGGCCGCCAATCTGACGATGCTCTACAACGAAGTGCCGTTTCTCGAACGTTTTGCCCTGGCGGCGCGCGACGGGTTCAAGGCCGTCGAGTTCCAGTTTCCCTATGCCTTCCGGGCGGAAGACCTCCGCGCGCGGCTGGACGCCCACGGCCTGAAGCCGGTGCTGCACAACCTGCCCGCCGGCGACTGGGACGCCGGCGAGCGTGGCATTGCTTGCCACCCCGGCCGAGTGGATCAATTTCGCGCCGGCGTGGCCGAGGCCATCGCCTACGCCAAGGTGCTCGGCGTGCAGATGCTCAACTGCCTGGCTGGCAAGGCGCCCCCTGGCGTGTCCGACGCGCTGCTGCGGCGGACCCTCGTCGACAACCTGAGGTTTGCCGCGGGTGCGCTGAAGCAGGCCGAACTGAAGCTGCTGGTCGAACCAATCAATACCTTCGACATTCCGGATTTTTATCTGCACGGCAGCGGGCAGACCCTGTCGGTACTCGACGAGATCGGTGCCGACAACGCCTTTTTGCAGTACGACATCTATCACATGCAGCGCATGGAAGGCGAGCTGGCTGCGACGCTGCAAAGGCACCTGCCGCGCATTGCGCATCTGCAACTGGCCGACAACCCGGGTCGCAACGAACCCGGCACGGGCGAGATCAATTACGCGTTCCTGTTCAAGTTCCTCGACCGCATCGGCTATTCGGGCTGGATCGGCTGCGAGTACAA
>CAZGOL010000091.1:0-6942 GCA_964527755.1 uncultured Ottowia sp.
AGCCAGCGCAGCGCACCGGCGCAGCGTCCGCCGGCGGGCTGCCACAGAAAAGTCGCGGGTGCCACTTGCGCTGCGTGCGACGGCGTCAGGTGAATGGGCTCGATCACCACCGCATCGCCCGCGCGCAGCGTCAGCGGCTGGCCGGCGACCACGTGGAGGTCATCGGGCAGGTCGCTGACGTGGGTGCCACGCCGTGTCGCCCACAGCGCACCCTGCGTCACGCGCAGCAGGCCGGCGGCCGGCACGCGCAAGGTGCGTGCCTGGCCCGGCTGCAGCGTCACGCCGATGCCCGGGGACAGGGACAGGCTGGGTGAAGAAGGCCGGTGGGCGGCAGACATGACGGGCTCCTGTGAAAACCGATCCGGGAATGAATCCGATGGGCCAATGATCCGCCGATCCTCATTGACAGTCCAATGAAATCCCGCCACGCTATTGATTCCAAGTCTGCATCAATGCTCCCGTGCTCCATTCGCAAACCCACCTGCGCTCGCGCCCCATCCAGGCCGGGCATCTGCGCGCCTTCGAGGCGGTGGCGCGCCACCTCAACTTTCGCCTGGCGGCCGAGGAGATGGCTCTTACCCAGTCGGCCGTCAGCCGGCAGATCCAGGCGCTGGAGGACGACGTCGGCGTGCCGCTCTTTCTGCGCCACACGCGCGCGGTCGAATTGACCGAGGCCGGCACCCAGCTGCTCACCGCGGTGGGCCAGGCGCTGCCGCGCATCGACGCGGCGGTGCGTCACATTCGCCAGAATGCCGGACGCCGCCACGTGTCGGTCACCACCTTCGCCTCGTTTGCCTCGATGTGGCTGATCCCCAAGCTCGAGGCCTTCCAGCGCGACCACCCCGACATCGACATCCGCATCGAGGCCAGCGACAGCGCAGTCGACCTGGAAGTGACCGACATCGACGTGGCCGTGCGCTACGCCCCGCCCGAGCGCATGCCCGCCCAGGCCCAGCGCCTGTTTGGCGAATCGGTCACGCCCATGGCCAGCCCCTGGCTGCTCCAGAGCGGTCCGCCGCTGCGCGCGCCCAAGGACCTGCTGGCGCACACCCTGATCGAGGCCGCCGACGCCTACACCCCGCACCTGCAGTGGCTGACCTGGCGCCGCTGGCTCGACGCCAACGGTCTGCACCACGCCCAGCCCAAGCGCTGGCTCAGCTTCAACTACGCGTATCAGATGGTGCAGGCGGCGCTGTCGGGCCAGGGCATCGTGCTGGCGCGCCCGCCGCTGGTGGCCGAGAGCCTGGCGCGTGGTGAACTGGTGGAGGTGTTCGCGCCCGATGCCCACCCCAACGCCCGCCTGGTCTCGCCCATGGCCTACTGGGTGCTGGTGTCACCGCACAGCACCCAGCGCCCCGAAGTGCGCGCCTTCGCCGACTGGCTGGCCGCGCAGGCCGTCGCGACGCGGGCGGTGACGGGGGAGGGGGACGCTCGTGCCTGACGAAGGTTTGAACCGCCGCGCGCACGGGGTGCGAGCAACCGGGAACGGCACCAGGGAGATCGTGGGCGATTGCCCTGCAGTCACACCGGCCAGACCACCCCGTTTTCGTTCAGGATCGCGTCCAGCGGCTGGTCGTGCGGCTCGGGCTCCAACTCGTCCAGGTAACCGCAGGTGAAGCCCAGCCCCAGCGTGGATGGCCGCGGCTCCAACGCGGCCAGGGTGCGGTCGTAGAAACCGCCGCCGTAGCCCAGCCGGTAGCCTCCCGGCCCGTAGCCGACGCAGGGCACCACCAGCAGCGTGGGCGCCAGCAGTTCGGTGTCCTTGGGCTTGGGGATGCCGTACGCGTCCTCTTCCATCACGCATCCTGGATACCAGGCGTGGAAACTCAGGGTGCGGTGTCGCTTGTCGACCACGGGCAGGCCGATGCGGCGGCGCTGGGGCTCGTCCATCAGTTCGCCGTCTTCCTTCCAGCGGTGCAGCGCGGGCAGCGGGTCGAACTCGCCCTTGATGGGCCAGTACGCCCCGATCACGGTGTGGGGCTGATCCACCAGCCAGATGCGCAGCACGTTTTGCAGCAGGGCGCTGCGTTCCAGGTGATCGGGCAGGCGCTGTCGTTCGTACACCAAACGCTCGCGCAATGCCTTTTTTTCAAACGATTTGTTCATAATCGGCTGATGCGTTGGACCGGGATTCTGACACCTCTGTTGCTGTCTTTCGTGATCTGCATCATGGCGGGGCACCCGGCGCGCGCGCAAACGGCAACGACGGAATCCACGGTGGAGCCGTCCGCCGCCACCACGCCCGCCGACCGGGTGATCCTGGACATGCAGGACGCCTTCCGGCGGCGCGACAAGGCGCGTCTGGCCGCCTTGCTGCCGCGGGCGCGCGGCCACGCGCTCGAACCCTGGGCCGCCTACTGGGACTTGAAGGCGCGGCTGGACGAGGCCAGCGCGTCCGAGGTGCAGGACTTTCTGGAGCGCTGGGCCGGCACCTACCAGGAGGACCGCCTGCGCAACGACTGGTTGCTGCTGCTGGGCCGGCGACGCGACTGGCCCGGCTTCGCCGCCGAGCATGCGCGCTTTCGCATGCGCGATGATCCCGAGTTGCGCTGCTACGCCACGGCCATGCAGGCGCAACAGGGCGTCGTCAGTGCCGAAGCGGCGCAGCAGGTGCGCCGCGACTGGCTGGAGCAGCGCGGCGAGGGTGACGGCTGCCTGCTGGCGGCCAGCCTGCTGCGCCAGGCCGGCCGGCTGCAGGCGGCCGACATCTGGATGAAGGCGCGGCTGGCGATGGAGGCGGGCCGCCCCGGGCTGGCGCGCTCGGCCGTGGCGCTCGAATCGGCCGAAGCCGCCACCACCGTGGCGCAGATCAGCAACGGCGCGGCGCGCTATCTGGCCGGCCGCGCCGCGGTGGCCACCGGCAAGGGACGCGAGCTGATCGTGCTGGCGCTGATCCGCGTGGCGGTGCAGGACGCCTACCAGGCCGCCAGCCTGCTGGAAAACAAGTGGAGCGTGCAGCTCACGCCCGAGGAGCGCAACTGGCTGTGGGCCCTGATCGGCAAGCAGGCAGCGCTCAAGCTGCGCGACGACGCGACCGGTTTTTTTGCCAAGGTCACGCGGGCCCAGGACCTGAACGACGAACTGCTCGCCTGGAACGTGCGCGCCGCCCTGCGCCAGGGTCAGTGGCGTGCCGTGCGCACGGCGATCGAGGCGATGAGCGCCCCCGCACGCCAGGAGCCCGCCTGGACCTACTGGCTGGCGCGTGCACGACTGGCGCTGGCCCGATCCGACGAGGCGCGCGAAAGCGCGCGCCAGGGGCTGGAGCCGATTGCCAACGGCCGCGGCTTCTATGAAAAGCTCGCGCTGGAAGAGCTGGGTCGGCCCATCGCGACCCCGCCCGCGCCGGCGCCGCTCACGCCCGAGGAGCGTGAGGCGGCGCGCCAGCATCCGGGCCTGGCGCGCGCGCTGCTGGCGATCCAGATTGGTCTGCGCGCCGAGGGCGTGCGCGAGTGGAACTACTGGAGCAACCTGCACGAGCCGGGCGGCATGAGCGACCGCCAGCTCTACGCCGCCGCCGAGCTGGCTTGCCAGCGGCAGGTGTGGGACCGCTGCATCAACACCAGCGAGCGCATCCAGGGCTTCACCGACCTACAGCAGCGCTTTCCGATGCCGCACCAGGCGCAGGTGGTGCGCCAGGCACAGGCGATCGGGCTCGACCCGGCCTACGTGTATGGCCTGATCCGCCAGGAGAGCCGCTTCATCATGGATGCGCGCTCGCACGTCGGCGCCTCGGGCCTGATGCAGATCATGCCCGCCACCGCGCGCTGGACGGCGCGCAGGATCGGGCTGGACGGTTTCACGCCGTCGATGATCAACGAGCTGGACACCAACATCGCCATTGGCACCAACTACCTCAAGCTCGCGCTCGACGAATTCCGTGGCTCGCTGCCGATGGCTGCCGCCGCCTACAACGCCGGACCCGGCCGCCCGCGGGCGTGGCGCAACGGGCCTTCGATCGAGGGCGCCATCTGGGCCGAGAACGTGCCGTTTGCCGAGACGCGCGACTACGTCAAGAAGGTGCTCTCCAACACCATCGACTACGCCGTGCTGCTGAGCGAGCGGGCGCAGTCGCTCAAGGGGCGCCTGGGCACCATCGGGCCCGCGGCCGCGGGCGAAGTGGCGCTGACCCGCGACTTGCCTTGAATGTTGAATGCAAAAACGGCCTCTTAGGCTTGCGAGGCAAGCTGGAGGCGCTATTGATAGAGGAGTGATCGAGATGCCCTCCAGGATCCTGGTTCTGGGTGGTTCCGGCTTTGTCGGCCGCCACCTGATCGAGCAGTTGCAGCGTGCCGACGACGTGGCCACGGTGCCCACGCGACGCCTGGTCTCGGCGCGCGGGCTCTGGCCACTGCCCTGCGCGACGCTGGTCGAGGCCGACGTGCTGCAGCCCGGTGTCCTGGCGCGCCTGCTGCCCGGCCACGACGCGGTGGTCAACCTGATCGCGATCCTGCACGGCAGTGCCGCCGCGTTCGAGCGCGTGCACGTCGAGCTGCCGCGCCAGTTGGCGGCGGCGTGCAGCGCCGCCGGCGTGCGCCGCGTGGTGCACGTGAGCGCGCTGGGCGCCACCGCTGACGGCCCCTCGCACTACCAGCGCAGCAAGGCCGCCGGCGAGGCGGCGCTGCGCGCGGCGGCCGAGGCCGGGCAGCTTGACCTGACGGTGCTGCGCCCGAGCGTGATCTTCGGCACCGACGATCGCTTTCTGAACCTGCTGGCTGGACTGCAACGCGTGTTTCCGCTCATTCCGCTGGCAGCGGCCGACGCACGCTTTCAGCCCGTCTGGGTGCGCGACGTGGCCGAAGCGCTGGCGCATTGCCTGCACCAGCGCGCCACCATCGGGCAGACCTACGAGCTGTACGGCCCCGACGTCTGGAGCCTGCGCGAACTGGCGGCTGCCGCTGGCGCCTGGGCGGGCGTGCGCGGCGGGCGCGGCCGGCCCATCATCGGCCTGCCGGCGCTGCTTGGCCGTCTGCAGGCGCTGGTCATGGAATGGCTGCCCGGGCGCACGCTGATGAGCCGCGACAACCTCGATTCGATGAAAGTGCCCAATGTCGCCAGCGGCACGCTGCCCGGTCTGTCGGAGCTCGGCATCGCCGCCGCTCCGGTCACCGCCGTCGGCCCGCGCATGCTGGGCGCCGACGGCCCGGCGGCGCGGCTCGACAGCTACCGCCGCTCGGCCGGGCGCTGACGGCTCGCGGACACCCGGTTTTGGAACGAACCCATGCTCAAACTCTACATCGGCAACAAGAATTATTCGTCCTGGTCCATGCGCCCCTGGGTGCTGCTCAAGCAGGCGGGCATCCCGTTCGAGGAGGTGCAGCTGCGCTTCGACTCGTTCTCGGCGGATTCCGACTTCAAGCGCCGCCTGGGCGGGCTGGCGCCGGCGGGCAAGGTGCCGCTGCTGGTGGACGGCGACTTCGCCGTGTGGGACTCGCTGGCGATTGCCGAATACGTAGCCGAGAAATTTCCTGATCTGCATTTGTGGCCGCGCGACGCTCGGGCCCGCGCCCGCGCGCGCAGCGTCTGCGCCGAGATGCACTCGGGTTTCGGCGCGCTGCGTTCGGCCTGCGGCATGAACATCGAGGCGCGCCTGCCCGAGGTGGGCGCCATCATCTGGTGCGACAACGCCGGCGTGCGTGCCGACGTGGGCCGTCTGGTGGCCATGTGGCAAGAGCTTTTGGCCCAGCACGGCGGCCCCATGCTGTTTGGCGAATTTGGCATTGCCGATGCCTACTTCGCGCCGGTGATGATGCGCTTTCGCAGCTTCGCGCTACCGCTGCCGGCCAACATCACGGCCTATATCGACCGCGTGTGCGCGCTGCCGGGCGTCAAGGCCTGGATCGACGCCGCGCTGGCCGAGCACGACTTCATCGCGTTTGAAGAGCCCTACCGCGCGGCGCGCTGACGCGGGGCGTCAGTCGCCCGGCCAATCCAGGCGTGCGGCCTGCGCGGGCGTGAGCGGCGGCGCGGGCTCGGCCACCGGCTGGGGCGTGCCTTGCGGCGCCTGGCCCTGACGCCACCACGGCTGCACCCGCTCGGTGTGCGCCGGCTCCACCGCCTGGCCCAGGCGCGGCATCACCAGGTGCGCGCCAAAGCGCGGGGCCAGCTCCAGCAGGCGCTCGGGCGGCTGGTCCCAGTCGTGCATGGCCAGGGCAAAGGTGCCCCAGTGCACCGGCAGCAGGGGCGGGTTGCCCAGCAGCGCCAGCGCCTCCAGCGCGTGCTCGGGGCCCAGATGCATGTCGCCCCAGGCGGGATGGAAGGCGCCCACCTCCAGCAGCGCCAGGTCGAACGGGCCCAGGCGCGCGCGGATGGCAGCGTATTCATCCGACAGGCCCGTGTCGCCGCTGAAGAACACCGCGTGACGTGTCCCTTGCACCACCATCGACGACCACAGCGTGCTGTTGCGCGATTTCAGCGTGCGGCCGCTGAAGTGCTGCGAGGGCGCGGCGGTGATCTCGATGCCGGTGCCTGGCACGCGCCAGCGCTCCCACCAGTCCAGCTCGTGAATGCGCTCGGGCGCGATGCCCCAGGCCTGCAGGTGCGCGCCCACCCCCAGCGCCGTGACGAAGGGCGTGTTGGAGTGTGCCAGCGCCTTGATGGTGGGGAAGTCCAGGTGGTCGTAGTGGTCGTGCGAGATCACGATGGCATCCACCGCCGGCAAATCGCGCAGCGCGATGGGCACGGGCTGAAAACGCTTGGGCCCCACGCCAATCAGTGGCGAGGCCCGCCGGCCCCACACCGGGTCGGTCAGCACGCGCCAGCCGTCCAGCTCCAGCAGCACGGTGGAATGGCCCAGCCAGGTGGCGCGCAGGCCGCTCTGGGGCGCGCGCAGCCAGGCCGGGCGCGGGTCGGCGCTGGGCAGGGGCGCGCCCGGCACGCGCCGCCCACCGGGCCACAGCAACTCGCGCAGCGTGGGCATGGGCACGCCCGCATCGCGCAGGCCGG
>CAZGOL010000091.1:7042-10606 GCA_964527755.1 uncultured Ottowia sp.
GTCGATCTCTCGTATCACAACCAGGACGACGTGACCGGTGAAACCGGCTACTTCGAGAAGGCCTGGTTTCACCCCATCCCGAAGACGGAAAACGGCAAGCAGGGGCTGGAGGGCGTGAACTACAAGATGACCGCGTGGCGCCACGGCGAGGAAGCAATGGACCCGTTTCACGACGAAGTGGGCTACATGCTGTGGGACAAGGCGGCGGGGCAGATCATGCGCGCCGTGGTGTTCGGGCGCGGCATCGCCATCCTCGCGGGCAGCGGTGCCAAGCCGCGCGACACGGTGCTGCACTTCAACGCCAAGCCGGGTGATGCGAGCTACGGCATCCTGCAGAACAAGTACCTCATGGAGCGCGCCGAGCTCAAGGACTTCAAGAGCACCTTCACCGTGCACGACGACGGCACGCTGAGCTACACCTCGGACCTGCTGCTCAAGCTGGCCGCCATCGGCAAGGAAATGCACCACACCGACCGCAATACCCTGCATCGGGTCAAGTGATCGCATCGCCGGCGGCGCGACGCCGGGCCAGTCTCCCTCACAGCGCCCCCGGCCAGTAGGCGCTGTCGGGCACCGCGCGCGCGCCGAAGATGGCTTGGCCCACGCGCACCACGGTGGCGCCTTCCTCGATGGCGAGTTCGAAGTCGCCCGACATGCCCATCGACAGCTCGTCCAGCGCGATCCCGGCTGGCGCGCCCTGCCGCAGGCGTTCGCGCAGCGCGCGCAACCGCACGAAACACTCGCGCACGCGCGCCGCATCGCTGGAGAACAACGCCAGCGTCATGAGCCCGCGTACGCGCAGCGCCGAAAAGGCCGGCAGCGCCTGCAGAAAGCCCGCCACCGCCTCCGGTGCCAGTCCCCATTTGCTGTCTTCGCCGGAAGTGTTGACCTGCACCAGCACGTCCAGCGCGCGCCCCTCGGACTGCAGATGGCGGTCCAGCGCGGCGGCCGCGCGCAGGTTGTCCAGCGCCTGAAACTCGCTGGCGAACTGCGCCACCAGCCTGGCCTTGTTGGTCTGCAGATGGCCGATGACCGACCAGCGCAACTCGGGCACATCGGCCAGCTCCTGCCATTTGCGGTGCGCCTCCTGCACCTTGTTCTCGCCCAGCTGGTGGCAGCCGGCCGCAACGGCCAGGCGGATGCGTGCGCTGTCCACCGTCTTGCTGACGGGCAGCAGACGCACGCCCGCCGCATCGCGCCCCGCGCGCCGGCACGCCGCCTCGATGCGGGCATGCACGGCGGCCAGATGCTGGCGGAACTGCTCAACGGTGGTGGCGGGCGGGTAGTGGCCGTGCAGCGCGTGCTGCGTGGAGGTGGCGGGCGCGTGTGGATCGACAGCGTGCATGGTGCGACCACTGTAGCGCGTGAGGCGAGGCCACGCCGACGACGGCACGCCATCAGGGGTGAGCGCGCAACCAGGCCTGCTGCGCGGCCAGCACCTGGGCGTGGTCGCGACCGGCGTGTTGGGCGTACAGCGACGGGGCGGTGGCGCCTTCGGTGTTGATGAGCAGCACGTGGGCGTCGGCGCCCAGGGCCAGCGACTGCCGCGCCGCCGCATCGCCGCGCAGCACCAGCAGCCCCGCCAGGCTGGCGGCGCCCGATTCGCCGGCGACGATCGGCACGTCGCCGTGGCGCCCTTCGGCCAGCACGCGCATGGCCTGTTCGGCCTGGGCGTCGGGCACGGTCATGAAGGCGTCGACGGCGGGCTGCAGGAAGCGCCACGCCAGCGGTGAGGTCTCGCCGCAGGCCAGGCCCGCCATCAGCGAGTGGGTGTCGCCGCTGGCGCGTGCGGGGCGCCCCTGCAGCGCGCTTTGCAGCAGGCAGTCGGCCTGCTCGGGCTCGACCACGATGAAGCGCGGGCGTGCGGCGCCGAAGCGCTGCCACAGCGGCGCGACGATACCCGCCGGAAACGCCCCCACGCCGCCCTGCAGCAGCACGTGGGTCCAGGGGCAGTTGCCGGTGGTGGCCGTGCCGCTGTGCTCCAGCAGTTCGTCGACGATGACGCCGTAACCCTGCATCACGTCGCGGGGCACGTCCTGGTAACCCTGGTATGAAGTATCGGACACCACTTCCCAGCCGTTGGTGCGCGCCAGGCGCTCGGCCTCGGCGACCGAGTCGTCGTAGTTGCCCGCCACGCGCACGATGGCGGCGCCCAGTGCGGCGATGGCCTGCTCGCGCTCCGCGCTCACCAGCGCGTGCAACACGATCACGCAGCGGCAGCCCACGCTGCGTGCCGCGGCGGCCAGTCCGCGGCCGTGGTTGCCGTCGGTGGCGGCGATGACGGTGAAGTCGTGCAGCGCGCCGGCGTGCACGCCCGCCAGCAGTTCGGCCGGCTTCACGTCGGCCAGCTCGGGCCGGCGCCGTGCCAGCAGCAACAGCAGCGCGTTGGGCGCACCCAGTACCTTGAAGCTGGCCAGGCTCGAGCGTTGCGACTCGTCCTTGATGGTCACGCTGGCCACGCCCAGCGCCGCCGCCAGACCGGGCAGCGACCACGCGGGCGTGGCGCCTTCGCAGAGCACGCGCCAGCCGGCCAGGCGCGTGCGCGCGGCGCGGCTGGCCTGCAGGCTGAGCAGGGATTGCAGCGCTGGATCCCAGGGCTGACGACTGGCACGGGGGTTTTGAACGATCATGGTGGTCGGTGAGGTGGGTGGATCGGCGGGCAGTCGCTCTTCTACACTGCCACTCATGCAAATTTACATGGTCGGCGGTGCGGTGCGCGACCGGCTGCTGGGCCTGCCGGTGCAGGACCGCGACTGGGTGGTGGTGGGCGCCACGCCCGAGCAGATGGTGGCGCGCGGCTTCGTGCCGGTGGGGCGCGACTTTCCGGTGTTTCTGCACCCCGAGACACACGAGGAATACGCGCTGGCGCGCACCGAGCGCAAGAGCGGGCGCGGCTATCGCGGCTTCACCGTGTTCGCCAGTCCCGACGTGACGCTGCAAGAGGATTTGGCGCGCCGCGATTTGACTATCAATTCGATAGCTGCTTTGGCAGATTGGGCGGGCGTTGAAGGGCAAAAGCCGTCGGATTCCGGTTTGATCGATCCGTTCGGCGGCCAGCGCGATCTGCGCGCGCGCGTGCTGCGCCACGTGACGGCGGCGTTTCGCGAGGATCCGGTGCGCATCCTGCGGGTGGCGCGCTTTGCCGCGCGCTTTCACGACTTCGGCGTCGCGCCCGAGACGCTGGCGCTGATGCGCGAGATGGTGCTGGCCGGCGAAGCCGCGCAACTGGTGCCAGAGCGCGTGTGGCAGGAGCTGGCACGCGGGCTGATGGAGGCGCACCCTGAGCGATTGTTCGAAGTGCTGCGTGCCTGCGGCGCACTGGCCGTGGTGCTGCCCGAACTCGATCGGCTGTGGGGCGTGCCGCAGCCGCCGGCCCATCATCCCGAGGTGGACACCGGCGCGCACGTGATGCAGGTGCTGCGCATCGCCGTGCAGTTGCAGGCGCCGCTGGCGGTGCGCTGGGCCTGCCTGGTGCACGACCTGGGCAAGGGCACCACGCCGGCCGAGCAACTGCCGCGCCACCTGGGGCACGAGCAGCGCGGGGTGCGGCTGCTGCGCGCGGTG
>CAZGOL010000092.1:0-10474 GCA_964527755.1 uncultured Ottowia sp.
TGCTCCCGGCCCACGCGCAGATCAAGATTGCCACGGTTGTTCCCGCCACCGGTCCGCTGACTCAATACGGTGACATGGTCAAGGAAGGCGTGAACACGGCGGTTGAATTGGTCAATGCCGCCGGCGGCATCAATGGCAAGAAGGTCGAAGTCGTCACCGTGGACGACGCCTGCGAGCCCAAGCAAGGCCCGGTGGCTGCCAACCGCGTGATCAACGACAAGATCCATTACGTGGTCGGACCCGTGTGTTCGGGCGCCGCGATTGCTGCGGCTCCCATCTACAACAACGAGGGTGTCGTGGTGGTCACGCCTTCGGCGACGTCTCCTGCTCTCACCGATGGCAAGAACTACCACTATATCTTTCGCACCATCGGGCGTGATGACCAGCAGGGGCCGGCGGCCGCCAAGTTCATCATCCAGAAGGTCAAGCCCAAGAAGGTCGCCGTGCTGCACGACAAGCAGTCCTACGGCCAGGGCATCGCCTCGGCCGTGCGCGACGACCTGAAGAAAGCGGGCGTTGATGTGGTGCTGTTCGAAGGCATCAACGCCGGTGACAGCGATTACTCGGCGATCATCACCAAGCTCAAGAGCGCGGGCGTCGACTTCGTTTACTACGGTGGCTACCACCCTGAAATGGGGTTGCTGCTGCGCCAGGCGGGCGAGCAGGGATTGAAGGTCAAGATGATGGGTCCGGAGGGTGTCGGCAACCCGGAGATCAACGCCATCGCGGGTCCGGCTGCCGAGGGCATGCTGCTCACGCTGCCGGCCGACTTCGCTTCCAATCCAAAGAACGCTGCGGTGGTCAAGGCATTCAAGGACAAGAAGCGTGACCCATCGGGAGCGTTCCAGCTGACCGCTTATGCCGCGACGCAGGTAATCCTGGACAGCATCAAGGCCGTCGGTGACGACGCCAAGAAGGTTGCCGACTACATGCACAAGACCACCTTCGAAACCCCGCTGGGGCCCGTCAGTTGGGACAAGAAGGGCGACCTGAAGTCGTTCGAATTCCAGGTGTTCGAGTGGCACAAGGACGGCAGCAAGACGGTCGTCAAGTAACCTCGTTGCCCGTTTCCAGGGTCTGACCTGACGCCCCGGTGTTTCCCCTCGCCCGATGGGGTGATTCCGGGGCGTCGTTCGTCGCGTGACCGCTTGCCTGCTCGCCCCCGACCCCTTCGCCTATCGAGAGGTTCCGCATGTCTGACCTCGTGCCCCAACTGATCCAGCAGCTGTTCAACGGCATCTCGCTGGGCGCCATCTACGCGCTGATCGCGATCGGCTACACCATGGTGTACGGCATCATCGGAATGATCAATTTCGCGCATGGCGAGATCTACATGATCGGCGGCTACGTTGGCTTGGTCACGTTGTCGGCGATCGGCGTGCAGAGCGGATTGCCGATATGGCTCGTGATCGCGGCGATGATCGTGATGGCGGCGCTCATCACCGGGGTGTACGGTTTCGTTGTCGATCAGCTGGCGTACAAGCCACTGCGCAGCAGTCCGCGGCTGGTACCCCTGATTTCGGCCATCGGCATGTCGATTTTCCTGCAAAACTGGGTCGCGCTCGGCCAGGGAGCGCGCGACATGGCCGTCCCGTCGCTGATTCCGGGTGCTTTTCGCTTTGGAGGCGAAGGCGGCTTCGAGATCTTCGTTCCGTATTCCCGCGTGCTGGTCATCTTCGTCACCACGGCGTTGATGATTCTGTTGACGCTCTACATCCGTGGCTCGCGCATGGGGCGCGCCTCCCGCGCCTGTTCGCAGGACATGCAGATGGCCAACCTGCTGGGCATCGACACCAACCGGGTGATCTCGTTCACCTTTGTGCTGGGTGCCGTGCTGGCGGCCGTGGGCGGCGTGCTGATCGCCTTGGCGGTCGGCAAGCTCAACCCGTTCATCGGCTTCATTGCCGGCATCAAGGCGTTCACCGCGGCGGTGCTTGGTGGCATCGGATCGATTCCCGGTGCCATGCTGGGGGGCGTGCTGCTGGGCGTGGCCGAGACGCTTGCCGCCGCGTACATCTCGTCGGAGTACAAGGACATCGTTGCGTTCTGCGTGCTGGTCCTGGTGCTGATGGTGCGCCCGAGCGGCCTGCTGGGCAAACCCGAGGTGGAGAAAGTCTGATGAACTCCACCACGCTTGCCAAACCCCGCGCCGCCTGGCGTGAGAACCTGGCGCAGGCACTGACCGCGACGGTGCTGACGGCACTGGTGGTCACGCCCATCTTCGGTTTGCGCCTGGAGCGCGCCGGTGTGCGTACGGTGATACTGCCGCACTGGGACAAGATCGTGTGGGCGTGCCTGGCGGTGTTCGTGGTGCAGATGCTGCGCCCGTGGCTTGCCGGTCGCACGACACGCCGGATCCCCTGGCCGACGTTGCCAGTCATCTCTTTCCGCCAGCGCCGGGTGCTGCTGCTGTTCACCTTGATCGTAGCCGTGACCTGGCCGTTCCTGGGCGGACGCAACGCGGTCGACATTGCCACCCTGGCCTTGATCTACGTCATGCTTGGCCTGGGCCTCAACATCGTGGTCGGCTTTGCCGGTCTGCTGGACTTGGGATTCGTCGGTTTTTACGCCACCGGTGCCTACACCTTTGCACTGCTGTACCACTGGGCCGGCTGGAGTTTCTGGCAGGCGTTGCCACTCACAGGGGCCGTCTCGGCGCTGTTTGGGTTCATCCTGGGCTTTCCCGTCCTGCGTCTGCGTGGTGACTACCTGGCGATCGTGACCCTGGGTTTTGGTGAAATCATCCGACTCCTGCTGGTCAACCTGACCAGTTTCACGGGTGGGCCGGACGGGATTTCTGGGTTGCCGAAACCGAGTTTGCTGGGTCTGGAGATGTCACGCAACCCCAGCGCAGAGAGTGCCACCACGTTTCACCAGTTCTTCGGGCTCGAGTTCAGTTCAATGTACATGGTGATCTTTCTCTACCTGATGGCGTTGCTGCTGGCGGTCATCACGCTGTGGATTTCGAGCCGCCTCATCCGGATGCCGATCGGGCGTGCGTGGGAAGCTCTGCGCGAAGACGAAATTGCCTGCCGATCGCTGGGTTTGAATCCGATGACGATCAAGCTTTCGGCCTTCACCATGGGCGCGATGTTCGCGGGGTTCGGTGGGGCCTTCTTTGCGGCACGTCAGGGCATCGTCAATCCGGAATCGTTCACGTTCATCGAGTCTGCATTGATCCTCGCCATCGTGGTGCTGGGGGGCATGGGCTCTCAGTTGGGGGTGATCCTGGCGGCCATCCTGATCACCGTGTTGCCCGAGTTTGCGCGCGAGTTCGCCGAGTACCGCATGGCGGTGTTCGGCCTGGTGATGATCGTCATGATGGTGTGGCGTCCGCAGGGCCTGTTGCCCATGAAGCGACACCATGTGGAGATCGATTGATGGCCGGCGACAACTTCCTCCAGGTCGAGGGTCTGAGCATGCGCTTCGGCGGCCTGCTGGCCGTCGACGGGATCGGTTTCGGCGTCAGCGAGCGTGAAATCTTCGCAATCATCGGCCCCAACGGCGCGGGCAAAACGACGGTGTTCAACTGCATCAGCGGTTTCTATCGGCCCAGCACCGGTTTCATCCGCCTGCAGGGCAAGGAAATCGCGGGTCTGGGCAGCCACACGGTGGCGCGCCATGGGGTGGTGCGGACATTCCAGAACGTTCGCCTGTTCAAGAGCATGACGGTGCTGGAAAACCTGCTGGTCGCGCAACACCGTCACTTGCGCACCTCGTTGCCGGCAGGCTTGTTTCAGACGCGCGCCTACCGAATCAGCGAGAAAAGGGCGTTGGAGCGTGCATTGCACTGGCTCGATTACATGGAACTGCGTGCCTTTGCCAACCGCGAGGCTGGCAACCTCGCCTACGGGCATCAGCGGCGACTGGAAATCGCCCGTTGCATGATCACCGAGCCGCGAGTCCTGATGCTCGACGAACCCGCGGCAGGCCTCAATCCCCAGGAGAAAAACGAACTGCAGGGTCTCATCCGGAAGCTGCGCGAAGAGTACGACCTGTCGGTGCTTCTGATCGAGCACGACATGAGCCTGGTGA
This sequence comes from uncultured Ottowia sp., assembly GCA_964527755.1. Classification (GTDB taxonomy): domain Bacteria; phylum Pseudomonadota; class Gammaproteobacteria; order Burkholderiales; family Burkholderiaceae_C; genus Ottowia. The sequence goes on from CAZGOL010000092.1 coordinate 4,036, forward strand.
TGGGGGTGTCGGAGCGGATCCTGGTGATGGAGCATGGCCGTGCGATCGCGCTGGGGACACCGCTGGCTGTGCGCAGCGATCCACGCGTGGTCAAGGCCTATCTGGGGGAAGAATGATGGCGGCCATGCTGGAGGTGAGGAACCTGAGCACGCATTACGGCGCGATCTGTGCCGTAGACCAGGTGAGCCTGCACGTCAACCATGGCGAAATCGTGTCGTTGATCGGCTCCAACGGGGCGGGCAAGACGTCGCTGCTGATGACCGTCTGCGGCAACCCGCGCGCCAGCAGCGGCAACATTTATCTCGATGGCGAGGAGATCACGTACGAACCTTCGCACCAGATCATGCGCAAGGGCATTGCCGTCTCACCCGAGGGGCGACGCGTGTTTCCGGCCCTGACCGTGACCGAGAACCTGCAGATGGGAGGCTTTTTTCTCGACAAGAACGAAATCCGGGCCGGCATCGAGCATGTGTTCGAACTGTTCCCGCGCCTGATGGAGCGCGCCACCCAACGTGCCGGCACACTATCAGGGGGGGAGCAGCAGATGCTGGCGATCGGGCGAGCGTTGATGAGCAAGCCGCGCCTGCTGTTGCTGGACGAACCCACGCTGGGGCTGGCGCCACTCATCATCGCCCAGATCTTCGAGATCATCCTGTCGATTCGCGGCGAGGGAGTGACGGTGTTTCTGGTCGAACAAAACGCCAACAAGGCGCTGCAGATCGCCGATCGCGGTTACGTGCTGGAGAACGGCCACGTGGTGCTCGAGGACACCGGCCGCGCCCTGCTTGCCAACGACGAGGTGCGCAAGGCTTACCTGGGCGCCTGAGGGCACAGCGCCCTGGCCCGTTTCAGTCGTCGGCGCGTCGCAGGGCCGGAAACAGGATGACGTCGCGGATGCTCGCACTGTCGGACAGCAGCATCATCAAGCGATCGATGCCGACGCCACAGCCGCCGGTGGGCGGCATGCCGTATTCAAGCGCGCGCACGAAGTCGCCGTCGTAATACATCGCTTCCTCGTCGCCCGAGTCCTTTGCGTCGGCCTGCTGTTGAAAGCGGGCTGCCTGCTCCTCGGCGTCGTTCAGCTCCGAAAAACCGTTGGCGATCTCGCGACCGGTGATGTAGAGCTCGAAGCGTTCAGTGACATCGGGCCGCGTGTCGTTGGCGCGTGCCAGTGGACTGATCTCCGTGGGGTGTTCCATGATGAATGTCGGTTGCCAAAGGTGCTGCTCGACTTCTTCTTCGAAATACATCACCTGCAGGCTGGCCAGACTGCGCTCACCCAGCCGGTCATCGTCCTTGCCCAAGCCCAGTTTCTTCAGGCGGCGGATCAGTTCTGCCGCGTCATCCACATGGGCTCCGATGTCCGTGTGAGCGTGGATCGCCTCCCGAATGGTCAGGCGTTGGAAGGCTTGACCCAGATCGACGGCGCGGCCCTGGTAGCTCAGTTGCAGACTGCCCGTGGCCTGACGTGCGGTGTGGCGCAGCAGCTCCTCCGTGTAGTCCATCAGGTCGAGGTAGTTCCAGTAGGCGGCGTAGAACTCCATCATGGTGAACTCGGGGTTGTGCCGAACGCTGATGCCTTCGTTGCGAAAACTCCGGTTGATCTCGAATACACGTTCGAAGCCTCCCACGATCAGGCGCTTCAGGTACAGCTCAGGGGCAATTCGCAAGAACATGTCCTGATCGAGCGCATTGTGGTGCGTGACGAAGGGCTTGGCATTGGCGCCACCCGGAATCGGGTGGAGCATCGGCGTCTCGACTTCCATGAAGCCGTGGCCGGTCATGAAGTCCCGCATCGCCGCCAGCGTCGTGCTGCGGGCGACAAACCGCTGGCGTGCCTTGTCGTCCATGATCAGATCGACGTACCGTCGGCGGTACTTGAGCTCCTGATCCTGCATGCCGTGGAATTTGTCAGGCAGCGGCCGCAGGCTCTTGGTCAGCAGGCGAATCCCAGCCACATGGATCGACAGCTCACCGGTGCGCGTCTTGAACAGGTGTCCTTCGGCCGCCACGATGTCGCCCAGATCCCAGTGCTTGAAAGCCTCGTACGCCTGCTCACCCACGTCATCGCGCGCGACGTAGATCTGGATGCGCCCGGTCGCGTCCTGCAACGTGGCAAAGCTGGCCTTGCCCATGACCCGCTTGAGCATCATGCGACCTGCAACGCTGACGTGAACGTGCTCGCCACGAGCGATCGCGGCGTCCATTGCTTGTTTTTCAGTAGCGCCTTGGGCTTGATGCAAGAGCCCTGCACGGTCTTTTGGCTTGAAATCGTTGGGGAAAGCGATGGGGCCACCGGTTGCTTGCCGGTGTCGGATCGCACGCAGCTTTTCACGTCGCTCGGCGATCAGCTTGTTTTCATCCGGTTCGGGAGCGGCGGCTGGTGCGTCGGTCTGGGTCATGGCGTGGGAGCGGTCGAGCGCTCGAATTGGACGCGCCAGCACCGAGGGCTGGGGCGGACACGGGATGCGAGGGATCGGAGTTCGACTCCCGATTCTAGGTGCCCGAGGTCGGCGAACCGGACTGACCTGCGTCGATGCCCGTGCGGTCGAGCACGTCGGCCACCAGTTCAAGGCGCATCAAAGGGTTGTCCAGGCTCATCAGGCGCTGCTTGAGCGAGGGGGGAAGTGGCAACAACTCGCACCAGCGGTTGGCGACCCACCCGCAGTCGTCGAGCTGTCGGGCATTGACGGCAGGCACGTCGGCGCGTTGCGCCCGGCGGTTCAGGCCGTCGTAGACGTGCTGGAGGGCCTGTGCGGTGTGTCGCAAATCTTCCGGTATGGGAACGACCGTGTCCGCGTCCAGCAGCGTGACGTCGGCGATCCACAAGCCATGCTTGAGCTGCTCCTGCCGGTCGATTCGAAAACGTTGTTCTCCAGCGCAAGTCAGGGCAATCAGACCGGGTTGCAGCTGCTCCAGTGCGGAAATCCGGGCCAAGGTGCCGATCGAAGCCAAGTGCTCTGGCGGGGCGCCGGCAGTTCGTACCTCCTGACCGTCCGTCAAGGTGACCACTCCAAATGGCGCGCCGGTCCGGTGGCTCTTTCCCACCATGTCAAGGTAGCGGACCTCGAACACGCGCAGTGGCAGGACTCCACCGGGAAACAGGACGGTGTTGAGTGGGAAAAGTGCAAGGGAATGCAGAACGAGCGGAGGCATCGCTGGAATCGCGTTCGGCGGGCCCGCTATCATCGCACGCCTATGCGGTTCGGAGCCGACGTCATCGGCGCGCCAAAATCCGGCATGAACATGCTGCTCTACGAGGTTCTGAATTTTCTGGTCGAGGTTGCGGTAACCCTCGTCGGAGCCGCTTGCCTGGTGCGGGTGGCCATGCGTTGGTGGCGCATCCCGCTCGGCAATCCGGTGGGCCGGCTCGTCCAGGCGCTGTGCGACTGGCTGGTGTTGCCGCTTCAGCGCGTGGTGCCGCCGGCAGGGCGGCTGGATCTGGCGGGGCTGCTCGGCGCGTGGCTTCTGAAGCTCGCGCAGTACGCCCTGTTGATCGCGTTGCTCGGTCTGCCTCGTTGGGCAGCGTTGCCCGTGCTGGCGTTGCTGGGTGTGGCCAAGCTCGCCGTGTCGGTGGCCACGGCCATCATCATCATTGCGGCGGTGTTGTCGTGGATGCAAAACCGCACGTTGCCATCCGACGTGTTGGATCGACTGGCTGATCCAATCCTGGCGCCCGTGCGCCGCGTCCTGCCTCACATCGGTGGGATCGACCTGTCACCCGTGCTGGCGGTGGTGATCCTCCAGGCAATCGCGATCGTGCTGGGTTCGCTGCAAGCCAGCCTGCTTGGCAATGCGGTGGTGATCGGCGCAGCCTGAGGCACGCCGCGCGATTCATTGGACGGCGTCGGCCGCCTGGCGCTGTAGCATGGCCAGCAGCTTGGCAATCCGCTCGCGCAGTTCCCGTCGGTCGCAAATCAAGTCGACCGCTCCCTTTTCCTGCAGGAACTCGGCGCGCTGAAAACCTTCGGGCAATTTCACGCGCACCGTGTTTTCGATGACGCGCGGGCCGGCAAACCCAATCAACGCCTTGGGTTCTGCGATGACCACGTCACCCACGAACGCAAAACCGGCAGAGACGCCGCCCATCGTCGGGTCGGTCAGCACGCTGATGTACGGCAGCCCCCGCTTGGCCAGGCGAGTGAGGGCGGCGTTGGTCTTGGCCATCTGCATCAGGGAGAACAGTCCTTCCTGCATCCGCGCGCCGCCGGTGGCTGTGAAGCAGATGAAGGGCACCTTCTGCTCGATCGCGGTCTCGACACCACGCACAAAGCGCTCACCCACCACGCTGCCCATCGAGCCACCCATGAAGTCGAACTCGAAGGCGGCTGTGACCACGCCGATCGAGTGAACGGCACCGCCGATGACGACCAGGGCGTCGGTCTCGCCGGTGTTTTCCATGGCCTCCTTGATGCGCTCGGGGTACTTGCGGCTGTCTTTGAATTTGAGTGCGTCGACCGGAACGACTTCCTGTCCGATTTCGTAACGACCTTCGCCATCGAGAAAAACGTTCAAGCGCTCGCGTGCCCCGATTCGGTGGTGGTGGCCGCAATGAGGACAGACGTTCTGATTCTGCTCGAGGTCGGTCTTGTAGAGCACCGTTTCGCATTCCGGGCATTTGATCCACAGACCCTCGGGCATCTGACGGCGCTCGGATGCGTCCGATTGCTGAATCTTCGGGGGCAACAGTTTTTCAAGCCAGCTCACGGGGTACTCCTTCGCGATCGGGGTCGATTATCCTGAATCCGGCAGACCCGATCAGTGCATCCCCAGCGAGATGAAACCGGTCGAATCGGTCGGCACCTGCATTCTGGAGTGGTTGGGGCCAGTGACCGGCAAGTGCATGGTTGATCAAGTGTCCAGGGCGGCACGAATCGGTCGCAGGAAATCAATGGCGGCAGGCACCACGCGTTCGTGGGGTTGCGCTTCGATCTGCTGGATCAACCGGCTGCCGATCACCACCGCATCGGCCACCTGCCCAATGGCGCGTGCAGTTTCAGCGTCGCGGATGCCGAAGCCTACGCCCACGGGGATGTGTACATGTTGGCGGATGCGCGGCAGCATGGCTGCCACACCGGCGGCATCCAGAGCCCCCGAGCCGGTGACTCCCTTGAGAGACACGTAGTAGACGTAACCACTGGCGACCTGGGAGATCTGCCGCATCCGCGCTTCGGTCGAAGTCGGTGCGAGCAGAAAGATGAGGTCCAGCCCGGCGGCTCGCATCGTGGCCGCGAAATCGTTGCATTCTTCCGGCGGGTAGTCGACGATCAACAGACCATCGACGCCCGCGGCGGCGGCATCGCGCACGAACGCGTTCGTTCCGTGTTTCTGATCGTAGCGCTCCACGGGGTTGGCGTAGCCCATCAGCACCACCGGGGTGTCGTCGTTGCGTTCGCGGAAGGTGCTGACCATGGCGAGCACGTGACTCGTCCCGATCCCCAGCGACAACGCACGTTCGCCCGCCCTCTGGATCACGGCACCGTCCGCACTGGGATCGGAAAACGGCACCCCCAACTCGATGATGTCGGCGCCGGCGGTCACCATGCCGTGCATCAGCGCGGGCGTGATGTCGGCGTAGGGGTAGCCGGCGGTCACGTACGGTATCAACGCCTTGCGTTGCTGGTCGTGGAGGGCCCGAAAGGTGGCATCGATCCGGCTCATGACTTGCCCCCGGCCTTGGCGGCGCCCTTGACGGTGTGGCCGCGCATCGACGGCCGATCGAACACGTCGGCGCCGTCGAGATCGGCGACCGTCCCGATGTCCTTGTCACCGCGACCCGACAGACACACCAGGATGGATTGGTCCGCTCGCATCGTGGGGGCGAGCTTCATTGCGTGGGCAAAGGCGTGGCTGGACTCGAGCGCCGGGATGATGCCCTCGGTGCGGCATAGGTGATGGAAGGCCGCCAGCGCCTCGGCATCGGTGGCGCCCACGTACTGCGCACGGCCCGTGTCCTTGAGCCAGGCGTGCTCGGGACCGACGCCAGGGTAGTCCAGGCCGGCGCTGATGCTGTGCGTCTCGGTGATCTGGCCGTCGTCGTTTTGCAGGATGTAGGTGCGGTTGCCGTGCAGTACGCCGGGGCTGCCGCGCTGCAGACTGGCTGAATGCTTGCCCGTGTCCAGACCTTGGCCTGCGGCTTCGACGCCGATTAGGCGCACCTGCGGATTCGGTATGTAGGGGTAAAAAATCCCTATGGCGTTGCTGCCACCGCCGACGCAGGCCAGGACGGCGTCGGGTTGTTTGCCACCGGTCAGTTCGGGCATTTGCGTCAGGCACTCGGTGCCGATCACGCTCTGAAAGTCGCGCACCATCATCGGGTAGGGGTGCGGGCCGGCCACGGTGCCGATGATGTAGAAGGTGTTGTCCACGTTGGCTACCCAGTCGCGCATGGCTTCGTTCAGTGCGTCCTTGAGCGTCTTGCTGCCCGACTCGACCGGCA
>CAZGOL010000093.1:0-10430 GCA_964527755.1 uncultured Ottowia sp.
TGCAGGTGGCCGAGCGTGGCGAGCCATTCGTCCGCCCGTGCGCGCTGCTGTCGGGGGGCGAGACCACCGTCACCCTGCGCGGTCGGGGTCGCGGTGGGCGCAACGTCGAATGCCTGCTGTCGCTGGCGATCGCCACGCGCGGTCACCCGCGCATCCACGCGCTGATGGGCGACACCGACGGTGTCGACGGCATGGAAGAAATCGCCGGTGCGCTGGCGGGCCCGGATACGCTCGAGCGGGCGTTCGCGATGGGTATCCATCCGCGCCACAGTCTGGACGACAACGACGGCCACGGCTTTTTCGAGGCGCTGGGTGACTCGGTCATCACCGGTCCGACGTTGACCAATGTCAACGACTTTCGCGTTGTCCTGATCGACGCCTGAATCCAGTTTCCATGCACCGCTGCCGCCGCGCCACGATCGCCACCACGCTCGGCACCACCAACCTGCAGCGCGTGGCAATTGCCCAAGCGTCCTCTTGGCCGTGGTTGGGCGGTTGCGCGCCCGCTCGGGTGAACCGTGGCGCGGTCACGGGCCACTAAACTCGGGCTTGTTCGCACCCTTTTCATTCTTCAACCGGCGGACCCCTCAACGCTTGCGCGTTTCGTTCACCCGAAAAAAGCAAGACCATGAACGCCATCGTGGACATCGCGGGGCGGGTGGTCCTGGACAGCCGGGGCAACCCCACCGCCAGATGCGACGTGCTGCTGGAGTCGGGCGTGATGGGGCGCGGGGCGTTTTACAACTGGCGCTGAAGGCAATCGCAAATGTTCACAGGCATCGTTACCGCCGTCGGTCGCATCACCGAGGTGCGCGCATTGGGCTCGAGCCGTGAGCATGGCAGCCAGTTGCTGGTCGAGGCGCCAGCCGGGTATCTGGACGATGTGGAACCAGGCGACAGCATCGCGTTGAACGGCGCCTGCATGACCGCCACGCAAATCGACTGCTCGGTGGCGCGCTTTGTGGTCGACATCTCGGCCGAATCGCTGGCCCGCACCGCCGGGTTGAACCGACCCGGCCCGGTCAATCTGGAAAAAGCCCTGCGCGCGCACGACCGGTTGGGCGGGCACATCGTGTCCGGCCACGTGGATGGCGTTGGGCGCGTGGTGCATTTCGCCCCGGTGGGCGAGAGCTGGGAGCTGCGGGTCCTGGCTCCGCCCGAGCTGGGCAAGTACCTGGCTTACAAGGGATCGGTCGCCATCAACGGCGTGAGTCTGACGATCAACCGCGTGCTCGACGGGCCGCAGGGGTGCGAAGTCAGCATCAACCTGATCCCGCACACGGTGCACCACACCGCGCTGCACACGCTGGCGGCCGGCCATGCGGTCAACCTGGAGATCGACCTGATCGCGCGTTATGTGGAGAGAATGCTTTCCAACGCACGTCCATCAAGCCTGGGCAGCTCCTAAAACCGGAGTCTGACGATGCCGGTCGCGAGCACCGTGCCAGCGAGCACGATGGCCCCGCACAGTAACATCCACGGCGTGATCACCTCGCCCAACAGGCTGGCGCCGTAGACGATCGCGAACACCGGAACCGCGAAGGTGACGGTCAACGCCCGTGCTGGCCCCAGTTCCTCGATCAGACGGAAGTACAGCACGTAGGCCACGCCGGTGCACAGCACGCCGAGCGCCACCACCGCTGCCCAGGCCGAGGCACTGGGCGCTTGCGCGGGCCAGGCCCACAGCGCGGGTACGGCCAGCCCCAGCAGGGCCCCGACTTGGCTGCCGGTGGCGGTCATCAGGGGCGGCAGGCCGCGCAGATGGCGATGCGTGAAGCTGGCCGCCACCGCGTAGCACAGCGTGGCCCCCAGGCAAGCCACGACCCCCCAGGCCGCCAACGAGGACGAGGTTTGCGTCTGGGAGCCAATCTTTTCCCACGCCAGCATGGCCACGCCGGCAAAACCGATCAGCAGGCCCAGGCTGCGCGACGCCCCCGGCCGCTCGCCCAGCCACAACCAGGCCACCAGGGCGCCAAACAGCGGCACGGTGGCGTTCAGGATCGATGACAGGCCTGTGGGAATGTGCAGCAACGCGAAACTGAACAGCGCGAACGGCACCCCCGAATTGAGCATTCCGCACAGCAGCACCGGTCGCCAGTGGCGCTTGAGCGCTGGCCCCTGGCCGCGTGCCAGCATCAACGGCAGCAGAAAAAGCGACGCAACGGCGACGCGCACGGCGGCCGTTGGCAGCGGCCCGAATTCGAGGGTGGCCTGGCGCATGAACAGGAACGAGGCGCCCCAGGAGGCCGCCAACAGGATGAACGGCAGCGCCGGGGTCGATGCGCCGGGACCGAGGCCGCGGGAAACGAGGGCCGTCATGAGCGCACGAGTATCGCCGGCTGGCGGGTGTGTTCGCCGGATCGATTGATGATGAATTCGGGGGTGATTCATGCGCGGCGGGGATCAATGCCGGCCGCCCGTTGTTGGCCGTCGTGCGAGCTGGCGCGACCGGTGCGTTCGATCCACCGCGCTGCCGGCACCGGCGATGCACCGATCCCTACAATGCCCGTCCATGCAGATTCATCCGGCCATTTTCAAGGCATACGATATCCGCGGCACCACGCCCACCACCGTGAACGAGGAGGTGGCCGAGCGGCTGGGACTGGCCTTCGGTGCGCGCGCCCTGGCACTGGGCGAGCGCGTGGTGGCGGTCGGGCGGGACGGCCGGCTGTCCAGTCCTGCGCTCGCTGCGGCCTTGTTGCGCGGTCTGGTGGCGGCGGGCGTGGAGGCCGTCGACATCGGCCTGTCGACCACGCCGATGCTGTACTTCGCCGCCCACACCCTGTGCGCCAGCGGCATTCAGGTGACTGGCAGCCACAACCCCCCCGCGGACAACGGTTTCAAGATGATGCTGGCCGGGCGCGCCATCTTCGGGGACGACATCCAGCGACTGCGTCACGACCTGGATCGAGGCGATGCGCCACGGCGTGCCGGTGGTTCGGTTCGCATGCAGGACGTGCTGGCGGCGTACCTCGAGCGCATCCGCGGCGACATTCATCTGGCGCGACCGATGAAACTCATCGTCGATTGCGGCAATGGGGTGGCGGGTGCCTCGGCGCCGCAGGTGTTGCGCGCCATCGGTTGCGACGTGCGCGAACTGTTCACCGAGGTCGATGGGCGCTTCCCCAACCATCACCCCGATCCGTCCAAGCCCGAGAACCTGCGCGCGCTGATCGATGCGTTGCGCGAGGGCGACGCGGAACTGGGACTGGCCTTTGACGGCGACGGCGATCGCCTGGGGATCGTGACGCGCGATGGCCAGACGATCTTTCCCGACCGGCAGATGATCCTGTTCGCCCAGGATGTGCTGGCGCGTGTGCCGGGCGGCACCGTGGTGTTTGATGTCAAGTGCTCGCAGCAGCTCGCGCCGGCCATTCGCGCCGCAGGCGGGGTGCCGATGATGTTCAGGACCGGCCATTCGCTGATCAAGGCGCGGATGCGGGAGGTCGACGCGCCGCTGGGCGGTGAGATGAGCGGACACATCTTCTTCAAGGAGCGCTGGTACGGGTTCGACGACGGCACCTACGCGGCGGCCCGGCTGCTGGAGATCCTGAGTCGCCACGACGATCCGAGCGCCGTGCTCAACGCATTGCCCACCAGCTACTCGACGCCCGAACTCAACGTGGCCTGCGATGAGGGGGAGCCGCATCGCCTGGCGGCCCGGTTGCAGGCACTGGCGGCGGGGGCGTTCGCCGCGCCAACCCAGGTGAGCACCATCGATGGACTGCGTGTCGACTGGGCCGACGGCTTTGGCCTGATTCGCGCCAGCAACACCACGCCGGTTCTGGTCCTGCGCTTCGAGGGCCAGAGCGAGCAGGCACTGGCGCGCATCGAGGCCGACATGCTGGCCCTGCTGCGTCAGGTCAAGCCCGATGCCCGCGTGGGCCAGGCGGCTCACTGAGTGGTCCGGAGCTGGATGAAGACCTGCCCGACTCACGCCGGGTGAACAGGGCGGCCAGCCAGAACACGGGACGGGATGGTCGTGCTTCAGTTTCTCTATGACTCGGCGACCTGGATGGCGCAGCCGCTGGTGCGACGCAGGCTGCGCCGCCGCGGCCGTGCCGAGCCGGGCTATCTGCAGGCGGTGCCCGAGCGCTTTGGCCACTACCACGATGCACCCGCGCGGCCCGAGCCGGCGCCGGGGGCGCCGCTGGTGTGGATTCATGCCGTCTCGCTGGGCGAGACGCGCGCCGCCGCCGTGCTGTTGCCACGGTTGCGCGCGCAATGGCCTGGCATGCGACTGCTGCTGACCAACGGGACCGCCACCGGCCGGGCCGAAGGCGAACCGTTGCTGCAGCCGGGCGACGTGCAGGTCTGGCAACCCTGGGACGCGCGCGCCGCCACGACTCGTTTCGTGCGCCATTACCGCCCCGACCTCGGCGTGCTGATGGAAACCGAGGTCTGGCCCAATCTGGTGCGAGCCTGTCGTGCGGCCGACGTGCCGCTGGTGCTGGCCAATGCGCGCCTGTCGGAGCGTTCCATGCGCGGTGCCCTGCGCGCGGGGCGCCTGCTGTGCACTGCCTACGCATCTCTTTCGGCCGTCTATGCGCAGACCGAAGATGACGCGATGCGCCTGCGCCAGGTCGGCGCTGCGGTCGAGGCGGTGCACGGCAACCTCAAGTTCGACGCGCAACCGCCACCGGCGATGCTCGCGTTGGGCGAGCGTTGGCGTGCGGCCGCGGGGGGGCGCCCCGTGGTGCTGCTGGCCAGTTCCAGACCGGGTGAAGAGATCCAGTTCTTCAGGTCGATCAAGGCTTCAACGCCCGACCCGTCTGCCAGAGCTGCTATGAATGATGTAGTGATTGATGTGCAGTGGCTTGTCGTGCCGCGCCACCCGCAGCGGTTCGACGACGTGGCGGAGCTGGCACGCAACGAAGGCCTGACGGTGAGTCGGCGCAGCACCTGGCAAGGCGCACCGTCGGTGGCCGACGTGTGGCTGGGCGACAGCCTGGGCGAGATGGCGGCGTACTACACGCTGGCCGATGTGGCACTGTTGGGCGGCAGCTTTGCCCCGCTGGGCGGCCAGAACCTGATCGAGGCAGCAGCCTGCGGCTGTCCCGTGGTCATGGGGCCGCACACCTTCAATTTCACCCAAGCGGCCGAACTGGCGTTGCGTGCCGATGCAGCGCTGCGCGCGCCGGATCTGCCGGAAGGACTGCGCCTGGCCCGCGCGCTGGTGGCAGACCGCAAGCGCCACTCGGTGTTCGTCAAGGCCGGTCGCGTGTTCGCGCGTCGGCACCAGGGGGCGGCTGAGCGCACGGCGCAGTCGCTGCGCCAGTGGATCGATCTCTCGTCGTCCGGGCGGCGTTGAAAAAACGGCGACCCACGGGTCGCCATCGTGCCGGACAGCGACTCAATCTTGCCTGCGTCGCAGGCGCCGGGCCGCCAGGCCACTCAACAGGCCAGCAAGGCCCAGTAGCGTCCACAGGTCGGTGGCGGGCACACTGACCGGCGCCAGCGGCGCGTTCAGCTCGAAGTTGTCCGACCCCAACATCGATGCGGCCGTCAGCCCCACGTTGTCGATGGCGCCACGGAACGTGCCGGCCCAACCGGACCCCGTTCCCACCTGCACGCCCAGGATGGTGGCCGTGGCCGGGATGGGAAAGCCACCGGGTTCGGGCACGTAAGCACCTGCCGCGAACTGGCCCATGTTGAACATAGGGATCTGCGAGTTGGCTGCACCGGCCTGCCACACCCACATGAACGTCGTTGCCGTGATGTTGGCGGTGACCCAGGTGTCGGTGGGGGCGGGGCCGAAGCCCCAGGCAGCGGGCTCGTAGACAAGCCACGACTGGTCGTTCACGGTCAGGGGATTGCCGTCGTTGTCGACGCGGATTCGAAACACCGGGCTGAAATTGACTCCGGTCGTGCTCACCGAATCCCGGTACCAGTCGAATGTGGCCGAGATGAAGCTGCTCAATGGTCCCAGCCCGCCCGTGGGAAAGTACTGCCACGTGGTCTTGCCGGCGCCGTCGCCGGAGGTCATCAGCACCGAGCCGTTGCCGCTGCGTGGGTAATCCCCGGTGATGCCCACGGAGGCCGTCGCTCGAATGTCGATGCGTTGCCACACGTCGAATGCAGGCGTGTCGGTGAAAGGACCGTTCACCACACCGGCTGGCGTGGTCACGATGGCTGCGTGCGCCAGACTGCCGGCCAGCAAAGCCAGTGCACCGACCAGAAAAGTCAGAGGGCGAACGGTTCGGGCGGACGGAGTGCGAGACAGGGGGATCATCTGGATGAGAAACGTTTTGGCTAATTTGATTCAATATGATACGTTAACCGAGGGTACGTTGGGTCGGCGCACGGTTGGATCTGGATCAATCGTGACTGGTGCACAACACGGTGGTGTGACCGATTTCCCGAATTGGCACTCCGCGCCCAGACGGAGCCATGACCAGGTTGGTGGGCCCGACGCTTGGCGGGTGCCGCGACCCGGGCGTGCTGGCGTAGCCCCGTGGTCTGATGGCCCAGACGACGCGCGGGCGACCGGCCTCATTGGGTGGGCGCAGGCGCAGACGAGGACTTGGCCAGCAGAGCGTCGACGCTGGCCAGATCGGCCGCGGACAGCGTGCCGGCAGCTTGCTTCAGGCGCAACGAACCCACCAGGACGTCGTAACGAGCCCGCGCGAGGTCGCGCTGGGTCTGATAGAGCTGGGTGAGCGAATTGAGGACATCGATGTTGATACGCACCCCGACGCGGTACCCGATCTCGTTGGCTTGCAACGCGGTCTGGCTAGACTGCTCGGCTGCTTCGAGCGCCTTGACCTGTGACAGACCGGAGCGAACGCCAAAAAAGGCGGCGCGGGTGGCCTGCGCGACACTGCGTTCGATGGTGTCCAGATCGGCGCGCGCCTTGTCTTGAAGGGCCAGGGTTTCCTTGACCCGGTTCTCGATCGCGTAACCGGCAAACAACGGCCAGTTCAGCACCACGCCGATGCTGGCGTTGTTGATGCGTGCCGCGCTGTTGGGAGCCACCGAGATGCTGGGGTTGCCATCGGGGTAACGACTCTGGCTGACGCTGGCTTGCAGATCCACCGTCGGTTTGTGCCCTGCACGGGCCTTGTCGGTTTCCATGCGGACGACATCGAGCGCCATGCGCGCCTGCACCACACCGGGATGGTGCCCGCTGGCCTGATCGACCCAGGCCGTCACGTCGTCTGGCTGCGGCTGGGGCAGGGCCACCGGCTTGGCCAACTGCAGCGGTTGCACGCCGCTTTGACCGACCAACTGGTCCAGCGCCAGCCGCTTGACGCGCACATCGTTTTCGGCGGCAATTTCCTGCGCGAGCGCCAGATCGAACCGCGCCTGCGCCTCGCGGCTGTCGGTGATGGTGGCGTTGCCGACCTCGAAATTGCGCTTGGCCGCGGCCAGTTGTTCACCGACCGCGGTCTTGAGCGCGCGCACCGACGACAGCGCATCCTGGGCGCCAAGAACGTCGAAGTAGGCTTGCGCCAGGCGCACGATCAGGTCTTGCTCGGCACCCGTCAGGTTGATGCGCGCCGCCTCGGCGGCGCGCTGGCCCTGATCCCAGGCAATGCGGTTGGCGGGGCGATACAGAGGCTGCGAGCCCATCACGCCCGCATTCAGCACGTTGAACGAGCGGGTCGCCTGGCTGCCGGCCACGCTGGTTCCGGTGGCGTTGTGTTGCACACCGGCTTGCAGGCTCAACTGGGGCAGCAAGCCAGCTCGCGCCTGGTCCGCGCGTGCCTGGCTTGCTTGCGCGTTGGCCAGTGCCGACTGAAGGGCGGCGTCGTATCCGTGCGCCGTCTCGAACAACTGCACCAGCGACTGGGCCTGGGCGCAGACTGTTGTGCCCAGCAGCAGGAAGGCGACGGCGAGGCAGGCGAGTCGGTGTCGATGGGGTATGGTCATCCCGAGTCTTTCAGTAGCGCGGCAGCGCGGGGTCGAGCTGGAGCGACCAGGCATCGATGCCACCGGCCACGTTGACCACGTGGGAGAAGCCGTGTTGCACCAGAAACAGCGCCACCTGCATGCTGCGTCCACCGTGGTGGCACAGCACGGCGACCGGGCGCGCCGGATCGAGTTCGCGCAGCCTGGGCGGGACGGTGTGCATCGGCATCCGTAGGAGTTCGGCGCCTTCCGCGCGCACGCTGACCAAGTGCCATTCGGCGGGCTCTCGCACATCAAGCAGCATGGGCCTGCCGTTCGGATGCATCGATTGCAGCCACGCATGCAGTTCGCGCGGTGAAACCTGTTTGACCATGCCTGGCGTCGATCCCGTCTGACGCTCGCACTTCAAAAGCGAAAGCGTGCGGGTTCCGGGAAGTTGAGCAGTCGGGGTGCAACGGTATCCCAGGGCTGCGTGCTCACCAGGCCGTTGCCCCCGTGCTCGACCAGGGTCGCGCGCATCATCGGCTCGTTGCCCACGATCGCCATCAGGCGACCGCCCGGCCTGAGCAGGGCGAGCAGCGGGTCGGGGAGTTGGGCCACCGAGCCGGACAGGAGGATCACGTCGAAAGGGCCGTCGGCCGCGAGGTCGGCACTGGCGCCATCGGCCACGCGAACTTCGACATTCGGTACGCCGGCGCGCTGCAGGTTGGTGCGCGCCTGGGCGGCCAACGCGTCATCAATCTCCAGGGTCAGTACGCGTTGTGCGCGGTGGCCCAGCAGCGCAGCCATGAAACCCGAGCCGGTGCCAATCTCCAGCGCCTTCTCGTGCTTGGCCACTTGCAGGTCCTGCAGCATGCGGGCTTCCACGCGCGGCGCCAGCATCACCTGGCCGCGTGCGACGGCATCGGCTTCGCTCCTGAGCGGGATTTCGACGTCGGCGAACGCGAGCGCGCGGTACGCTTGCGGAACGAAATCCTCGCGCTTGACGACCGCCAGCAGATCGAGCACATGCGCGTCCAGCACGCCCCAGGGACGAATTTGCTGCTCGATCATGTTGAAGCGCGCTTGTTCGAGGTTCATTTGAAAAAACTCCGTGCCATGTCTTGATCGATCCGCAATTATCGGTCAGCGATCGGTGCGTCCTGGGCCGCGGGGCCGTGGTGGCGCCGCCGCTTGAGCCAGTTGGTGAGGTCGTCGAGATAGCAATAGATCACCGGCACCACCACCAGGGTGAGCAACGAAGACGTGATGATGCCGCCGATCACGGCCTGGCCCATCGGTGCGCGCTGCTCGGAACCCTCGGATGTCGCGAAGGCCAGTGGCACCATGCCGAAAACCATGGCCAGCGTGGTCATCAGGATCGGTCGCAGACGCACGCGGGCAGCGGTCAGCAGCGCTTGCTCGCGCGGAAGGGGCGTGTCGTCGCCGCCCTCGCCGGCACGACCTTCGCGCGCGCGGATCGCGAAGTCGACCAGCAAGATCGCGTTCTTGGTCACCAGGCCCATCAGCATCACGAAGCCGATGATGGAGAACATCGACATGGCCGAGCCGAACAGCATCAGCGCCAGCACCACGCCGATCAGCGTGAGTGGCAGCGAGGTCATGAGCGCCAGCGGCTGCACGAAGCTGCGGAACTGACTGGCCAGGATCATGTAGATGAAGATGATCGCCATCGCCAGCGCCTGCACGGCGTAGGTGAACGACTCCTGCATGTTTTTGGTGGCTCCGCCGAAGCTGTAGCTGTAGCCGGGCGCGAAGGGTGTTTGCTCCAGCAGCGTGCGGATGTCGGCCGAAACCTCGCCTGTCGCGCGTCCCCAGGTGTTGGCGGTGATCTGGATTTCGCGCAGCATCGAGCGACGATTGATCTGGTTGGTTCCAGTCGATTCCGCCAACGACGCCACCTGGTTCAGGCGCGCGATGCGTGGCGTGCCGTCGGCGTTCAGTCCGGCGGCCAGCGGCAGCCGTTCCAGGTCCCGCGGCACCGTGCGTGCCTCGGGAGCCAGGCGCACCACCACGTCGTAGGTCTCGTCGTCGGGGGCGCGCCAGTTGCCCACGGTGGTGCCTGCCACCAGGGTGCGCAGCGCCGCCGCGATCTGTGGCGACGACAGGCCGAGTTCGGATGCGATCTGGCGCTTGATCGTGAGCTCGACCGTCGGCTTGTCCGGCTTGCTGCTGGTGTCCAGATCGACCAGGCCCGGGACGGCGCGCAACTTGTCCATCAGTGGGCGCGCCAGGCGCTCCAGTTCGGCCTGATCGGGCCCCTGCAGCGAGAACTCGATCTGTTTTTGCCCGCCCACCGGCTCCAGCAGTCCGGACTGCGTGACGGTGATGCCCGGCACCTGCCGCAGCCGCTCGCGCAGCGCGGCCGACAGCGCTTCGGCGTTGCGCGTGCGCAGTTTGCGATCGGTCAGGCGGATGTAGACGCTGGCGTTGGTCTTGCCCTGTGCCGCGCCGGTGTTGATGGTCGTGACGGTGTACCGTACTTCGGGGAAACCGCGAACGATCTCGTCGACCACGCGTGCCTTGGCCTCGGTGGCTTCGATCGACGAGCCCTGCGGCGTGTAGAAGGCGACGTTGGT
>CAZGOL010000094.1:0-10364 GCA_964527755.1 uncultured Ottowia sp.
CATGGTCGCCCTGTTCTCGTCCAAGGGCTTGTGCCTGCTCGAGTTCGAGCAGCGCACCAAGGGCCTGGAGCGCGAATGGCGCGATGTCGAGCGCCATGCTGGGGCCGCCGCCGTTCCGGGCGAGGACGCACGCACGCGCACCCTGGGCCGGCAGATCGCGGCGTACTTCGCAGGTGACCTGAAGGATTTTGACGTGCCGCTCGACTTGGTCGGCACGGCGTTCCAGCAGCAAGCGTGGCAGGCCCTGCTGAAGATTTCCTACGGACAGACGCGCAGCTACGCCCAGCAGGCGGCCAGCATCGGCCGGCCCACGGCGGTGCGCGCGGTGGCCGCCGCCAACGGCAGCAACAAGATTGCGATCGTGGTGCCGTGTCATCGCGTGATCGGCAGCGATGGCAGCCTGACCGGCTATGGCGGCGGCATGCCGCGCAAGCACTGGCTGCTGGCACTGGAGCAGGGCGAGCGTCGCCAGCCCGCGCTGCTGGCTGCCTGAGCGTTACGGCGCGAAGGCTTCAGGGTGTTGGCACCGGCACCCGACCTCGATCGCGCAGATCCTTGAAGGCAACCGTCAGCGCCAGCGCGAACACGCCGGCGATTAACGCGAACGACAGCATCACCGCCGTCGACCACGACGTGACCGCGAGCGCTGCGAACAGCACCGAGGTGATCAGCGCGATGCCCACCGAGGTACCGATGCGCTGCCCGGTCTGCATCACCGCGCCCGAACTGCCGGCGTAGGCCAGCGGCACCTCCATCAGCGTGAGCGTCTGGTTGGGGCTGATGATGGCGCCCTGGGCCAGCCCGATCGGAATCAGCGCCACGACCAGCCACCAGATGCTGATGGCGCCACGCCCGTGCAGGCCGGCGACACCGATGCAAAGCAGCAGGCCCGCAAGGCCCAGCATCAGCCCGCCGATCACCACCCGTCGCCCCAGACGCATGACGTGTGCGCCCGCCCAATGCGCCGACCAGGCCGACAGGATGGACGCCGGGATGTTGACCAACCCTGCTTCGAACGCCGACTTGCCTGCACCCTGCTGGAAATACAGCGCCACGATGACCCAGATGCTGGTCATGCCCAGGAAGTACAGCGCCATGATGAGCGAGCCGTTGGTGAAGCTGCGCGTGGCGAAGATGCCCAGATCCACCATCGGGCTGCCACCCGCGCGTGCGAGACGTCGCTCCCAACGCACCCACGCCCAGACCAGTGCCAGACCGATCGGGAACATCAGCCAGCTTGCGTTGGACGTGCGGTACTCCATGAGCGGAAACAGCACCGCGAACACCACCGATCCCAGCAGCAGCGAGCCCACCGGATCGAGCGCGCGCCACAGCCGCACGGGCGAATCCCTCGTGCTGCCGGGCGAGCGACGCCAATGGTGAAACAACGGTCGGGGAAACCAGCGCAGCGCCAGCGCGATCACGCCCAGGCCGAGTGGAACGTTGATCAGGAACGCCAGGCGCCAGCCCAGTTCCGCCCCGCCCAACCCGATCAGCACGCCACCCAGCACGGGCCCGATCGCCACCGACACGCCCACCATGCTGCCGAAATACCCGAACGCTCGCGCCCGATCCTCACCGCTGAAATACTGCTGGATCATGCCTATGCCCTGTGGGTTGATCAGTCCCGAGCCGACGCCCTGCACGAAGCGTGCGATGTTCAGCGCGCGCGGACTGGGTGCCAGCCCCGCCGCCACCGATGCCGCCGTGAACACCGCCACGCCCACGATGAACCAACCGCCGCGCCCCATGATGTCGCCCGCGCGCCCGGCTGCCACCAGCACCACCCCAAACGTCAGCGCGTAGCCCGACAACACCCATTGCAGGTCCGACTGGCTGGCGTGCAGCCCGTGCTGAATGGTCGGCAGTGCCACGTTGACGATGCTGACCCCGATCAGCGACATGAAGATGGTGGACAGCAGAACGGCCAGCACGCGCCAGCGCGCCGCGTCGGCGATCGGCGGGTGGGCCGGGGATAAGGTGGAGGCGGACATGCGTGCTGCGGGTCGTGTCGCGCACGCCGCTTGGGGGCGCGCCGCGCCGATGGTAGCGGCAGGCTGGGCGCCGGCCTGCCGCGCGCGCCAATCCATAGAATGCCCTGGCGCGCACCGCACACCCGCGGCTGCGCGCGCGCCATGCATCGCC
Source organism: uncultured Ottowia sp. (assembly GCA_964527755.1). Taxonomy (GTDB): domain Bacteria; phylum Pseudomonadota; class Gammaproteobacteria; order Burkholderiales; family Burkholderiaceae_C; genus Ottowia. Next base: position 2,146 of record CAZGOL010000094.1, read on the forward strand.
TGTCTCCCGCCGAACCCCTGGTCATGCTGGCCACCATCGCGCTGTGGCTGCTGCTGGCCATGCTTACCGGGGCGCTGGTGGGCACCGGCTGCAGCATCTTCCTTGGCGCGCTGTTCATGACCGAGGGGCGCCTGTACGCCGCGCCCTGGTGGCTGCTGGCACTGGCGCTGCCGCTGGGGGGTTTGCTCAACGGCGTGCTGCTGCACTACGGATATCGGATCGACCGCAGTGGCCTGAGCGACGGCCCCATCATCGCCGTGAACGAGCAGCACGGCCGCATGCCGCTGGCTACCCTGTGGATCAAGCCGGTGGCGGCGCTGGTCACGCTGGGCTGCGGCGGCTCGGCCGGCAAGGAGGGGCCGTGCTCGCACATCGGCGCCGGCGTGGCCGCAGGCGTGGGCGAGTTGCTGCGGCTGGACGCCGAACTGCGCAAGCGCCTGGTGGCGTGCGGCGTCAGCGCCGGCTTTGCCAGCGTGTTCGGCACGCCGATTGCGGGCGCGTTGTACGGCATCGAGATGCTGGCCATCGGTCGCATCCGGCACGATTTCCTGTTCCCAGGCGTGGTGGCCGGTGTCACCGCCTACGTGGTCAGTCGTTTCTGGGGCGTGCCGTATCCGCAATATCACGTCGCCTTCGACGCCCGCTTCACCGAGTTGCTGTTTCTCAAGACCGTGCTGATCGGCGTGGCCTGCGGCGTGGCGGCGCTGGTGTTCGTCGAGTTCTTCAATCTGGCGCGGCGCGTGTTTGCCCGTCTGGGCCAGCGGCTGGCACTGTGGCCACCGCTGTTGCCGTTGGCCGGTGGCGTGGTGCTGGCGCTGCTGCTGCTGACGGTACCGACCGACTACATCGGCCTGAGTCTGCCCCTGATGGACCGCGCGTTACAGGGTGAGTCCATGCCTTGGCTGGGTTTCGTGTGGAAGGCGCTGCTGGTGGCCATCACGCTGGGTTCGGGCTTCTACGGTGGCATCGTCACGCCGCAATTCGTGATCGGCGCCGTGGCCGGCGGAGCGTTTGCGCCGCTGCTGGGCATGCATCCCGCACAGGGTGCGGCCGTCGGCCTGGTGGCGGTGGTGGCCTCGGCGTCCAACGCGCCGCTGGCGGCGGTGCTGATGGGCATCGAACTGTTTGGCGGCGACTCGACCCTGTACGTGGCTGGAGCGTGCGCCGCCGCATACCTGATGATCGGTCACCGCAGCGTCTATCCGGCACAGCAGATCGCCTATGCCAAGTCGGCCTGGATCGTGGCTCCGGCCGACCAGCCGGTGGAGCACGAGAAGGTACAGCTTTCGTTCGGCCTGCGGCGCTGGTGGAGCCAGGTGGTGATGCAGTCGTGGCGACGCTGGCGTGGTGACTCCGGCAAGCCGAACTGAGGAGTCTCAGTGGCGCGCGTCAACGTGAGGAATGCCGCGATGTGCCGATCCACGTGCCGGCGTTCGGCAGGTGTCTGCGTATTGCTGCACTTGATTGGCGATGGCGCCAGCCACGATGCGACCGCCGGTTGCGTTGCAGGGCCATCGCGCCACGGTCGCCACGCGGATCGCGATGCGCCGAGCGCGCTGGCTGCTGGCATCGCTGATGCAGACGTTTGCGGCCACGTGCGCCTTGACGGCGCGTCCGGTTGTGGCGGCGCACGCATTTGGATTCGGACATGAGACTGCAACCGCTGCTTGAAGCGGCACTGCGCGGTTCGGGCCAGGTGGTGTTCATGAACAATCCGCTCACGGGGTTGTTGAATTTCGTGGCGCTGGGTTGGGCCGCCTGGGCGGGTGGCACGACGTGGGCGGTGGCGTTGGGGGCGTTGCTGGGAGTATTGGTGGCGACCGCGCTGGCGACGTGGCTGCAAGTTGAGAGCGGGGCGCTGCGCGCGGGGTTGTATGGCTTCAACGGCATGCTGGTGGGCGTGGGGTTGCCGACGTTCGTGGCGCCGTCGCCGGTGATGTGGACGCTGTTGGTGGTGGCGGCTGCGGCATCGGTGCAGCTGACGCGCGCGCTGGCGCGCCTGCTCGACCGTTGGGGCATGCCGGGGTTGACCTTTCCCTTCGTCGCGATCACTTGGCTTGCGCTGCTTGTGGTGCAGCATGTGTCGGCCCTGGGGGCTGCAGCACTGCCGGCGGCCACGCTGGCAGCCTCTGCGGGCGTGCCGGGGTGGATGGACGTGGCGCGCGCCGTGCCGGTGGGCGTGGCGCAGGTGTTCTTCGTCGATGACACGGCGGCGGGCGCGATCTTCCTGCTGGGGCTGGCGCTGCATGCGCGGGTGGCGGCCCTGCTGGCGGCGTGGGGCGCTGCATTGGGGGCGGCTGGCGGGGTGTTGACTGGGGCCGACGCGGGCGCGATCGCGCACGGCCTGTGGGGTTATGCGCCGGCGCTCACTGCGGTGGCGGTGGGCTGCGTGTTCATGCGCGCATCGCCCAGCGCACTCCTGTATGCCAGCGGCGGGGCGATCGCCACGGTGATGGTGCAGGGCGCGCTGATGGCCCTGATGCCGGCGACGGCCCTGCCGCCGCTCACGTTCGCGTTCGTGCTGTGCACCTGGGGGTGCCTGCTGGTCCGGCGGCGCGTTGACCTTGCCGCGGACGACGTGCAGCGTGCGTCATGACTTTGAAGAAATGGACCATGTCGGGTTGACTGGATGTGCCATGCAAGCTATTGATCAAATAGCAGTCGGCGCTGGAAAATTGACCGATGCCAAGGTGCGATCGTTGGCATCGGGGTCGCGGGATCGCACACCCGAGCGAGTCGATGAGTTGCACGCGAGCCCTCGCGATTCGAGTAACCATGACGGTTTCATGCTGCCCATAATGGGCGTTGCCGGCGCGCGGTCACGCGTGTGGATGCGCCCTCCAGACCCTGGTTCGCGACACTGCCGGTGGATGAAGCCATCAAGGATGCGAAGGGCCAGTCATGAACTTTCAAGACCCGTTGTTCTGGCGTGCGGGCGCCGTCAGCACCACGCTGGTGATGCTCATCGTGCTGGCGTTTCTCTCGGTCGACAGCTGGAGCTACATCCGCGCGGGAGGCAAGAACGTGCCCAACTACGACGTGATCAATCAGGAGATCGGCTATCGGTACGACTGGTCGCGCAGTGCCGACGTGCCGGTGATCGGCGGCGAGCAGCCGCTGTTCGGCCAGAAGGTGACGCTGGAGCAGGCCGACAAGCTGATCGAAAAGGGCAAGCTCGTGATCCAGAGTCGCAATTGCATGAACTGCCACACCATCTTTGGCAACGGCGCCTACTACGGGCCCGATCTGACCAAGGCGTGGCTCGATCCGGCCTGGCAGCAGATCTGGATGCCGGCCACGGGCAAGGCCACGCGCGAGGAGGCGATGGCCGAGTTCCTGATGCACCCCGAGAAATATCCGTCCTGGCAGCGGCGCATGCCCAACCTGAAGATCACCGATGAAGAGGCGCGCGCCACGGTGGCGTATCTCAAATGGCTCTCGTCGATCGATACCAACGGCTTCCCGGCCGGGTTCGGCCGCGCGTCGTCGCAACAGTAGGAGGGCCGCATCGTGTATCGATCGCAAAAACTGGGCCTGCGCTACCTCATTGCCGCCGTCACGCTGTTCGGCGTGATGATCGTGTTCGGCTTGCTGGCGTCGCTCTACTACCTGTTTCCGTCGATGCTGTTCAACGTGCTGGACTTCAACGTGTCCAAGATGATGCACATCGACACCCTCATCATCTGGTTGTTGATGGGCTTGATCGGCGCGATCTATTGGTACCTGCCCAAGGAGCTCGAGCACGAAGTCGAGGGCATGTGGCTGGCCGAGATCGCGTTCTGGGTGTTCTGTGCCGCGGTGGCGGTGGTGGCGCTGGTGTTTCTGTTCGTGCAATACGGCGGGGCCAACGAGTTTTCGCTGTGGTTCATCAACCAGGGACGCAAGTACGTCGAGGCACCGCGCTGGGCGGCGATCGGCATCGTGGCGATCCTGCTGGTGTTCTCCTACAACGTGATCGCCACCTGCGTGAAGGCCAAGCGCAAGATGACCGGCATCCTGTGGGTGCTGTGCCTGGACCTGATTCCGTTGGTGGGCGTGTACCTGGACGCGTTCCCGATGGACAAGAACATGTCCACCGACCTGTACTGGTGGTGGTGGCTGGTGCACATGTGGGTCGAGAGCACCTGGGAGGTGTTGATCGGCTGCGTGATGGCCTGGGTGCTGATGGACGTGATGGGCACACCCCGGCGCATCGTCGAGGCCTGGCTGTACATCGAGGTGATGCTGGTGCTGGGCGCGGGCATCCTGGGCCTGGGGCACCACTATTTCTGGATCGGCACGCCCGACTACTGGCTGTCGATCGGCGGCTTCTTCTCGGCGCTCGAGCCGCTGCCGCTGCTGGGCATGGTGGTGCACGCCATCTACGACGCCGGCATGCACCGCCTGCAGACCGCCAACCGGCCGGCGTTCTACTGGATCACGACCGAGGCGTTCCTGAACTTCATCGGCGCCGGCGTGTGGGGCTTCATGATGACGCTGCCGCAGATCAACATGTTTTCGCACGGCACGCAGTGGACCGCCTCGCACGGGCATTTCGCGTTCTACGGCGCCTACGTGTGCGGCATCATCGCCGTGCTGTACGTCGCCAGGCAGCGCGTGACGGGCGTGCAGACCATCGGCGGCAACCGCTGGAAGTGGAGCTACGGACTGCTCAACCTGGGCATGGTGGGCATGGTGATGGGCCTGCTGCTGGCGGGCATGGCGCAGGCTTTCTTCGAGCGCGCGGCGGGCGGATCGACGCTGATGGCCTACACCATCGCGTCCGAGAACCCGTGGTTCACCAGCGGGCTGGCGGCGCGCACGGGCTTCGGCATCCTGTTTGCGGCGGGCTACGTGATGCTGGTGATCGACCTGCTGCGCAAACCCATCGAGCAAGTGGCGAGCCAGCCCGTCGAAGGCGCGCACGGGAACGCGCAGCCCGAGCCGGCGTTGGCGCGCCAGGGATGATGGCATGGCGCCCGAAGCGCTGATCCAGACTGCCGTGCTGATGGGCCTGCTGGTGCTGTCGGGTGGCGCTTGGGGCGTGCTGTATTGCCTGGGTCGTGCGCGCGGGCGACCCGACTGGGTGCACGCCGGCGTGGCGTGCTACGTGTTGGCGCTGGGCCTGGCGCTGGCGATCGCGCTGCTGTCGCCGCTGACGCTTGGCTGGAAGCTGCTGATCGTCGCGAGCGCGCTGGCCTATGCGGCGATTCCGCCCGTCACGCTGCGCTATCTCGAACGCCTGCACGAGGGCGAGGAAATCAAGCCATGATTGCCAACCTGATCAACACCGTGGCCGGCCTGGTGCTGGTGTATTCGATCGTGCTGCACCCCACCTGGGTCGAGCAGCGTTATTTCCCACTACTCGGTTTCGCCGCCGTGATGCTGGTGATGGCCGTGTGGGCGCGTCGCAGCGATCCGCATCCGTGGTTCAGCTGGACCAACATCGTGCTGGCCATCGCCTTGGGCCTGCTGTCTTTGCTGCCGCTGGCGACGCTGCCCTATCTCACGTTCTGGGTCGCATTCTGGGTCGGCTGTACGGTGCCCATCGTCGCGCTGTGGGCGGCCCTGTACCGGCGTGATTTGCGCGTTGCGGCCGGCCGCCACTGAGCGCGCGATGCCGCAACACCTGACGGGAATCGATCGATGGAGAGCAATTCAATGAACCAACGCAGCGTCCTCACCAGCGTGGCGGTCTTGCTGGCCGTCTGCGCCACTTCGGCCCAAGCGGCCGACCCAGCCGCCGGCAAGGCCCATTACGACTCCACCTGCGTGGCTTGCCACGGGCCGGGTGGCATTTCGGTGGCGCCGATCTATCCCAACCTTGGTGGCCAGAAGGACCAGTATCTGGTCGAGCAGCTCAAGGCCTATCGTGACGGCACGCGCCAGAACGCGATCATGGCGCCCATGGCCAAGCCGCTGAACGACACCCAGATCGTCAATTTGGCGGCGTACCTGTCCGCGCTCAAGCCACGTTGAGTGGGTGGCGGCACGCCCGATGAGGCAGGCGCCGTCACCTCGCAGCCATGGTCGCCAGCAAAAAGGCCACGCAACCTTGCGTGGCCTTTTTGCTGGTTGGATGGCGTATTCGGGCTACTGGCGGATGAAATCGATCATCACGCCTTCGGGTGCGCGCTGGCGGTATTCGATCCGCACACCATCCCCGTAGCGCGCTTCCAGCTGACGCAGCAGTGGAATCGGATCGTGATCGTTGACGAACCGCATGGTTTCCCCCGGGTTCAACGCGTCCAGCGCACCGAAAATGGCGGAGTGACGAAACCGTCGCGCGATGCCGCGCGCGTCGAATCCATAAATCGCTTCCGGCGTGCTGTGATCGTGTCCGGGCGGATTGTGGGTGGCTTGGGTCTGGTTCATGGTGGTGGAGGTCTTTCAGCGGGTGGAAGTATTGGGGTGCACGGCCCGCTCAACGCTTGAGCTCGTCGCGCTTGCGCTCGACCTGCGCCCATTCGTCCGCATCGGGCAGAGCGTCGATCTTGCGCGAGATGGTGGACCACTGGCGGGCGAGTTCCTCGTTCAGCGCAATGAAGTCGAGCTGGTCCTTGGGCACGTCTTCGTCGGCATAGATTGCGCTCACGGGGCATTCGGGCACGCACACGGCGCAGTCGATGCAGTCATCGGGTTCGATGACCAGGAAATTCGGACCCTCGCGGAAAGCGTCGGTGGGGCACACGTCCACGCAATCGGTGTATTTGCACCGGATGCAGGCTTCGGTAACGACAAATGTCATGGTTGTTGACCTTGCAAGCTGGTTTTAAACATGCATAATCAATACATCTTTAATGTACGGCATGGCGACCACGCGTGCAATTCATGCCCGCGTTGTCGACATGGCGGTCCGGCCTCTGTCCATGCGTGTCACCACATTCACCGACTACGCCTTGCGCGTGCTCATGTATCTGGCACTGCAGGACGATCGGCGTGCCACGGTGGACGAGATCGCCAGCGCCTATGGTATCTCGGCCAATCACCTGACCAAGGTGGTCCATCTGCTGGGCAAGGCGGGGTGGGCACGGACGGTGCGTGGCAAGGGGGGCGGCCTGCGACTGGGCGTGCCCGCCGATTCGATCCGGCTGGGTGCGGTGGTGCGCCTGTGCGAGGGCAACGCCGCGTTCGTCGACTGCATGGTCAAGGATCTCAAGCACCAGTGCCGCATCGCTCCGGCTTGCCGGTTGACCGGCATTCTGGATGGGGCGTTTCGCGTTTTCTACGCCGAACTCGACCGCCACTCGCTGGCCGACCTGGTGCAGGAGCCGAAGGCGCTGCAAGACCTGCTGGCGCCCAACCCGGCGTAAGTCGCGCGCCGCCTGCATCGGTCGGTTCTCCCTCGGCTGCGGCTGGAGCGTGGACATGATCGCCTGGCTGGAGGCCGCCCGTGGGGTGCCGCTGCTCGCCTGCGCGCCGGCACTGGCGCTGGCGATCGATCGCATGCTGGGTGAACCCCCCCTGGCGTGGCATCCGGTGGCGTGGATGGGTCGCTGGCTGACCTGGGCTGGCGCGCGCATGGCGCCGCCGGTCGAACTGGCTGCCGTGCTGTCCGGGCGGCGCGTTTTCGGGGTTGCGGCGCTGGCCTGGTGCGCCGCCGCCGCCGCCGTCTTCGCGCTCGCCTGGTTGCTGCAGTCGTGGGTGCTGACCCAACCGGCCTGGCTGGCGGCTCTGGCCTTGGGGCTCTTTCTCAAGCCGCTGCTGGCCTGGGCCATGCTGCACGATGAAGTGCTGGCCGTCGAGCGCGCGCTCGGCCAATCGCTCGATGCCGGGCGCATGCAACTGGCGCGGCTGGTGAGCCGCGATGCGACGCCGCTGTCGGTGCACCAGGTGCGCGAGTCGGCCATCGAAAGCCTGGCCGAGAACCTGAACGACTCGCTGGTGGCGCCCCTGTTCTGGTTCGTGCTGCTCGGGCTGCCGGGCGCGGCGCTGTTTCGTTTCGCCAACACGGCCGACGCCATGTGGGGCTACCGCGGCGCGCGCGAACTGGGGGGTGTGCAGCGCGACTGGACGTGGGCGGGCAAGTGGGCCGCGCGTGCCGATGACGTGCTGGCCTGGATGCCGGCGCGCCTAACGGCGCTGCTGATCGGCGTGCTGGGCCGGGTGCGGGGCTGGCGGCGCCTGCCCGAAGAGGCCCGCCGCACGCCATCGCCCAACGGCGGCTGGCCAATGGCCGCGATGGCGCTGGCGTTGGGCGTGCGCCTGCGCAAGCCCGATGTCTACACGCTCAACGAAGG
>CAZGOL010000095.1:0-10362 GCA_964527755.1 uncultured Ottowia sp.
CAGCGCGGGAACGCGCGAAATCGATCAGGCCGCGGCCAGCAGGCTGCGCGTGTAGGGATGCCGCGGCGCGCCCAGCACCAGCGTGGCCACGCCGGATTCGACGACCACACCGTCCTTGAGGACGATCACGTCATGGGCCATGGCACGCACCACGTCGACGTCGTGGGTGATCAACAGGTAGGCCAGGCCGCGCTCGCGCTGGAGCCGCTGCAGCAGCGCCAGCACCTGCTTTTGGATGGTGACGTCGAGCGCGCTGGTGGGCTCGTCGAGCACCAGCAACCCGGGTCCGACAATCAGCGCGCGCGCCAGGGCGATTCGTTGCCGTTGCCCGCCCGAAAATTCGTGCGGGTAGCGTGCCAGCAGCCCGGGGAAACGCTCCGGCGTGAGACCGACGTCGGCCAGCGACTGGAGCACGCGGGCGGTCCGCTCGGCTGCTGCGGTCTGCGGTTCGTGCACGCGCAGGCCTTCCCCCACGATTTCCTCGATCGTCATGCGCGGCGAAAGCGACGAAAACGGGTCCTGAAAGACCACCTGGGCCACGCGCCGCAGCGGCTTGTCGGCAACCGGTCTGAACCGCCACTGCCGGCCGGCCAGGCGCACCTGCCCGCCGACCTGGCGGCGTGCCAGCAGCCCGAGCGCGGCCTGCGCCAACGTGGATTTGCCCGAACCAGACTCACCGATCACGCCCAGCGTGCGGCCGGGCGCGACGACGAAGTCGGCCCCCTGGAGCGCCACGAAAGCGCCCTTGTGGAACCAGCCGTGCACGCCGGGCAGCGGTGTCGGGTACGTCACGCGCAAGGCCTGCGCAGCCAGCGCCGGCACGGCCGTCGCGTCGGGAGCCGCCTCATTCAGGTCGCGCACGGGTTTGCTGGCCATGAGCTCCCGCGTGTACGGATGTTCAGCGGCGCTGAAAACCCGTTCGGTTGCGCCCTGCTCGACCAGCCGGCCGTGTTGCATCACGGCCACGCGGTCGGCAAAGCGGCGCACCAGATTCAGGTCGTGCGTGATCAGCAGCACGGCCATGCCGTACTCGCGCCTCAGCGTTTCCAGCAAATCCAGGATCTGCCCACGCAAGCTGACATCGAGCGCCGTGGTGGGCTCGTCGGCCAAGAGCAACCGTGGCTGGCACGCCAGCGCCATGGCGATCATCGCGCGCTGTCGCTGGCCGCCGGAGAGCTGGTGCGGGTACGATCCGGCGCGGCGAGCGGACTCGGGGATTCCGGTTTTTGCCAGCAATTCGATAGCGGCTTGGGCAGACTGGGCGGGGGACAGCGCCCTTTTCAACCCCAAGACTTCGGCAATCTGATCGCCCACGGTCATGAGGGGGTTGAGCGCGGTCATCGGCTCCTGGAAGATCATCGCGATCTGGTCGCCGCGCAACGCACGCAGCGCGCGCTCCGGCAGCGCCAGCAGATCACGCGACGCCTGTCCATCGTCGAAACGGGCCTGGCCTTCGATGCGCGCGTCATGCAGCAGGCGAAGGAGCGCAAGGGCCGTGACGGTCTTGCCGGAACCCGATTCGCCCACCAGAGCCAATTTTTCTCCCGGTTCGATGCTCAGGCTGACGCCATCGACCACGGTCTTGTCGCCGAAGCCGACGCGCAAGTCCCGCACCTCAAGCAATGGTGCAGTCACAGGACGTCCTCTATCCAAGCGAGAGCGCCTGTGGCTTTTCTGCCTAGTCTCCAAGGCCGCTTTAGCTTGTAATTCATGTGTCCGCCTTGCGGGGATCCAGCGCATCGCGCAACGCGTCGCCCATGAAGGTGAGCAGAAGCAGCGTGAGCACCAGCACGCCGAACGTGGAAATCGATATCCACCAGGCGTCGATGTTGTTCTTGCCCTGGCTGAGCAACTCGCCCAGGCTGGGTGTCCCCGGCGGCACGCCCAGGCCCAGAAAATCCAGCGAGGTGAGCGCCAGGATCGCGGCACTCATGCGAAACGGCAGGAACGTCACCACCGGCGTCATGCTGTTGGGCAGGATGTGGCGCCAGATGATCTGCCCGCTGGGCACGCCCAGCGCGCGCGCCGACTTGACGTAGTCGAGCTGGCGGTTGCGCAAAAATTCGGCGCGCACATAGTCAGACAGCCCCATCCAGCCGAACAGGCTCAGCAGCACCAGCAGCAGCCCGATGCTGGGCGCGAGGATGGCCGAGAAGATGATCAGCAGGTACAGCTCTGGCATCGAGCCCCAGATCTCGATGAAGCGCTGGAACGCCAGGTCCGTCTTGCCGCCGAAAAACCCCTGCACCGCCCCGGCCGCCACACCCAGCACCACACCGACCGTGGTGAGCGCCAGCGCGAACAGCACGCTGACGCGAAAGCCATAGATCAGTTGCGCCAGCAGGTCGCGGCCTCGGTCGTCGGTGCCCAGCCAGTTGTCGCGGCTCGGCGCGCTGGGGTTGGGCGCCTTGGCGAAGTAGTTGATGGTCTTGGCGCCATAGGGGTTGGGCGGGTAGATCGCCCAGTTGCCGGGCTGCGCGAACTGCGAGCGGATGAAGGGATCGAGGTAGTCGGTCTCGGTGTCGAAATCACCGCCGAACACCTTTTCCGGGTAAGCCTTGACCAGCGGAAAATAGAACTGCCCGTCGTAGTGCACGACCAGCGGTTTGTCGTTGGACACCAGTTCAGCCGCCAGGCTGAGCACGACCAAGATGGCGAACGCGACCAGGCTCCACAGCCCCAGCCGGTTGCGCCGAAAACGCAGCCAGGCACGCCGACTGGGCGACAGGCCGGTGGCGGGGGCGGGCTCAGTCATGCCGGCTGCTGCCGCGGGCGCCGCCGCGAAGACCCTGCACGCCTGCGGGCGACACGGCCCCGACCGTCCTTGCCCCACAATCGCGGCGCAGACGGGTGTGTGTGCTGGCGCTTGCCGCGGCCATGGTGCATCGGTCCATCGGAGTCGAATTGGAGAGCGAATCTAACACTTGGCGCCCGCACCGCCATCGCGTGCAGGCCACCGCACTGGTCACCCCCGTGATCCGCGAGCTGTGGCTGACACCCACCGAGGACCCGTTGCGCTTTCGCGCCGGTCAGTACGTGCTGCTGGGTGATGTGGATTGGCGGGTCCCGCAGCGCTCGTACTCGGTCGCCTGCGCGCCTCGACCAGACGGCAGCCTGAGCCTGCTGGTCACCCGCGTCGAAGGAGGTCCCACCAGCACCTGGGCCCATGGCTTGCAGCCGGGTGACGACGTGCTGCTGGAAGGTCCGTTCGGCACTTTCGTGCCCGCACCCGGCCGAGACGGCCCGGTGCTGCTGCTGGGCGCCGGCTCCGGCCTGGCCCCGGTTCGTGCACTGGCCGAAGACCTGCTCGGACACCGGCCGGCAACGCTCTTTTTTTCTTGTCGCTCGCGCGCCGACCTGATCGACGCCGCAGGCCTCGAAACCTGGCAACGCGAATGCGCCGGTTTCCGTTGGCTTCACACCTTCACGCGCGAAGCCGGCAGCGCTTGGCACGGGCGCATTCCAGGTTTGCTGGCCGCCACGGTGGGCGATCTGACGGGCTGGGAAGTCTTCGCTTCCGGCCCCTCGGGCTTCGTGGTGGATTGCGCGGCGGCCGCGCAGGCACTGGGAGCCGCAGCCACCGACGTTCACACCGAGGAATTCTTCACCGATCCGCAGCCGTGGCTGGGCGCCAAACCGCCCTTGCCGCAAGCCGGTCAGGCACCAGGAGGCGCACCATGAGCACCAGCCGCATCTACACCAAGCTCGGCGACGACGGCAGCACCGGGCTGCTGTACGGTGGCCGCACGTCCAAGGCCGACCCGTTGATGGAGGCCATCGGCTGCATCGACGAAACCGTGGCCACGCTCGGCCTGGCGCGCGCCAGCGGACACGATGCGGAGCTGAACGCCGCCATCCTGGGCGTGCAGCGCGATCTGTTCGTCGCCGGCGCCGACCTCGTCACCAACCCGCACGCGCGCGAACGGCTGGTGCCCGGCATTTCGCTGCTCACGCCGGCGATGGTGAGTCGCCTGGAACAGCTGATCGACGCACGCATGGCCGCCAAGCCCTTGCGGCCGGTGTTCGTCGTGCCTGGCGCCAATGTGGTGAGCGCGGCGCTGGACATGGCGCGCACGCAGGTCCGCCGGGCCGAGCGCCGGCTGGTTGCACACGCGCGCACGGCCGACCATCAGGTGCCCGGGGCGCTCAACCCCCAGGTGGGAATCTACCTCAATCGAGTGTCCGACCTGCTGTACGTGCTGGCACGGCAGGCCGCGGGCGATGCGGAAGAACCGGCCAGCCACGAGGGCGTGGCCTCATCGTGAACGAATGGCACAGGCGGGCCGTCAATCGAACTTCACGCGCGGATCGACCCACACGTAGGTCAGGTCGCTGATGAGCTTGGTGAGCAGCCCGATCAGCGTGAACAGATACAGCGTGCCCAGCACCACCGGATAGTCGCGCCGGATCACGCTCTCGTAGCTCAGCAGACCCAGCCCGTCGAGCGAGAACAGCGTCTCGATCAGAAGCGCTCCGGTGAAGAACGCCCCGATGAACGCCGCCGGAAACCCGGTGACGATCGGGATCAGAGCGTTGCGAAACACGTGTTTCCAGAGCACCTGGCGTTCGGTCAGGCCCTTGGCCCGAGCAGTCAACACGTACTGCTTGCGGATTTCTTCGAGCATCGAATTTTTGGTCAGCATCGCGGTGACGGCAAAACTGCCCAGCACCATCGAGATGACCGGCAGCGTGATGTGCCACAGGTAGTCGAGGATCCGCGCTGGCCACGACAAGTCGCCCCAGTTGGCCGACGTGAGGCCACGCAGCGGAAACCAGCCGAGCTGCCCGCCGAAGATCACCAGCAGGGCCACGCCGAGCACGAAACCCGGAATGGCGTAGCCCACCAGCACCAGCAGGGTGGTCGCCAGGTCGAACCGCGATCCCGCGCGCACCGCCTTGGCCACGCCCAGGGGCACACTGATGCCGTAGCTGATGAAAAATGTCCACAGGCCCAGGCTGATCGAGACCGGAAGTTTTTCCTTGATCAGCTCCCACACCGCCTTGTTCTGAAAAAAACTGCGCCCCAGGTCGAAGCGGGCAAACTGGGCCAGCATCTGCACGAAGCGCGCGGGTGCCGGCTTGTCGAAGCCGTACAGCTTCTTGATCTGCTCCAGCCGCTGTGGATCGACCCCCTGCGCGCCGCGATAGGACAGCCCGCCCCCTTCGGCGCCACCGGCGCCAGCCGCGCCCGCCTTGGCCTCGGCCAGGTATTGTTCAACCGGCCCGCCGGGCACGAACTGGATCACCACGAAGGTGAGCAGCAGCACCCCCAACAGGGTGGGCAACATCAGCAAAAGGCGCTTGAAAATGTAGGCGAACATGAAACGCTATAGGATAGCTTGAGGTTCCGGGGTCACCACCGCGGCGCCGGGCGAGCCACCATGAAACTGAACATTCTTTCGGACCTGCACCTGGGTGTGCAAGGCATGGACCACCCGCGGACCGACGCCGACGTGGTGATCCTGGCGGGCGACATCAGTCGGCCCGAGCGCGCCGTGCCTTGGGCGCTGGCCTTCGACAAGCCGGTGCTCTACGTGATCGGCAACCACGAGTTCTACGGCTCCAGCCTGCCCGAGATCCAGGCCGAATTTCGCCGTCTGTTCGCCGGCACGCATGTTCATCTATTGGACAACGACGCGCTGGTGCTGGGCGGCGTGCGTTTTCTGGGCTCCACGCTGTGGACCGACTTTTTGGCCAATGGCGATGGCGACAAGAAAGCCGAGGCGATCGAGAAAGCGAGGGACTTCATGTACGACTTCAAGCGCGTGCGCAGCGCTGCCGCGCTCGACGCCGCACTCTTCACGCCCGAGGATTCGATTGAGATTTTCGAACGCAGCACGCACTGGCTCGACAGCGAACTGGCCAAACCCTTCGACGGCCCGACCGTGGTCGTCACGCACCACGCACCCTCGCTGCACAGCATCCACCCGCGCTTTGCCGGCTCGCCGTTCAACGCGGCCTTCGTCTCGGCTGCCGAGTGGTTGCTCAGGGGCCATCGTGCGCGTCTTTGGATCCACGGCCATACGCACGACAGCTACGACTACCTGGTAGATGGCACGCGCGTGCTGTGCAACCCGCGTGGTTACGTGAAGGACGGCAAGGTGGAGAACCCGCAGTTCGACCCAGCCCTGGTCGTCGACATCTCCTGACGCCGCGCCGCGCCCGCCGTCAGTCCGAAGAGCCGGCGGGCTCGCGCGCCCACCAGGTCTGCATCGCCCAGGCCTCGCCGCGGAAATACGGCGGCACCACCTTGGGCATGGCCAGGCGCCAGGCGTTGTAGGCCAGCCGGTGCACCGGCGAGTACCACTGCGGCAGCAGGTAGTGCTCGTGGCTGATGACGCGCTCGATCGCACGGCAGGCGGCCAGAAACTCGGGGTGCGTGCGCGCTCCGACCATGTGCGAAATCAGGTCGTCCACGGCGGGGTTCTTCACCCCCGCCAAGTTGCCCGAGTCCTCGGTGTCGGCCGCCTGGCTGCCGAACAGGTCGGCGTATTCCTGCCCCGGGTTGGGCGTGCCCTGGTAGGCAATGGTGGTGATGTCGAAGTCGAACTTCTGCAGGCGCTGCTGGTAGAGCGCAAAGTCCACCGGTCGGTAGCTCAGCGTGATGCCCAGCTTGTCAAGATTGCGGATCCAGGGCGACACCACCCGGGCACCACCCTCGTTGCTGTCCAGGTACTCCAGCACCATCGGTTGACCCTGGGCGTTGCGGAGTACCCCGCCCTGCACCGCCCAGCCCGCCTCGGCCAGCAGCGCACGCGCACGGCGCAGATTCTCGCGCAGGCCGCCCACGGCCGGGTCGTGCGGGCGGTCGGTGCGCGGCGGCTCGAACGCCGGACCGAAGGCCGCCGGCGGAATGTCCTTGCGAAACGGCTCCATCAACGCCAGTTCGGCCGGGCCGGGCGTGCCCGCGGCCGCGCACTGGGTGTTGCCAAACAGCCCCCTGACCCGGCTGTAGGCGTTGTAGAACATCTGCCGGTTCATCCACTCGTAGTCGATCGCCAGGCCCAGCGCCTGACGCACCCGAACGTCGCGCAGGAACGGCCGGCGCGTGTTGAGCACGTAGCTTTGAAACCCCGTGGGCAGCTGGTGGCGAAATTCCCCCTTCACCAGTTCTCCGCTCTTGAACTTGGGGCCATTCACGCGCCGCGCCCAGTCGCCCGCCGAGTAAAACGCCATCAGGTCGAACTCGCCCGCCTTCAGTGCCTCCAGCCGCGCGGTGTTGTCGCGGTAGATCTTGACGGTGATGTGGTCGAAGTTGCCCGTACCGCGCTTGACGTTCAAGTCGCGTGCCCAGTATTTCGGGTCGCGCACGTAGGTGATGTCCTTGCCGAATTTGACCGGGCCGATGCGGTAGGGCCCGCTGCCGATGGGGATATCCATCACCACCTGGTCGAACGGCTTGCCCTCGCCCCACAGACGACTGAAGACCGGCAGGCCTCCGACCGTCAGGGGCAGTTCGCGGTTGGGCCGCTTGAAGCGAAAGCGCACGTTGCGCTCGTCGAGCACGTCGACGCCCGCCACGTCGATCAGCAAGGTCTTGTAGGCGGGCGACGTGAAGGGACCCATCAACGTCTCGAAGCTGTGCTTGACGTCGGCTGCCTGTACCGGGGTGCCATCATGAAAGCGGGCAGCAGCGCGCAGGCGAAAGGTGGCCGCCAGTCCGTCAGGCGCGATCTGCACGTCCTCGGCCAGCAGACCGTAGGCGGCACCCTCCTCGTCGAGCGAGCCGGCCAGCAGGGTGTCGAACATCAGCTCGCTCAGGTACGTGGGTGCGTTGCCCTTGATGGTGAACGGGTTGTACTTGTCGAACGTGGAGGCACGCGAGTTGCCCACCAGGCGGATTTCACCACCCTTGGGCGCGTCGGGGTTCACGTAATCGAACCACGGGAAACCGGGCGGGTACTTCATGTCGCCCCACAAGGCGTAACCATGGGCGGCCCAGGCCGGCAGGCTCGACAAGACCAGCAGGACAGCCAGCAGAATGCGCATGCGACAATTCTGCCGGCATTTTTCGAGGAGCCAAGGCATGTCGGACAAGAACGGTTTTCTGGCGGGCAAGAAGTTTCTGATCACCGGCGTGCTGTCCAACCGGTCGATCGCCTACGGCATCGCCCGCGCCTGCCACCAGCAGGGGGCCGAACTGGCGTTCAGCTACGTGGGTGAGCGCTTCAAGGAGCGCATCGGCGAGTTCGCCGCCGAGTTCGGCTCGAATCTGATTTTCGACTGCGACGTCGGCAGCGACGAGCAGATCGAGCGCCTGTTCAGCGAACTCGGCCAGACGTGGCCGAAGTTCGACGGCTTCGTGCACGCAATCGGATTCGCACCGCGCGAGGCGATCGCGGGCAACTTCTTCGACGGCCTGTCCCGGGAAAATTTCCGCGTCGCGCACGACATCAGTTCCTACAGCTTTGCCGGCATGGCCAAGGCGGCACTGCCAATGCTCAACGACAGGGCAGCGCTGCTCACGCTGACCTACCTGGGGGCGCTGCGCTGCATTCCGAACTACAACACCATGGGTCTGGCCAAGGCGAGCCTGGAAGCCAGTGTGCGCTACATGGCCGAAGCCCTGGGAGGGCGGGGTGTGCGCGTGAACGGCATCAGCGCCGGCCCGATCAAGACGCTGGCGGCCAGTGGCATCAAGGATTTCGGCAAGCTGCTCGGTTATGTCGCGCAAGCAGCGCCGCTGCGCCGTAACGTGACGATCGACGACGTCGGCAACGTGGCGGCCTTCCTGCTGAGCGATCTGGCCGCGGGTGTGACCGCCGAGATCACCTATGTCGATGGCGGGTTCAACCAAACAGCAGGGTTGTCATCGGACATGGTGGGTTGATTTAAAACCAAAACGGCCTTTGGAGCGCGCAAATCAAGCCAAAGAAGCTATCAATTATATAGCGTTTTGGTGAGTGCCGCAACGAAAAAGCCCGTCTGCGAGCGGGCTCTTCAAGTAAGTGTGGATCGGATCCGCACTCTCAGCCCGTAGCCGCAGCCTCCTGGCGCAACAGCGCGTACAACTCATCCTTGACGCGCAATTTTTCCTTCTTCAGGGTCTCGATCTCGGTGTGGACGGGACCGGCGTCCTGTTCTTCCATGGATGTGATTCTCTGGTCCAGCTGGCTGTGCCGTTCGAAGAGATGCAGGAAACGCTGGTGCGTGCCTTCGACGCGCAAACGGGCAATCAGATCGTGGTACTCAGGAAACATCGGTTCTCCTTGGTTGGTGACGATGACGCGACTATGTTAGCGCTTTGACGCCCGGGACGGAACAGCCGCCGATCTGCAATACTGCCTATTGCCCCTGGCGCACGCAGTCCGCGAAAAAGCTGACGCGGCCGTCATCGTCGCGCACCTCCACCAGACCGTGGATGTCCGTTTCGAAACCCGGGCACAGCAAGGCGAATTCGCGCGCGAATTTCAGGTAATCGACGATCTTGCGATTGAACACTTCACCCGGGATCAGCAGCGGAATGCCCGGTGGATACGGCGTGATCAGGCTGGTGGCCACGCGCCCTTCCAGCTCGTCGATGGGCACGCGCTCGACCTGCCGGCGGGCGATGCACGCATAGGCGTCGGCCGGGATCATGGCGGGCTTGAGCTCGGACAGGTACATGTCGGTCGTCAGGCGCGCGATGTCGTAGCGGGCGTACAGCTCGTGCACGTGCTGGCAAAGCTCGCGCAGCCCCAGCTTCTCGTAGCGGCGGTGCTGCGCGCAGAACTCGGGCATGATGCGCCACATCGGCTGGTTGCGGTCGTAGTCGTCCTTGAACTGCTGCAGCGCCGTCACCAGCGTGTTCCAGCGGCCCTTGGTGATGCCGATGGTGAACATGATGAAGAAGCTGTACAGGCCGGTCTTCTCGACCACCACGCCGTGCTCGGCCAGGAACTTGGTGACGATGCTGGCCGGAATGCCGCTCTTGTCGAACTTGCCATCCAGATTGAGGCCGGGCGTGACGATGGTGGCCTTGATCGGATCCAGCATGTTGAAGCCGGGCGCCAGCCGGCCGAAGCCGTGCCAGCTCTTGGCCTTGGTGGCGCCGTTCTTGATGATCCAGTCGTCGGCGCGACCGATGCCGTGGTGCGTCAGCTCTTCGGGTCCCCACACCTTGAACCACCAGTCGCTGGCGCCGAAGTCGGCTTCGACCTTGCGCATCGCACGACGGAAATCCATGGCTTCCAGCAGGCTTTCCTCGACCATGGCGGTGCCGCCGGGCGGCTCCATCATGGCGGCGGCCACGTCGCAGCTGGCGATGATGCTGTACTGCGGGCTGGTGGAGGTGTGCATCAGGTACGCCTCGTTGAACAGGTAGCGGTCGAGCCGCACCTGCTGCGAATCCTGCACCAGCACGTGGCTGGCCTGGCTGATGCC
>CAZGOL010000096.1:0-10169 GCA_964527755.1 uncultured Ottowia sp.
CGATTCGCCGAAGTTGGTGACGGCAAACAGCTTGCCGAGGGTGTTGCCGCTCATGAGGCCAAATTATCGCTTCAGGGAGCCTGGCGAAACATCCGCCTCCGGCGCGACGGGGTGTCCGCGCGCCACTGGCAGCCGGCGCGCGCGCCGAGCTCGCACCGGGGTGACACCCGACGCACTGTTATGGTGGTGCGTTCGTCAGTGCGGCACGGGCGCATTCACTCCGTGTGGAGCAGCGCTGTCGGCAATGCCGCAGGAGGCCGCTTTCGAGGAATTCACAGCCATGAACCGCAGCGAGCGCTTCTACCGGATCGACCAGATGCTCAACGATCGGCGCGTGGTGCCGATCGCGGTCTTTTTGCAAGAGCTGGAAGTCTCGCGCGCCACCTTCAAGCGCGACATCGAATACATGCGCGACCGGCTGCACGCGCCAATCGCCTGGGATCGGGATGCCGGTGGCTACCGCTTCGAGCACGCCGCAGCCACGGGTCCAGCCTATGAACTGCCGGGGCTGTGGTTCTCGGCGGGTGAGCTGCATGCGCTGCTGGCCGCGCACAAGCTGCTGGGCGAGCTCGATCCGGGAATCCTGACGGCGCACGTGGCGCCCCTGCAGGCGCGCCTGGCGGCGTTGCTGGAGGCGTCGGGCCACTCGGCAACCGAAATCACCGAGCGGGTGCGCCTGCTGACCATGGCCAAACGAAGCATCGAACCGCGCTTCTTTGGAACGATCGCGACAGCGCTGCTCGAGCGCAGGCGCGTGCAAGTGCAAGCCTGGAGCCGCGAGCGCGACGAAACCGTCACACGCACGCTCTCGCCGCAGCGGCTGGTCCATTACCGCGACAACTGGTACCTCGACGCCTGGTGTCATTTGCGCAAGGCCTTGCGCAGCTTCTCGATGGACACGATCCGGCATGCGTGCCTGCTGCACGAGGCCGCGCGGCACCTGCCGGCGGCGCGGCTGGACGCCCACTACGCGTCGGCCTACGGCATCTTTGCCGGCACGCCCAAAGGATGGGCGGTGCTGCGCTTTTCGGCCGAACGCGCGCGCTGGGTGCAATCGGAGCGCTGGCATCCGAGGCAGCAGTCCGAACACCTCGCCGATGGCGGCTACCGACTGCGCGTGCCTTACGCCGACGAACGCGAATTGCTGATGGACATCCTGCGGCATGGCCATCACGTCGTGGTGGAAGCGCCACGCGCACTGCGCGAGGCGGTGGCGACCGAAGCGTCGCGCACGGCCGCGCTTTACGGCAGTCGCCGGCCGAAAGCCTGAATATCGGGTGGCTCGCCATTTAAGCCACCCGCCGCGGACAATGCCGAGCACTACCACGGCTCGCACTGGGATCCGTTCGTCGATGACGCCAAAGATATCCTCGCTCGACTGCCGCAGATGCTCCAGGACAGCGTCGCCCAGGGCAGTTGGGGAACGTTGCACACGGCTCCGCAGGCGCCATCGGAGCATTGGCCGCCGGGCTTTTCCAGTTAGTCTGGCCACACCGCATGCACGGCCTGTCGATCGTCGTGCGCGCCGGGAACGAACAAAACACCGTGGCCAGCCTGTTTCCCTTCGTCGCGTCCGGCGTGCGCAAGACCCTGATCCTCGAATCGGTGCGCGTGTGGCAGGGCGAACTCGAAGCCCAGGTCACTGCGCAGTGGGGCGATGGCGAGGTGACGTTCATCGACGCCCAGTACGTGGCCAACCGCGCCTGGTACGAGGCCGGCAGACGCTGGGCGTTCGCGCTTGCAGGATTGGCCTATCGCGCGGCCCCGGCGAGCAAGCGCGAATGGAACATCAAGCAGCATCCCGATCAGGTCGCCTGGATGAACCGGCGCCTGAAGCCCGGCGAGCAACCGCACGAGGTTGACGTGACCATCAAGCTCGATGGCGCGGCCCTGTTCCTGCCCGTGACCGAATGGGACACCGATGACTACAGCTTTCACGCACCCATCCAATCGGTGGAGGAATTCAAGGACTGGCTGGGGCAGGATGGTTGGCGCGTGCGCGCCACCGTGATGCGATTCGGCGACGAGGACGCCGACCTCGACATCTTCATCACCCGCCGAGTCTGGGTCGGCGACGCGCCGCCGCGGGCAGGCCAGGACATCGAAGGCCGGCCGTGGTTGCAGGGATGCCTGTGGATGCCGAAGTGAGCAAGCCGTTGCACGCCAGTGGCTCATGCCATGAGCCACTGGCCGGCTAAGCTGGTCCATCACATGAAGGGAGCAATGCCATGAGCCGACGACTGTTCTTTCAACGGATTGCCGCACTGGTCGGCATGGGGTTGGCCGTGCCGACGGTGCACGCGGAGCCGATCAGGAGGGTGGAACTGCAACGGTCGCCGATCGCCGGGTTCCAGTACCACGACGGCGAAGCGCTCTGGACGGCGCTGTCGGTGGGTGCATCCTTGCGCCTGGTGCGCGAGGCCGACAATCCCCACGACCGGCGTGCGGTACGCGTCGATTGGCACGGGCGCAAGCTGGGTTATGTCCCGCGCATCGACAACGCCGCAGTGAGCCACCTGCTGGATGCGGGCCGGACGCTGGATGCCGAGATCGTGGCGCTGCAGGACTCGCGCAACCCCTGGGAACGGGTCGAATTCGCGGTGTTCCTGACCGACCGGTCGTAGCCTGCGCGACGCGTCGCGCGCCCGGGCGCCGGCGCAACCGCGTTCACGCGCGGCCGGATTCTTCCTCGGGCCAGTCGCGGATGTAGGCCTTGAGCAGCTTGTTCTCGAGGTTCTGGCTGTCCACCACGGTCTTGGCGACGTCGTAGAAGCTGATCACGCCGTGCAACTGGCGGTTGTCGATCACCGGCAGGTAACGCGCGTGACGCTCGAGCATCATGCGGCGCACTTCGTCGAGTTCGGTCTCCAGCGTGCAGATCAGCGGGCCAGGGTCCATGCTGCGGTAGACCGACAGGCCGACAAACGAGCCACCGTTCCTGACGGCGGCACGAATCACCTCGCGAAACGTGAGGATGCCCACCACGCGATCGCTCGCCATGACCACGAGCGAGCCGATGTCGTTGTCGGCCATGATCTGCGCGGCATCGGACAGCTTGTGCTCGGGCGTGATGGTGTATAGGGCCTGACCCTTCAGGCGCAGGATGTCGCGGACTTTCATGGCCCGATGAATATAGCCCACAATCGACGGCTGCCCCGCTTGCCGAACGACTTCAGGAGACCCCATGCCCGGTTACTCAGACCCCGGCTTCGACACCCTCGCGCTGCACGCCGGCGCCCAGCCCGACCCGGTGACGGGCGCGCGCGCCGTGCCCATTCACCTGTCCACCTCCTTCGTGTTCGGATCCAGCGATGAGGCCGCGCAGCTCTTCAACATGGAACGCGCCGGCCACGTCTACAGCCGCATCAGCAACCCCACCTGCGCCGTGCTGGAGCAGCGCGTGGCGGCGCTGGAGGGCGGCATCGGCGCGATAGCGACTGCCAGCGGCGAGGCGGCCTTGCACCTGGCCATTGCCACTTTGACCGGCGCGGGCGGCCACATCGTCGCCAGCAGCGCCATCTACGGCGGCAGCCAGAACCTGCTGGGCTACACGCTGCCGCGCTTTGGCATCGAGACCACCTTCGTGCGGCCGGGCGATCTGGACGCCTGGCGCGCCGCCATCCGGCCCAACACGCGGCTGCTGTTTGGCGAGAGCGTGGGCAACCCGGGCCTCGACGTGCTGGACCTCGCCGCCGTGTCCGACATCGCCCACGCGGCCGGCCTGCCCCTGCTGGTGGACAACACCTTCACCACGCCCTACCTGCTGCGCCCCTTCGAGCACGGCGCCGACATCGTCTATCACGCCGCCACCAAGTTCCTGGGCGGGCACGGCACGGTGATTGCCGGCGTGCTGGTCGATGGCGGCAGCTTCGACTGGGACGCCTCGGGCAAATTCCCCGAGCTGACCCAGCCCTACGCCGGCTTTCACGACATGGTGTTTTCCGACGAGAGCACCGTGGGCGCCTTCCTGCTGCGCGCGCGGCGCGAGGGCCTGCGCGACTTTGGCGCCTGCATGAGCCCGCACACCGCCTGGGTGGTGCTGCAAGGCATCGAGACCCTGCCGCTGCGCATGGAGCGCCACCTGGCCAACACCGAAAAAGTCGTGCGCTTTCTGGCCGAGCACCCCTTCGTCGCCCGCGTGGGCCACCCGCTGCTCGAATCGCACCCCAGCCACGCCCTGGCCAGCCGCCTGATCAAGCACGGCGCGCGGGGCGCCGGCAGCGTGTTCAGCTTTGACATGAAGGGCTCGCGCGCGCAGGGCAAGGTCTTCATCGACAGCCTGAAAATCTTCAGCCACCTGGCCAACGTGGGCGACGCGCGCAGCCTGGTCATCCACCCGGCCAGCACCACGCATTTCCGCATGAACGACGAGGCCCTGGCCGCGGCCGGCATCGGCCCTGGCACCATTCGCCTGTCGATCGGGCTGGAAGATGCGGACGACTTGATCGACGACCTCAAGCGCGCCCTGAAGGCCGCTGAAAAGGCGGAGGCTTGAACATGCACATCGACGTCAACGGCCACCCGCTCTACGCCTACACCGGCGGCAAGCCCTTCAACCCGGCGCAGCCCACCGTGGTCTTCATCCACGGCGTGCTGAACGACCACAGCGTATGGATCCTGCAAAGCCGCCACTTTGCCCACCACGGCTGGAACGTGCTGGCCATCGACTTGCCCGGCCATGGCCGCAGCAAGGGCGCGCCGCCCGCCCGCGTTGAAGACGCCGCGCAGTCGGTGCTGGCTCTGCTGGATGCGGTGGGCGCGCCCAAGGCCGCCCTCATCGGCCACAGCTTCGGCTCGCTGATCGCGCTGCAGGCCGCGGCCACCGCGCCCGAGCGCGTGAGCCGGCTGGTGCTGTGTGGCACCGCCTTTCCCATGAAGGTTTCGCCCGCGCTGCTGGATGCATCCGTGAACGCGCCCGAAAAAGCCATCCACATGGTCAACGTGTTCTCGCACAGCACCCTGTGCCCGCCCCCCTCGGCCCTGGGCCCAGGCACCTGGTTGTACGGCGCCAGCCGCGCCCTGATGCGCCGCGTGCTGGCCAGCAACCGCAAGGTCAACGTCTTTCACACCGGCTTCAAGGCCTGCGACGATTACGCGGCCGGCGAGCAGGCCATGGCGGCCGTCACCTGCCCCACGCTGTTCATCGTCGGCCGGCACGACCAGATGACGCCGCCCAAGTCGGCGCGAGCGCTGGCCAGGCTGGCCCGGGACGGCCGCATCGTCGAAGTCGAAGCCGGGCATGCCCTGATGACCGAGGCGGCGGGTCCGGTTCTGGACGCGCTGCGCAGTTTCCTGTCCCGGTAACCGCCCTCGTCGCCCGGCAGCCAGCCGCCTGCGTGCGGGATCGCCTCTCCCCTGCGTCATCGCGGCACACGATCACTCGACGGGCGGGCTCGAGGAGTGCGCCTGCGTCAGTTGCGACCACAGGCGTCGCAGGAAGTCGCGATTCATCGCGAACCACAACAGCACTGGCACCAACGCGGTGAAAATGAACAGGTTGAAGTGATAACCAAAGGCCACCAGATCGGCCAGCCAGCCTGGAAGGCCGGTCTGGGCAACCACCTCGGGGCCGGCACGGTTGAGCACGTCGTTGAACCATTGCAGGCTCACGCCGACCGCCTGGACCGCCAGCATGACCACCGAACCCAGCAGCAACTTCCAGCCCCAGCCGCGCGGGCGTGAAGCCAGCATCAGCGACCAGAACATCACCATGCCATAACCCTGCAGGCGGTAATCGACGACCGGTGCCAGCTTGCCAGCCACCATGGCGCCGCCCTTTTGCGTGTAGATGACCAGGTGGGTCACCAGCGTGGCGGTGGTGCCGGTGCGCTGGTAGCCGGCCACCCAGTTGAACAGGGCGAACCAGCTTTCGCCCGCCACATAGAACACCGGCGCGGCCAGCGCCGGCGCGATGTAGTACCACAGCGGCATCAGGCACAGCATGCCGACGATCGACAGCAGCATGAATCGCGCCAGCAGGCTAAGGCGCATCGGCGGCCACTCGCGGTGAAGGCTGGTTCCCGGCCACCCAGCGGATCCACAACAGCCAGACGATCAGCACATCCAGCATGATCAACGCCTGCCACAGGTAGAGGTGGGCGAACTCGAAAACCGCCATGTTCCACTTGCCGAGGTAGTACAGGCTGACGATGCGCAACAGGTTCAGCGCCTGGATCGCCAGGAACCCGATCGCAAAGCCCAGCAACCTCTGCCCCCACCGCGCTGGAAACGCCACCATGCCCGCGATCAGCACGATGGCCGCCTCGATGCCATTGCAGCCCGCCTCGATCGACACGGCAAACCCGGTGGCCTTGCTCATCAGGATGCGCCCATGGTGGGCGACGTCCGCGTCGAACGGCGTCACCAGGCCGGCACTGATCGTCGCCAGCAGGCTGGTCCAGGGCTCGACGGCGACGCGCTGCACGTCATCGAGCATGTCGATGCGAAACAAGACGGCCAGGACGACGATGAAGATCAGGAAGAAACGGGCCATTCAGCGATTGCGCAAGGCTGCTCGTTTGAGTGTTGTGCCGATCATCACACAAGCCCGCGAGGCAGTCACGCCGAAGACTGGGCATTTCGCATCATGATTGGTTCGCCGACGCCAGCGCATCCGCCAATGTCAGCTCGTCCAGCGGCTTGTGCCGCCAGCAGACCGCAAGCGCCTGGTCGGGCGACAGCAGCAATCGCTCGATCAGTGGAGTCAGCGGCGCCTGCGCGGGCTCGACCAGCAACACCAGGCGCGCCTCCTCCTCGTCCCCGCGGGCGTCGAGCTCGCCGATCCAGTCGAGCTGTTCCAGCACGCCGAGCACGGGCGCGAGCTGCAACCCATCGACCAGCAGCGCCCGGGTCAATTCCGAGCGCGAGCGGCCACGCTGTCCGGCCAGGCGCGCGTGCTCCAGCGCCTGCAACGCCTCGACCGCAAGGCGAAGCTCCCAGTCCCGCCCGCCGCCACGCCGCGACACGCCGGCGAGCAGGCTCGGCAAATAGGCGGCGATCACCGCGCCCAGCAGGACGATCAGCCACGCCACGTAGATCCACAGCAGCAGGATGGGCAGTGTGGCGAACGTGCCGTAGATGAGCGAATAGCTCGGCACATGCGACAGATACAGCCCCAGCAACTGACGCGCCAGTCCCAGCACCACGACCGCGAACACGGCACCCGCCACGGCATGCATCCAGCGCACCCGCGCATGCGGGACCAGGCGATACAGGAGGGCGACACCGGCCGTCATCAGGAGCCATTGCAGCCCGGCCAGCGCGGCATCCACGCCCCCCGGCAGATGCGGCAGCCAGCCCCGCGAGGCCGTGATCAGGTACGAGCTGATCGCCAGGCTGGCGCCGACCACCAGTGGCCCCAGCGTCAGCACCGTCCAGTACACCAGGATGCGCGAGCCCAGTGGGCGCCCGCGCTCGACGCGCCAGATCTGGTTGAGCGTCCGGTCGATGGTGAGCAGCAGGGCGATCGCCGTGACCACGAGACCGCCGAAGCCGGCCAGACCGAGTTGACTGGCCTTGCCTGCAAATTGGGTCAGGTGGCCCATCACCTGCTCGGCGATGCCGGTCGGGATCAGGCTTTCGATCAGCCACCGCCGCAGCGCATCCTGCAGGTGTGCAAAGGCCGGAAAGGCGGAGAACACCGACAGCGCCACGGCCAGCAGTGGCACCAGCGCCAGCACCGTCGTGAAGGTGAGCGAGCTGGCCGTCAGACCCAGACGATCCTGGCGGAAACGCTCCCACAGCGTGGCGGCCGTCGCCCGGATCGGGAAATCGGACAGCTGGTCGATCCAGTCACGCAGCCGGGCGCCGATCGTCGATGCGGTCATGCTCGGTATGATGCCATCGCCCATGCACGCGACGCCCGATCCGCCCCCTGCCGCGCCGTCGGCAGCCGCCCGCCTCACGCGCGCCGCCGCCCTGGCAAGCCTGCTGGCGCTGGTCGCGCTCGGCACGGCGTGGGAGCTGTGGCTGGCGCCGCTGCGTGCCGGTGGATCGTGGTGGACGCTGAAGGTGCTGCCACTGCTGCCGGCCCTGCCTGGCTTGCTGCGTTATCGCATGCACACCTACCGCTGGCTGGCGCTGCTGGTGTGGCTGTATTTCGTCGAAGGCGTGGTGCGCGCCAGCAGCGAACATAGCCTCGCGTCGTGGCTGGCGAGCACCGAGATCGCGCTGGCGCTGGTGTTGTTCGCCGCCTGCGCGGCGCACGTTCGGCTGCGCCAACGACAGGCACGCACGGATGCGGACACGGCACAGTCTTCACCATGATTTCGGCCTTGATGGCTTGCTGGACACGCCAGGCCAGCTACATTATTGATAGTATTCGTTCATGACCACCACTGCCTTTCTCGATACCCTGCGCCAAACCGTGGGCACCACCCACGTGCTGACCGAGGGCGACTTGAGCAGTTACGAACGCGACTGGCGCGGCCGCGAGCACGGCAAGGCGCTGGCCGTGGTGCGCCCCGCCAACACCGCCGAGGTGGCCGCCGTGGTGCGCGCCTGCGCGGCGCACGGCGTGTCCATCGTGCCGCAGGGGGGCAACACCGGCCTGTCGGTCGGTTCGGTGCCCGACGGCAGCGGCACGCAGGTGCTGCTGAGCCTGCGCCGCCTGGACGCGGTGCGCGCCATCGACGGCGCCAACCTGACCATGACGGTGGAGGCCGGCTGCATCCTGCAAAACCTGCAAGCGGCAGCGGAGCGGGCGGGCTTTTTGTTTCCGCTCAGCCTGGCGGCCGAGGGCAGTTGCACCATCGGCGGCAACCTGGGCACCAACGCCGGCGGCACGGCCGTGGTGCGCTACGGCAACACGCGCGAGCTGTGCCTGGGCCTCGAGGTGGTCACCGCGCAGGGCGACGTGTGGGACGGCCTCACCGGCCTGCGCAAGGACAACACGGGCTATGACCTGCGCGATCTGTTCATCGGCAGCGAGGGCACGCTGGGCGTGATCACCGCCGCCACGATGAAGCTGTACCCGCGCCCCGCCGCGCGCCTGACGGCCTGGGCCGCCGTGCCTTCGATGCAGGCCGCAGTGGACCTGCTGGGCCTGGCGCACCAGCACCTGGGCGCGGGGCTGACGGGCTTCGAGGTGATGGGGCAGTTTGCCCTGTCGCTGGTGGACAAGCACTACCCGCAGCTGCGGGTGCCGCTGTGGCGCGATGCACCGTACTGCGTGCTGTTGGAGAACTCCGACCACGAGAGCGAGCAGCATGCCCGCGCCCTGTTCGAGCGCCTGCTGGAGGTGGCTTTGGAAGCCGGCTGCGTGAGCGACGCCGTGGTGGCCGAAAGCCTGGCGCAGGCCAAGGGCCTGTGGCACATCCGCGAAAGCATTCCGCTGGCGCAGGCTGAGGAAGGCCTGAACATCAAGCACGACATCAGCATCCCGATCGCGCGCATCCCCGCCTTTGTCGAACAAACGGACGCCCTGCTGGTACGCGAGATCACCGGCGTGCGCCTGGTCAACTTTGGCCACTTGGGCGACGGCAACCTGCACTACAACGTGCAGGCGCCCGAAGGGGCCGATGGCAAGGCCTTTTTGCGCGATCAGGAAAAGCGCATCAACACCCTGGTGTTCGATTCGGTCGCACGCCACGCGGGCTCGATCAGCGCCGAGCACGGCATTGGCAGTCTGAAGGCGCACGAGCTGCCGCGCTACAAGTCGCCCGTGGCGCTGCAACTGATGCGCGCCATCAAGGGTGCGCTGGACCCGCAGGGCATCATGAACCCGGGGCGGCTGCTGGTCTGAAAGAAAAACAGCCGGACGCAGAGGACGCAAAAAAGAACGCAAAGGACGCAAAAGACTTCCAAAGGTCTTTTTTGCGTTCTCTGCGAATCCTTTGCGTCCTCTGCGTCCGGTATTTTCAAACGACCGACTCAGCGCGCCGGAGCGTAGGCCTTGGCGCGCGGCGCGGCCGGGCGGCCGGCGTGCGAGCGTGGCGCCGGTTTGCTGCTATTTTTGTAGCTGCCGGCGCCCTTGGGACCAGCGCCAAAGCCCGATTTGGCTTTGAAGCCGGGCTTGGGGCCATGGCCCGAGCGCGGACCGGCGCGGAACGGCTCGTCGCGGCGTGAGCCGCCGCCGTAGCTGCGACGCGCGGACGCCGGCGGCGCGATGGGCGGGAAGTGGCGCGTCGGCTCCAGGCCGTCGATCGTCAGCGCATTGAAGGGCTGGCGCG
>CAZGOL010000097.1:0-6569 GCA_964527755.1 uncultured Ottowia sp.
GCAACAGCCTGCACACCAACGCCTACGACGAGGCCATCACCACGCCGACCGAGGAATCGGTGCGCCGCGCCATGGCCATCCAGCTCGTCATCAACCGCGAGTGGGGCCTGGCCAAGAACGAGAACCCCAACCAGGGCGCCTTCATCATCGAGCAGCTGACCGAGCTGGTCGAGGAAGCCGTGCTGTCGGAATTCGAGCGCATCAGCGAGCGCGGCGGCGTCCTGGGCGCGATGGAAACCGGCTACCAGCGCAGCAAGATCCAAGAGGAAAGCCTGTACTACGAGATGCTGAAGAACTCGGGCGAGTACCCCATCATCGGCGTCAACACCTTCCGCAACCCGCACGGCGACCCGGTGCCCGAGCACATCGAGCTGGCCCGCTCGACCGAAGAAGAAAAGCAGAGCCAGCTCACGCGCCTGCAGGATTTCCACCAGCGCCATGCCAACGAGGCGCCGGCCATGCTCGAGCGCCTGCAGCAGGCGGTGATCGCCAACGCCAACGTCTTCGAGGTGCTGATGGACGCCGTGCGCTGCTGCTCGCTCGGGCAGATCACCAATGCCCTGTTCGAGGTGGGCGGGCAGTACCGGCGCAGCATGTGATCGACAAGGTGCACCGCCGCCATGTGCAGGGGCAAGGCAACGATCTACACAGTTTGCACATGGCTCCCAAAATCCTCAGAGTGATGCGACCATCTCCCTACAGGAGAGGCCCACGACGGTCAGTCCGGGGGAGCCTCATCGCCTATCGTTCTGGCCGGGCAACTCGGGCGCTGGCGGGCCGGCGTCGGGTAATTTACGTTTGGGCGAGTCTTGCGAGGAGGTCCGCATTCTCTGGGACATCACCGATGTCCTTGCCGTAATGCACGAACCGGACCACGCCGGTGCTGTCGATGATGAAGGTCGCCGGGCGCTGCATCTCCAGGCCTTCCTTCATGCCATGTGAAAAGCCCTGGCGCTTGGCCTGCCAGGCCTTTTTTAGCACGGAGGGGGTGAGGTACTGGAACACGTTGCCGGACTCCACCCCATAGAGCCTAAAGAGGGCCAGTTGCGGGTCACAAATAATCCTGGACGCCATTTCACGCTCACCCAGGTGCGCTCTCACGCTCGCTGGTTCGCTTTGCAACACCACGAAGACCTGTGCGCCCAGCGCCTGAAAGCGCGCCATGTCCCGCATCAGCTCAGCAATCTTGAACTGACACAGCGGGCAGCCCACGTAGCGCAGGAAGAAGAGTACGGTCTTCCTGTCCTGGATCTCCCGGTAGAAATCCAGCCCTTCTTCCCGTGCGGTGTTGAAGCTGAACCGCGGCGGCGGTTTGCCCGCGATGATGCGTTGCGTCATGACCCGGCCGACTCCAGGCTCATGCGGGTGATTGCTGCGCGCGTTTCCGGTCGGCTTGCATGCGCTTTTCGGCCTTTTGGCGGTTTCTGTCCCTGACGCCGATCCCGCGCATGAAGGCGTCCATGGCTTGCGGAAAGAACAGGCTGAGCGCGGCGACGGGCCGCACCGGCATGCTGTTGACGAAGACGCGGCTCTTGTACTTGCGCGTGCAGCCGATCACGGCGTCGGCCACCCGCTCCGAGGTGCAGGAGCCCACCGCCCATGGGTAATTCACGCCGATGTTGTGAATCATCCCGGTATCCCTGACACCGCCCGGGTTGATGGTGGAAACCTTGACGCCGGTCTGGTGAAGCTCCTGGCGCAAGGCGTCGGTCCACAACTCCATGCCGCCCTTGGAGGCGTCGTAGAGGCTGTTGTAGATCTCGCCGATTCGCCCCGCCATCGAGCCGATATTGATGATGTGCCCCCGTTTGCGCGCCAGCATGCCCGGCAGCAGCAGCCGGGTCAGCTCCATCGGCGCGATCAGGTTGACGCCGAGGATGGACAGGATGTCCTCGCGCTGGTATTTGTCGAAAAAGCCGTACTTCTCGAGCCCGGCGTTGTTCACGAGGACGTCGACGTGCGGGGTGATCTCGTGAATTTTGCCGGCCAGCTTTTCGATGCCTTCGATATCCGCCAGATCAAAAGCGATGGCGTGGGCCTCGACCTTGAAAGGGTCGATTTGCGCCTGGGTGTCCTCCAGCCCGCTGGCGGATCGGGCGACCAGGATCAGATTGGCCCCTTCCTGCGCAAATTTTCTGGCGATGGTCTGGCCTATGCCCCTGCTGGCGCCGGTGATGACGACCCAGGAGTCTTTCAATCCGTCTTTCATGTTGTCCTCTGAAGCGTGATGGGGTTGGGGTGTGCGCCCCGCGTTTCGGGTGATGTGGAGGGGTTGACCGCTCAGGCAGCCAGGGCTGCGTGCGCTTGCAAGAAGGATGCCGGGGTCATGGCGTTGTTGCCTGCGGGCCTGTCCTGCCCCAGCAGGTGTTTGGCCAGCCGCTTGCCCAGGCAGAGGATGGTGAAGGTCGGTGCCAAGCCCATCTCATGCGGAATCACCGAGGCGTCGCAGACGTACAGGTTGTCGTATTGCGTTTGCAAATCGGTATCTAGAAACTCGCCAATCTTGACCGTGCCACCCGGGTGGGCGGCGATGCAAGGGGTTTTGTAAATACCCTTGGCACCGGCGTTTTCCAAAATTCTCTTGGCGTGCTCATAGCCGGCCTTGAGCTTTTTGCGGTCGGCATCGGCCAGACCCTTGACCACCCAGCCGCTCTCGCTCAGGTGGCCCGAGAGCTTGTCCCTGACCTTGGCCTGAATGGGCACCACGTTGGAGAAAGAAAAAGCCTTGTCGAACCTGAAGCCTTGCAGATCAAACATCAGCTTGAGCATGCGCGGGACGTTGTGGTCGGTCAGCAAAATGCCCTCGTCCTCCAGCACGATGTTGGAGCACATGGGGATTCCATTGCCTGTGGTGACCCGATCGACCGAGCCCCAGACGAACACCAGGGGGTCAAAGAAAAAATCGCGCCCCACACCTGCAATGCCGCTGTTTCTGAGAATCAGCGGAGAGCCTATGCCGCCCGCGCAGAGAATGATTTGGGGCGCATACGCACGCAGCATTTCATTGTTGTACTTGTATTCAACGCCCACGGCCTTTTTCTTGTCGATGATGATTTTCGACACCTTGGCCGAGGTGATGAGCTGGGCGCCAAAACCCAGTGCATCCTCGACGAAGTCAAGGGCACTCCACTTCAAGCCACGCGGCCCGCCATAGAGGAACTGGTCGCCTTCCTTGTAGCTGCCGTTGGGGTAGACGAATTTGTTGGCCTTCTTCCAGTCGTAGCCCAAGCCCAGCGCGCTTTCCTTGAACACCATGGACGCCTGGCTCATCCACTCGTCCTTGAGCGGGCCGTAGGGCACGTCGGCCTTGATCTCCCAGACCTCTTTAGAAATATCCACGCCAAAGTGCTTCAACTTCTCCACCGGCGGGTCGCCGGCCAGCGCGCAGTAGTAGCGCGAGCTGCCCCCGGTGGTAATGCCGCGCACCAGCCCGAGCAGGTTGTGGGTCATATACATGCCCTTGCCCGGCATGAAGCAGTCCTTGGCCAACTGGCTGAATTTACCTGCTACTGGATCGTTGGCGCCCCATTCGAGGATGAGGACTTTCCTGCCGTGCTTTGCCAGCTCCCTGGCCACGGTGGCGCCGCCCGGGCCGCTGCCGACGATGATGGCGTCCAATGTGTCTTTCGTCGTGTGCATTGCTGTCTTTCTTGTCAAATCTGAGGAGTTACCTTGCCGTACGACCGGTCTGGGACGTGATGAATTGCTTGAGCATGTGCACCGTGAGTTCGAGGTTTTTTGCATCCACCCGCGCCAGATCGTCGGTTTCGGAATGCAAACCACCCCAGCCAGGCCCGGGCAAGCCGTTGTGGCCGATCGTGATGGCGGGCAGGCCTGCGGCGTGAAAGCGCTCAGCGTCGTTGGTGCTCAACGGACCCTCGACCATGTCCTTGCCGGACACCGCCTTCCACGCCGCACCGATCTGGGTGCGCAGCGTGGGGTCGGGCGCATGGAACTTCAAAAACACGCCGTTGCCGCGCGCGTAGCTCAAGGCGCCCGCCTGTCCGACGAGCTCGAGGTTCACCAGCGCAACCGGCACCTTGGGGTCGATCCCGCGCTGCAGGCGTTCTTGCACATAGTGGTGCGCCCCTTGAAGAATGACCTCTTCGCCCCCCGTCAGCACGATGGTGACGTTGGACGTGCCCAGGGCAACTTGGCCCTGCTGAATGTCCTTGGCCAGCGCCAGCAGGGCCGTCACAGAGGTGGCGTTGTCCACGGTGCCAGGGCTGTCGCGCTGCTTGTCGACGAACACAAAACCGCCAAAACCCAGCGCCACCATGCAGGCATAGCCCAGGTACAGGGTGGCCAGCGCCAGCGCCACCGCGCGCGGCGCGCCATGGCCCAGCGCCGGCCTGCGGCGTACGGCAAAAGTCCACAGCGCCAGGGCGATGGCCAGGCCGAAGAAGGCCGGCATCAGGCGGTAGACCCGCGCACGCTGCTCGTGGTCCCAGAAGTCGCTCTTGGCGTCGTAGTGCGCCATTAAGACGATTTCCTGCGCGGGCTGCGGTACGCGGTATTGCACGACGATGTTGCTGCCCGGCTTGCTACCGATCCAGGAGACGATGGGCGTGAACTGCTCCAGCTCGGCCACCAGCAGCAGCGGCATGCCCAGCGACAGCACCAGGGCGATCTTCGGGCGTTTCTTGACGATGGCGATGACGAAAAACAGGGCGCAAAGGACAAGGGCAACGGCGACCGCCAGCATGATCCACGGCCTGAGGACAAAGGCCTGCACCTGAGCGTCGATTCCCCACCCGGCGAGCCACTGCACGAGAAAGCGGGCGGTGTTGTCCACCGCGTCGCCGTGATTCGGGCGCGGGACGGCGATTTGCTGCAACAAGGCGATCAAATCCATGGCGACGAAACCTCCACCTCAGGGTTTTGGAAGGCGTAATGCAGCGCCCGCGGCAGCGCGTGGTAGTCGACGCTGGCCGCCAGCGCGCTGTGGTCCGCCGAGTTGTAGGTGTGCCAATAAAGAATGTGCTGGTCGGCGCTGCCCGGCTGCCGGATGAAATCGAGCACGGCGGCAAAGGTCTTGGCGGTGTAGGTGGGGTCCAGGCCTATGCCCTCGATCTCCTTCATGCGCGCCATCGCATCACGGCAGGCAGCGGTCGGCGCGCCGTAGCCCGCACCCAGATAGGCGTCCACGATGTCCGGCTCAGGCAGCTTCAGATCCGGCATGTCCGGGGCGTTTTTCCTCAGCAGCGCCAGGGTCTGGCACATCAGGGCTTTCACCGTGAGCTTGTTGGCGATCTGGATCGGGCCCATGTGGTCGTAGGTGATGCGCACGCCCACCACCCGGGACTTGAGCCCTGCCAACACGCCGCCCAGCGCCAACCCCGCCACCATGCCGCTGGAGCCCAGCGGGCAGAAGATGATGTCGGGTTCGGGCAATAGGCCTGCCGCCACCTGCGCCTTGAGCTCGAACATGGCGTTGACGATGCCCACGGTGCCCATCGGAGACGATCCCCCGGCGTGCAGGAAATACGCCCGCGGGTGTCTCAGGCGCTGGCTGGTTTGCAGCGCGAGACCCGCGCCGATCATGGTCTTGTAGGTGGCCAGCTCGGCGCCGAATTTCTGGAACAGCAGCAGGTTCTGCTGCACGTAGGGCGTGACTGGCTGCGGAAACAGGCAGAGCTTGGCCGTCAGCCCCAGTTGCTGGCAGAAGATGGCGGTCGCCAACCCGTGGTTGGTGCCGATGCCGCCCATCGTGACGATCTTGTCGCAGCCTTTGCGCATCGCGTCGGCCAGGATGAATTCCAGCTTGCGCACCTTGTTGCCGCCATACAGCGGCGAGGACAGGTCTTCGCGCTTGATCCACAAACTGGGGTGGTGCAGGTGCTCCAGCCTTTCGACGGGCGTGGGAAATGTGCCGAGCGGGACATGCGGCAGGTTTTGCGCAAGCCCTCGGTATTGATCAAAGAGCTGCCCCAGGGGTTCGCTGCGCCCCCACGCCTGGGTTTGCGGCCTCATGGGTCGGTCCAATCATTCTTGCTTTTGACGACGGCGGGGTGCGCGCCATTTTTCGCCAGATGCCGCGCACGCAGGGCGTAATAAAGGCTTCCGGAAAGGATGAACAGCAGGAAGAAAACAATTTCCCACCGCGACTTCATGTCCGAAATGATGGCCACGCAAAAGAAGACACCAATGACGATGCCGACGAGGGAACAGAAATACAGCCAGAAGCCCTTGAGCTTGAAAGAGGCTTCGGCGTATTTCTGGGGGAATTTCTTCGGCAGGAACAGTGCGGCAATAAGCACCGGGATGAAAAGGATGATGCCGCCCAGCGCCGAATAATTGGCAAAGGTGTCCAGCGAAAAGCCCGATGCAATGCCCGCCATGGAGATGACCCACACCAGCAGGAAGATGTAATGCGCGGTGCCGTATTTCTTGTTGACCGCCCCCAGTTTGGTCGGCAGCAGCCGGTCGTCGACGATGGCTTGTAGCGATTTGGTCATGACGATGAAATGCGCGTTCAGCGTCGAAATCAGCGTGAGCACGGCCCCGCCCAGGATGAAGAGCATGAAGCCGCCGCTGCTCAGGCTCAGCCGCGCGGAGCGGATCACCGG
>CAZGOL010000097.1:6669-10043 GCA_964527755.1 uncultured Ottowia sp.
CCGTAGTACAAAAGCACGCCCGCCAGCAGCACGACCATGACGCCCTGCACCCGCGCCGCCAGCTGAATCCCCAGCACATTGATGCCGCACAAAAAGGTGACCAGGCAGGCCGCAAAAATGGACGGCGAGACATCGGGAAAAACGGCGTTCAGGTAGCGCGCGCAGGCAATGCTGTACAGCGGTATCTGACCAAAAAAGGTGGCCAGCGCATACACCCAGACGCCGGTAAAGGCCAGGCCCGGCGAGACCATGCGGCTGGGGTATTTGTAGTTGCCGCCCGTGGTGGGCAGGGCCGAGCCGAGCATGGCCAGCGGCAGCATGCTGATCAGCATCGGTATCCACGCCAGCGCGTAGGCCAGCGGCATCGCGGGGCCGGCGATCTTGAGCACGTAGCCGGTGAACACGAAGATGCCCCCGCCTATCGTCGTGCCGATCGCGATGAAGGTGATCTCGGGCAG
Source organism: uncultured Ottowia sp. (assembly GCA_964527755.1). Classification (GTDB taxonomy): domain Bacteria; phylum Pseudomonadota; class Gammaproteobacteria; order Burkholderiales; family Burkholderiaceae_C; genus Ottowia. The sequence goes on from CAZGOL010000097.1 coordinate 7,128, forward strand.
ACCGAGTACCTGTTTGAGTCCCTGAATGGCCATGTTGTCGTCCTTGCTTGTTTTTGTGTTCAAAGCCTTCCCGGCGCCTACCGCGTCAGAAAGCGCAGGTAGCGGTCAGCAAACTTGCCGTAGGGCGGGTAGAGGAACTTGAGGGCGCTGAAGCGCGCCTGGTGGAACACCGGGCGCATCTTGGAAAACGTGATGAAGCCCTCGTGGCCGTGGTAGTGGCCCATGCCGCTGTCGCCCACGCCGCCAAAGGGCAGCTCGTGCTGGGCGATGTGAAACAGCGCGTCGTTGACGCTGACCCCGCCCGACATGACCTCGCGCAGCAGGCGCTCGATCAGGGCGCTGTCGTTGCTAAACGGATAAAAGGCCAGCGGCCGTGGGTCGGCATTGATGGCGCGGATAGGCTCTTCCAGCGCGTCGTAGGCCATTACGGGCAGCACCGGGCCGAAGATCTCGCGTGTGCGCAGCACCGAGTCCTGGGGCGTATCGAGCACCAGATGGGGTGCGATCTTGCGGCTCTTGGCGTCCCAGCGCGGTCCTGGCACCAGTTGCACCAGCGTTGCGCCGTGGGCCTGGGCCTCTTGCAGCGCATCGACGATGCGCGTAAACGAGCGCTCATCGATGATGGACGTGTAGTCGGGCGAGGCGATGCTGGGGTAATTGCGCGGCACTATGGCGCGAGCCAGGTCTACGAAGGCGGCTACCTTGGCACGCGGGATGTAAACGTGATCGACCGTGGTGCAGATCTGCCCGGCGTTGAGGAATTTGACGAACAGCAGGCGCTCGGCTGCCTGGCGCAGGTCGTAGTCGTCGCAAACCACGGCCGGTGATTTACCGCCCAGCTCCAGCGTCACCGGGCAGAGGTTGGCGGCGGCAGCGGCCATGACAGAGCGGCCCGTCGCACTGGAGCCGGTGAACAGCAGGTGGTCGAACTTGAGCTTGGAAAACTCAATGCCCACACCGCCAGTCTCGTCGAAGAACGCTAGCTTTTCACGCGCAAAGTAGGCGGGGGATTTGTCGATCAGCAAGCGCGCCAGATGGCGCGAGTTCTCCGACATCTTGACCATGGCCCGGTTGCCCGCTGCAAAGATGTAGAGCAGGCCGGTAAAACTCAGGTTGATGGGAAAGTTCCAGGGCACGATCACGCCCACCACACCCAGCGGCTGGGGGATCACGCGGTTGCTCGCGCCCAGAAAGTTCATCCGGTCCACGCCGCGGCGCTGCGGGCGCATCCAGGCCTTCAGGTGTTTGAGCACATGGTCGATGCCGCTGAGCACGGGGTAGATCTCGGCAAACAGCGTTTCGTGGCGCGAACGGTGGCCGTAGTCCTGGCTGATGGCGCCCACGATGGCATCCAGATGGTCGCGGGTGAAGGCCTTGAGCTGCAGCAAATCGGCCCTGCGCTCGGCCAGGCTGGGGCAAGGCTGCGTCAGGCAGGCGGCGCGCTGCAGCGCCAGGCCGTCCTCCAGCGAATGGCGGATCGCGTCCATCGGGGTGACGCTGTGCAATGGAAGGGCGGCCATGGAATACCTCGACAAGGAAGTGCGATGCAAGGCCCCGGAAATTACCGACGAGTCGAGCGCAAGACTGCCAAGCAATTAACATTCAAGGGTTTTTTCCAGCCTGAACGCCATGCACCCACCTTCCGCGCAGACGCTGGCGGTGTTTTGCGCCAATCCCTGGTTCAGCAGCCTGGAGCAGGCTGAGCAGCAGGCCATGCTCGCCTGCGCACAGCCGCTGCGGCTGGTGCGTTCGGCGCAGGTGTTTCGCAAGGGGCAAAGCGGCACCTCCTGCTATGGCGTGGTGCGCGGTCTGATCAAGATTTCCAGCGTCGCGCCGGACGGGCGCGAGGGCATCCTGGCACTGGTGGAGTCGGGCAACTGGTTCAATGAATCGACGGTGCTCGACGGGTTGCCCACGCCGTATGACGCCACGGCGCTGGAAAACACACAGTTGCTCGTGATCACGCCCGAAGCGTTTGCCGCGCTGATGCTGCGCCAGCCCTTTGCCGCCGCGATGGCGCGGCTGGAGGCGCAGCGCCTGCGCGCCCTGTTTGGCGTGTTGGACGACGCCAAGGTACGCGACATGAGCACCCGGGTGGCGCGGCGGCTGCTGACTCTGGCCCATGGGGACGCCACCATGACGGCCACAACCCGGACCCAAGTGCGCGTGTCGCAGGACGATCTGGCCATGATGCTGGGCGTGACGCGCCAGACCATGGCCAAGGAGCTTCAGGCCCTGGTGGATGCGGGCGTACTGGCGCTGGGGTACAAGCGCATCGACATCGTGGACGTCGCCGCGCTCCAGCGCATGGGCAATCCTTACGCCTGAAACCAGATTGCCATGCCGAGGCGTATTCCGTGGAGCGGCACCGGCGGACGGTGTCGATGGTGCACACTCAAACAGCGCCAACCACGCAAGCTGCGAACCGCTGGGTGCAGATCGTGACCACCGAACAAGGAGACAGAGCATGAGCAACGCCACCCCCTCACCATCAGCCACGGCCTTCCGCGCCGCGCGTGACCACCTGCTGACGCACCGCGAGCAGCAAGCCGCGCTGGGCGCCAGTTTTCGCTGGCCGCTGCTCACCCAGTTCAACTGGGCGCTCGAGCACTTCGACCGCCTGGCGCGCGAGCAGCCCGACGCACCGGCGCTGTGGATCGTGAACGAAGGCGCAGGCGAGCAAAAGATCAGCTACGCGCGGATGGCCGCGCGCTCCAACCAGGTCGCCAACTGGCTGCGTGGCCTGGGCGTCAAGCGCGGCGACCGCATGCTGCTGATGCTGGGCAACGAGGCGCCGCTGTGGGAGACCATGCTGGCGGCCTTCAAACTGGGCGCGGTGGTGATCCCGGCCTCGGCCCTGCTCACGCCCGAGGACCTGCGCGACCGCATCGAGCGCGGCCACGTGCGCCATGTGGT
>CAZGOL010000098.1:0-1868 GCA_964527755.1 uncultured Ottowia sp.
TGCACGACCTGCATGTTGGTATCGGCCGCCAGTTGCATGAAGCGCTCCAGGCGGGCCGAACTGTGCTCGGGCCCCTGGCCCTCGTAGCCGTGCGGCAGCATCAGGGTCAGGCCGTTGATGCGGCCCCACTTCACTTCACCCGACGCGATGAACTGGTCGATCACCACCTGCGCGCCGTTGGCGAAGTCGCCGAACTGCGCCTCCCAGATCACCAGGGTGTTGGGGTCGTTGGACGCGTAGCCGTATTCGAACGCCAGCACCGCCTCTTCGGACAGGATGGAGTCGATGACGACGAACGGCGCCTGGTTCTCGGCCACGTTCTGCAGCGGCACGTAGGTGCCCTCGTCCCACTTCTCGCGCTTCTGGTCGTGGATCACGGCGTGGCGGTGCGTGAAGGTGCCGCGGCCGCTGTCTTCACCCGAAAGGCGGATCGGGTAACCCGAGGCCACGAGGGAGGCAAACGCCATGTGCTCGCCCATGCCCCAGTCCACGTTGTGCTCGCCACGCCCCATGGCAGCACGCTCGTCCAGCACCTTCTTGACCAGCATGTGCGGCGTCACGTTGGGCGGAATGGTGGTGATGCGCTCGGCCAGACGCTTCCATTCGGTCAGCGGAATGGCCGTGTCGGCCGCATCGGTCCAGGGCTTGTCCAGGAACTGGCTCCAGTCGACCGCATATTTGCTCTTGAAGTTGGACAGCACCGGATCGACCGTGTGCGTGCCCTCGTCCATGGCCGCGCGGTAGGCCTTGGCCATGTCGTCGCCCAGCGAAGCGCCCAGGCCCTGTGCGGCCAGCTTGTCGGCGTAGAGCTTGCGTGTGCCCGGGTGCTGGGCAATCTTCTTGTACATCAGCGGCTGGGTGAGTGCGGGGGTGTCCTGCTCGTTGTGGCCCAGCTTGCGGTAGCACACGATGTCGACCACCACGTCCTTGGAAAACTCCATCCGGTAGTCCAGCGCGAGTTGCACCGCCAGGCACACGGCTTCCGGGTCGTCGCCGTTGACGTGCAGCACGGGCGACTCGATCATCTTCACGATGTCGGTGCAGTACAGCGTCGAACGCGTATCGCGCGGATCGGACGTGGTGAAACCGATCTGGTTGTTGATGATGATGTGCACCGTCCCGCCGGTGGTGTAGCCGCGGGTCTGCGCCAGCGCAAGCGTTTCCTGGTTGACGCCCTGCCCGCTGAACGCCGCGTCGCCATGCACCAGCACCGGCAGCACCTGCTTGCCCCTGGGGTCGCCGCGGCGGTCCATGCGCGAGCGCACCGAACCCTCGACCACCGGATTGACGATCTCCAGATGCGAAGGGTTGAACGCCAGCGAGAGGTGCACCGGGCCGCCCGGCGTGGACACGTCGGAACTGAAGCCCTGGTGATACTTGACGTCGCCGGCGGGCAGGTCCTCGGGCGCGGTGTGATCGAACTCGGCAAACAGGTCCTTGGGCATCTTGCCCAGCGTATTGACCAGCACGTTCAGGCGCCCGCGATGCGCCATGCCGATCACGATCTCCTGCACGCCATGGCTGCCGGCGGCGCGAATCAGCTCGTCAAGCGCCGCGATGAAACTCTCGCCACCTTCCAGTGAAAAGCGCTTTTGCCCCACGTACTTGGTGTGCAGGAAGCGTTCCAGACCCTCGGATGCCGTCAGGCGTTCGAGGATGCGTTTCTTGCGCTCGGCGTCGAACGCCGGCTTGCTGCGGATGCTCTCGAGCTTCTGCTGCCACCAGCGTTTCTGGATCTGGTCGGTGGCGTACATGTACTCGGCGCCGATGGTGCCGCAGTATGTTTCGTTCAGGGCGTTGAGCAGTTCGCGCAGCGACATGCTCTCCTTGCCGAAGAACGTATTGCTGGTGTTGAACACCGTTTCCTG
>CAZGOL010000098.1:1968-9614 GCA_964527755.1 uncultured Ottowia sp.
AGCTCCTCGACGTAGGGAGCGTTGCCGCCGAAGAGGTAGCTGTTGCCCTCGAAGGCTTGGTAAATCGACTTGGTTTCACTCATCGCGGCGCTGACCTTTCGCATCCCTGCAGGACACTCAAGCTGGTTGAAAACCTTCCGCGTCACGGCTGAACCGGTTGGCGGACGCGGCTGGCTGGGAAGGACCCGACATCTCGCAAAGAAACAATTGTGCCACCGAACCTCAAACGAGGCCTGACGACGCCGCGCATGAGCCGGCTTCGGGGCAGCGGCCGTGACACCGCAGTCGCCGGGTGTGCCGGCCCTCTGCGTTCAGCCCGCTTTACGCGGGAAACCCAGCGCGCCCAGCGCCGCGGTGATCTCGGGAAGCACGGACTCGTCCTCGATGGTGGCCGGCACCTTGACCTGCTCGCCGTCCGCCATGGTCCGAATGGTCACGCGCAGCACCTTGCCCGAGCGTGTCTTGGGGAGGCGCGGCACCACGCGAACGCTCTTGAAATCCGCCACCGCTCCCAGTTGCTCGCGCACGCGCGCCACCAGTTCGGCGCAGATGACGTCTTCCGTGCGGGTCACGCCGGACTTGAGCACCACCAACCCCAGAGGCACCTGGCCCTTCAGCGCGTCGGCCACGCCGACCACCGCACCCTCGGCGACATCAGGGTGGGCAGCCAGGATCTCCTCCATTTGCCCGGTCGACAACCGGTGGCCTGCGACGTTGATGATGTCGTCGATGCGCGACATCACCCATCCGTAGCCATCAACATCGAAATAGCCGGCATCGCCGGACAAGTAATAGCCCGGATAGCGGGAGAGATAGGTTTCCTCGAAACCGGCGTCGTTGTTCCACAACGTGGTGAGCGCGCCTGGTGGCAACGGCAACTTGATCACCAGGCTGCCAATGTCGCCCGCCGCCTGTTCCCGGCCCTGCTCGTCCAGGATGCGGATATCGAACCCGGGCACGGGCTTGGTCGGTGAGCCGGGTCGAACCGGCAGGTGCTCGATCCCCATGCAGTTGCTGATGGCCGGCCAGCCCAGTTCGGTCTGCCACCAGTTGTCGATGACGGGCACACGCAAGATGCGCCTCGCCCATTCGATGGTGTCCGGATCGCCCCGCTCGCCGGCCAGGAACAACATCCGGAACTTGGACAAATCGTATTTCGAGACCAGCGAACCGTTCGGGTCTTCCTTCTTGATCGCCCGAAACGCCGTCGGGGCCGTGAACAGCACGTTGACACCGTGTTCGGCGCACAGGCGCCAGAATGCGCCGGCATCCGGGGTGCCCACCGGCTTGCCGTCGTAAAGGATGGTGGTGCAACCCTGCAGCAGCGGCCCATAGACGATGTACGAATGACCCACCACCCAGCCCACGTCCGACGCCGCCCAAAACACATCGCCCGGCCGGGTTCCGTAGACCGCCTCCATCGACCAGCGCAGTGCCACCGCGTGGCCGCCGTTGTCGCGCACCACGCCCTTGGGCTTGCCGGTCGTGCCCGAGGTGTAGATGACGTACAGCGGATCGGTCGCGGCAAGCGGCACGCAATCGGCCGGCACCGCCCCAGCCATCGCGTCGTCCCAATCGATATCGCGCCCTGCGATCATCTCGGCCTTGAGCTCGGGCCGCTGCAGGATCAGACACGGGGTCTGCTGCGCCCCGGCAATCTGCAGGGCTTCATCGAGCAGCGGCTTGTATGGCACCGCGCGCCCAGGCAGCAACCCGCAGGAGGCTGACACCATGGCTTTGGGCTTGGCGTCGGCCACGCGCTTGGCCAACTCGGGGGCGGCGAAACCGCCGAACACGACTGAGTGCACGGCGCCAATGCGCGCGCAGGCAAGCATGGCGATCACCGCCTCGGGCACCATCGGCATGTAGATCACCACGGTATCGCCCTTGGTCACCCCGAGCGCACGCAGCGCACCGGCGCAACGTGCCGTCAGGGCCTGCAACTCGCGATAGGTGATCTTGCGCTGCGTACCGGTGAGCGGGCTGTCGTAAACCAGCGCCAGTTGGTCAGCCCGCCCTTTCTCGACGTGCCGGTCGACACAGTTGTAGCAGGTGTTCAGCACACCGCCCGTGAACCACCGGTAGTACGGCTTGCGCGAATCGTCGATGACTTGATCCCAGCGCCGGATCCAGTCGATGCCTTCGGCCACCTCCCCCCAGAATCCTGCTGGATCCGACCGTGCTGCTGCAAAGGCCTTGGCGTAATCGCCCGTCGTCAAACCGCTCATCTCGCGTCCCCTCAGGTCTGGGCCCGGCGGCGGGCCGTCAGGTGCGATCATAGTCGCGGCGACGGCAGACTCGCGATGATGCCCCGTCACGGAGCCTTGGCGGCTCCGCGCCGCCAGGTGCCTACCTGATCAGCGCCTGCCAGGCCCTGAACTGGGGGTGTCCAGCGTCGCGCAACCACTCGAACCCCACCATCTCGGTGGACACCAGTTCGCAGCCGGCACCGGCGAGGCGATCGAACGCCGCATCGCGATTGCGCTCGGTTCGCGAACCGCACGCGTCCGTCACCACCCACACCTCCCAGTCCAGTTCAAGCAAACTCAACGCAGTCTGCAGCAGGCACACGTGCGTCTCGCACCCGGCCAGCACGAGACTGCCTCGCTGTGGCTGCACGCGATCCGCCTTGTGCGTGCCCCGCGGCAGGCTGCGCACGTTGCCCCGCTCCACCGCCTGCGGAACTGCCGCCAGTGTCGAGTGAAGCACCTGCGCGGCGCTGAAGGAAGTCTTGCTCAGGACGCGATCGCATTCGGCTGCAAGGGCGGAATCGCTACCACCCAGCTTGGTCGGGCTTTGTTCGGTTCCCCACACCGGAACCTGCAACAGGCGTGCCAGCCGCGCCAGCCGGACCGCGTTGGCAAGCACCGCGGCGCCGCCGTGAATCGCCGGCATCAGTCGAGCCTGAAAATCGATCAGAACCAGTTGACACTCATCGGCTTGCAGCAGCATGGAAAAAACCTCCGAAGGATCGCATCAATTCTCGCCGTGAGACGCGCCCGTCACCAAACAAAAACGCTCCGAAGTTTATGGCTACGGAGCGTTTGTAGATATTGGTGGGTGATACATGGATCGAACATGTGACCCCTGCCGTGTGAAGGCAGTGCTCTACCGCTGAGCTAATCACCCGTATCGCCGGTTCGGCGAGAGCAGGCAATTATAGCGTCCGATCGGCCGCGGGCCACACCGCCTTGCCGCCGCTGTCCTGGTCGATCCGGGCCAGCACCTGATGATGGGCGCCCTGCTCATCCGGATCGGCGGACAGCACCGGCAACTCCAAAACGCTCAGGTCGAATGCCTCCAGGGCGATCCCAGGAATGCCGACGGAGCCCAGGTCGATCAGCAGCGCCTCCTGCCCGCGCGTGAGATTGATGTAGACGTCCGCGAGCAGCTCCGCATCCAGCAACGCGCCGTGCAGTGTGCGACCCGAGTTGTCCACGCCCAGCCGGTCGCACAGCGCGTCCAGGCTGTTGCGCTTGCCGGGATAAAGCTGCTTGGCCATCACCAGGGTATCGGTCACTGCGCCGACAAAGGTCTCAAACGATGGTTGTCCGATTCGTTCGAGTTCCTTGTCCAGAAAGCCGACATCGAACGCCGCGTTGTGAATGATCATTTCGGCGCCATCGACATAGCGCAGGAAGTCCGCGGCAATTTCGGCGAACTTCGGCTTGTCGCGCAAGAATTCGTTGCTGATGCCATGCACCTTCAGCGCGTCCTCATGGCTGTCGCGCTCGGGATTCAGATACAGATGCAGATTGTTGCCGGTGGGTTTGCGCGCAACCAACTCGACACAGCCGATCTCGATGATGCGGTCACCCCCCTCGGCCGACAGCCCCGTGGTTTCGGTGTCGAGCACGATCTGGCGACTCACACTTCAACTCCTGCGTCCTGGCTGCGCCATCCGGGATCCGGGACGGCTGCGCTCACACGCGAAACGATTCACCGCAACCGCAGCGATCGCGCTCATTCGGGTTGTTGAAGCGAAAGCCTTCATTCAAGCCTTCTTGCACGTAATCCAGCTCGGTGCCGTCGATGAACGCGAGGCTGTCGCGATCGATCAGGATCTTGACGCCGTGCTGCTCGAACAGGACGTCGCGGGGAGCCGCTTCGTCGACGTACTCAAGTTGATAGGAAAACCCCGAGCAACCCGTGCTCTTGACACCGATGCGCACGCCCACGCCCGCACCCCGCTTCGTCAGGGATGCGGCAACGTGGCGGGCGGCGGTTTCGGACAGGGTGATGGCCATGATGGATTGCATGTATCGCCAGCTGAAAACCGGCACCACCGGATTGTGGCGCAAAGCGGGAAAGCGTGCGACGCGCCCGGGATCAACCAACCCGATCGACACGCTGCGCGTGCTGGTGCAGCAACTGGGCGCGAATCAACCCAACCGCGCGCTCGATCTCCGCTTCGGTGTTGAAACGCCCGATGGTGACGCGCAAGCTGGCGTGCGCCTGTTCGTCGCTGCGCCCGAGCGCACGCAGCACATGGCTCGGCTCCTGGCGACCGGATGCACACGCCGAGCCACTGGACACCGCCAGTTCCCTGACTCCGAGCATCAGCGACTCGCCGTTCACCCCCTCGAACCCCACGTTGACGTTGTGGGGCACGCGCAGCGTGGCGTGCCCGTTCAGGAAGGCGCCGGGGAGCTCCAGTAGACCGTCCAGCAAGCACCGTTGCAGCCTGCGCACACGGGCGTTCTCGGACTCCATGAGTTGCGCGGCCAGATGGAACGCCTCGCCCATACCGACGATCTGGTGCGTGGGCAGTGTTCCCGAACGCAGCCCATGTTCATGGCCGCCACCATGCAACAGTGCCGTCAGGTGCACCCGCGGCTGTCGGCGCACGAACAGTGCGCCGATTCCCTTGGGCCCATAGGTCTTGTGGCTTGCCAGACTCATCAAGTCGACCGGCAGGGTGCCCAGGTCGATCGCCAACTTGCCGGTCGCCTGCGCGGCATCGACGTGAAGCAGCACCCCGCGCGAGCGGCAGATCCGACCGATGGCATCGATATCCTGGATCACGCCGATCTCGTTGTTCACCAGCATCACGCTGGCCAGGATCGTGTCGGCCTGCAAGGCAGCGGCGAAGGTGTCGAGATCGAGCAGGCCATCGCTCCGCACATCGAGCCGCGACACCTGGAATCCTTCGCCTTCGAGCTCGCGCAACGTGTCCAGCACCGCCGGGTGTTCGGTCTTCACGGTCACGATGTGCCGGCCGCGTCCGCGGTGGTGGCGCGCAACACCCTGAAGCGCCAGATTGTCCGACTCGGTGGCGCCGCTAGTCCACACGATCTCGCGTGGATCCGCGCCGATCAAGGCAGCCACCTGATGACGTGCCGCACTCACGGCTTTGTCGGCCTCCCAGCCCCAGGCGTGACTGCGACTCGCGGGGTTGCCGAAATGATCGTGCAGCCACGGAATCATGGCCTGCACCACGAGCGGATCCACCGGCGTGGTGGCGCCGTTGTCGAGGTAGATCGATGGCAGGGTGCCGGACGTCATCTCGAAGGCGAGTGCAACCGGGAGGCGAGTGCCCGGCGTGAACTCCGCAGCGTCCGGACGGTGGCGCGCACCATCACCCTATTTGCCGACCATGCCCCCCAGCGCGAACACCGAGTTGGGCGCCGTGATGCGAATGGGCTTGACCACCGGCATGCTGGATATCGCGCGCTTGGCAACCGGTTTGTCCTCGATCGCAAACCCACGCGCATGCTGCTCGTCCACGAGCTTCTGCAACGTCACCGACTGCAGGAACTGGAGCATGTGGACATTCAGCGCCGTCCACAGGTCGTGCGTCATGCAACGGCTGCCATCGATCCCGCAGTTTTCCTTGCCGCCGCAATGGGTGGCGTCCAGGGGTTCATCGACGGAAGTGATGATGTCCGCGACGGTGATCTCGTCGGCCTTGCGGCCAAGCGAATAGCCGCCACCGGGACCGCGTGTCGACTCCACCAGTTCGTGACGACGCAATTTGCCGAACAACTGCTCCAGATAGGACAACGAAATCTGCTGTCGCTGGCTGATCGCGGCCAGCGTGACGGGGCCGCCTTCCTGGCGCAGAGCCAGATCGATCATCGCGGTCACTGCGAATCGTCCCTTGGTCGTGAGGCGCATGGTTATCTCCTTGTTGCAGTTCGAACAAGCACAACACGTGTGCGTAATAACCAATCACCGGATCGTGAATCCTCGTTGGCTTCAAACCCGAGTAATTTGCTCAAGTATACATCGCAACCGGTGGTTGTTCACCATGCCGCATGACGGTCCACATGACGGAAGCCGTCCACCGATTCAGCCGGCCGCGCTGCCTTCGCCCGCCGCGCCCAGCACGTGTTGCTTAAGCTGCGCCAACTGGTCACGCACGCGCGCAGCCTGCTCGAATTCGAGATTGCGCGCGTGATCGAGCATCAGCTTTTCCAGTCGACGCAGTTCCTGCGCCAGTTCCTTTTCCGTCATTGCGTCGGGCACGACGGTCACCGTGGCGCGCAGGCGCTCGGCCTCGCGTCCGCTTTTTTCGCTATACACCCCGTCGATCAAATCGCGCACCTGCTTGACGATGCCGCGCGGGGTGATGCCGTGCTCGGTGTTGAACGCGATCTGCTTGGCGCGCCGGCGCTCGGTCTCGCCCATGGCCTTTTTCATCGACTCGGTGATGCGGTCGGCGTACAGGATGGCCTTGCCGTTGACGTTGCGCGCCGCGCGGCCAATGGTCTGGATCAGGCTGCGCTCGGCCCGCAAAAAACCTTCCTTGTCGGCATCCAGAATGGCCACCAGCGACACCTCGGGAATGTCCAGGCCTTCGCGCAGCAGGTTGATGCCCACCAGCACGTCAAACGCGCCCAGGCGCAGGTCACGAATGATTTCGACGCGCTCCACCGTGTCCACGTCGCTGTGCAGGTAGCGCACCTTCACGCCGTTCTCGGCGAGGTATTCGGTCAGCTGCTCGGCCATGCGCTTGGTGAGCGTGGTGATCAGCACGCGCTCGTTTTTCTGCACGCGCTCGCGGATCTCCTGCAGCACATCGTCCACCTGATGCGTGGCCGGTCGCACCTCGACCTCGGGGTCGACCAGGCCGGTAGGGCGCACCACCTGCTCGACCACCTGGCCGGCGTGCTCCTTCTCGTAGTCGGCCGGCGTGGCGCTGACAAAAACCACCTGGTGCATGCGCCGCTCGAACTCGGCAAACTTGAGCGGCCGGTTGTCCAGCGCTGAGGGCAGGCGAAAGCCGTACTCCACCAGGGTGGTCTTGCGCGAGCGGTCGCCGTTGTACATGGCGTTGAGCTGGCCGATCATCTGGTGGCTCTCGTCCAGGAACATGATCGCGTCGCGCGGCAGATAGTCCGTCAGCGTGGCCGGCGGATCGCCCGGCGCGGCGCCCGACAGGTGGCGCGTGTAGTTCTCGATGCCCTTGCAGTGGCCCAGCTCGGCCAGCATTTCCAGATCGAACCGGGTGCGCTGCTCCAGCCGCTGGGCCTCGACCAGCTTGCCTTCGGCGACAAAGTACTTCAGCCGCTCGGCCAGCTCCAGCTTGATGGTCTCGACGGCGGCCAGCGTCTTCTCGCGCGGCGTGACGTAGTGGCTGCTGGGGTAGACGACGAAGCGCGGCACCTTCTGCTGCACGTGGCCGGTGAGCGGGTCGAACAGCG
>CAZGOL010000099.1:0-9467 GCA_964527755.1 uncultured Ottowia sp.
CGGCGGTGTGCGCCAGCACCAGGTACTGGGTGACGAACTCGGCGTCGACCATGCCGCCGGCGCTGTGCTTGAGGTCGAACAGGCCGTCGCGCACCGGGTTGGCGGCGTGCATCTTCTCGCGCATGCCGACGATCTCGGCGCGCAGGGCCGCCAGATCGCGTGGCGCGGTGATCACGGCGCGCCGGACCGCGTCGAAGCGGGCGGTCAGGTCGAACGCGCCGTCGGGCACGGATCCGCCGGATGCGCCCGTGCAGCGTGGGGGCTCGCTCTCGCCGCCGCCGGGCCGCCCCAAGGCGGCGAGTTCCCCCTCGGGGGGCAGCGCAGCAGGCGCAGCCGCGCAGCGTGGGGGCACCATGCGCGCGCGGGTCATCGCCTGGTGCTCCCAGGTCCAGGCGGTGTTGCTGCCGCGCTGCTGCTGGTAGTCGGCGAAGGCGTCGAAACTGGTCACCAGCAGCCCGGAATTTCCGTTGGGGCGCAGCGCGGTGTCGATTTCGTACAGGCCGCCTTCGCCGGTCTTGACCGCCAGCCAGGTGATCAGCTTGCGCACCAGCGCCAGATAGGCCTCGCAGGCGCGCTCGTCTTCGTCGTCGTACACGAACACGATGTCCAGATCGCCCCCGTAGCCCAGTTCCTTGCCGCCCAGCTTGCCGTAGCCGATGATGCCCAGCCGCGGTTCCTCGCGGTGGCGCTGGCGCATGCGCGTCCAGCACCAGCGCAGGGTCAAGCGCAAGATGGCGTCGGCGAGCGCCGACAGGTCGTCGGCGACCTGCTCGACGCTGATGCGTCCCTCGACATCGCGCACCAGGGTGCGAAACACCTCCGCGTGGTGCGCGCGGCGCAGCAGGTTGAGCAGGTTTTCCTCGTCGTCTTCGCCGCCTCGCGCCAGCGCCTGGCGGCGCTCCTCCAGTTCGCGCTCGAGGGTCGGCGCGTCGAAACGCTGCGCCAGCAGGCTGGGGCTGGCCAGCTCGTCGATCACCCCGGGGTGCAGCATCAGGTAGCGCGCCGGCCAGCGCGCCATGCCGAGCACGCGCAGCAGGCGTTCGTGCGCGATCGGGCGCTCGAGCAGCAGCGCGAAGTAGCTGTCGCGCCGCAGCAGCGTGTCGAGCCAGTCGATGAAGCGCAGCACCGCCACCTCGCCAACGCGGCCTTCGCGCAACCAATCGATGGTGCGCGCGAGCAGCTGCAGCAGGCGCTGGCGCCCGCCCTCGCGCAACGCCTGCACGCGCGGATCGCGGCACCACGCGGCCAGCTGCTGGCGCGCGGCATCGCTGTCCACCAGTTCGTGCAGGTCTTCGAGCTGGCGCGGCGCTTCGGGCCCGGCGGCGGGCTTTGCACGGCCGTTGCCGCATGCCTTGCACTCGCGCGTGCCACCGAGCAGGCGGTCGAACTCGCCGGTCACCGCCTCGCGATGGGCTCCCAGGTCGTGCAAAAACGCGCAGGTATCGGAATAGTCCAGCGAGCGCGCCAGCCAGTCGAGGTCTTCGTCGTCGGTGGGCAGCAGGTGCGACTGCTGGTCGTCCAGATACTGGATGCGGTGCTCCACCCGCCGCAGAAAGACATAGGCCCGCGCCAGTGCATCGGCCGCCTCCTGCGGCATCAGCCCGGCGCGCGCCACGCGCCGCAGCGCTTCGAGGGTCGGGCGCGTGCGCAGTTCGGGGAACTGGCCGCCGCGCACCACCTGCAGCAGTTGCACGGTGAACTCGATCTCCCGGATGCCGCCGCGCGAAAGCTTGACGTCGCCATTGCGCTCGGGGTGCCCGGCGCTGCGTTTGCTGGCGTGATCGCGAATCTGCCGGTGCAACGTCCGCAACGCCTCGAACACGCTGTAGTCGAGGTACTTGCGGAACACGAAGGGCAGCACCACACGCCGCAACGCCTGCGCCGACACGTCGGCGCGCGCTCCGAGCGGCGCCACCACGCGGCTCTTGAGCCACGCAAAGCGCTCCCACTCGCGGCCCTGTACCAGCATGTATTCCTCCAGCGCCTCGAGCGAGCACACCGGAGGTCCTGAATTGCCATTGGGACGCAGGGCCAGGTCGATGCGGAACACGAAGCCGTGTTCGGTCACCTCGGCGATCAGGTTCTGGATCAAGCGGGTCGCGCGCGTGAAATACTCGTGCACCGAGATGCGCCCGCTGCCATCATCGCGCCCGGCGCTCTGACCGTCTTCGTCGTAGACGTAGATCAGGTCGATGTCGCTGGAAACGTTGAGCTCGCGCGCGCCGAGCTTGCCCATGCCCACCACCCACAGCCGCGCGCGTTCGTTGCGACCGGTGAGCGGCGCGCCGTGGCGCTCGTCGAGCTCCGCGAAAGCGTGCGCGCAGGCTTCGTCGAGCGCGAGCTCGGCCAGATCGGTCATGGCCGTGGTGACGGCATCCAGCGACGCCTGCCGCTCGCAGTCGAGCACCACAAGCCGCTCCATGACCAGCTGGCGCAGGATGCGCAACGCCGCCGCGAGGTCGTGTCCGCGCGTGCGCAGCGTGTCCAGGCACGAACGCAGGCTTTGGGGTCCGGGCACGCCGGGTGCAAGCAGCGGCAGTTCCTGCTCGTAGCGGCGGCGCAGACGCCGCACCAGCCGCGAGTGGGCCGCCAGCCCCGAGGCCGCTTCGACGGTCGAACCTTGCGCGCCCTCGCGGGTCATAATTTCCTTCATCCCCTTGAGCCGATGCAGCCGGGTGCGCCGCATCCGCATCGACCGCCCCGTCGGAACGCCATTGATCCAAAAACCCATCCGAGTCGCCGCGCGTGTCATGCGCTGGATCGTGCGCGCGTTCGCGATGCTGCTGGCTCTGGCCGGCCTCGCCTGGGCCGGCCTTCACTGGTTCATTGTGCCGCGAATCGACGATTTTCGTCCGCGACTGGAATCGTTGGCCACTCAGGCGCTGGGTACCGCCGTGCGCATCGGTTTGCTGCGCGCCGAGTCCAACGGCCTGGTGCCCACCGTTTCGGTACACGATCTGCGCGTGCTGGACGCCAGTGGCCAGGACGGCCTGCACGTGCCGCGCATCCTGGTGACGTTCTCGCTCGCGTCGTTGCTGCGCGGCAACCTGGAGCAACTGGCGATCGAGGAGCCCGTGTTGCGCGTGCAGCGCACCGTGCAGGGCCGACTGCTCGTGGGGGGAATCGATCTTTCGGGCGATGCCGCCGCCGACACCAGCGTCGCGGACTGGGTCTTCTCGCAAGAGGAAATCGTGGTGCGCGGCGGGAGCATCCGCTGGATCGACGACTTGCGCGGCGCGGCCCCGATCGATCTCGATCAGGTGAACCTGTTGCTGCAAAACGGATTGCGACGCCACCAATTGCGGCTGGACGCGACACCCGAAGCCGGCTGGGGCGAGCGCTTCACGCTGATCGGCCAGTTTCGCCAGCCACTGCTGTCGCGCCACGCCGGCGAGTGGCGCAACTGGGACGGCCGCATCTACGCGCTGCTGCCGCGCTTCGACGTGGCACGCTGGCCGCAACTGGCCGACTTTCGTGAGCGCTGGGCGCTGGACCTGCGCAGCGGCGTGGGCGCGCTGCGCCTGTGGGCCGAGGTGCGCCGCGGCGAGCCGACCGCCATGACGGCCGACCTGGCGCTGCGCGAGCTTTCTTTGACGCTGGGGCCGCAACTGGAGCCGTTGGCCTTCGCCTCGCTGCAGGGCCGCCTGGCCTGGCGCGAACAGCAGGGCGGGGCCCAGATCAGCACGCGCGAGCTGCGTTTCGTCGACGCCGAGGGCGTGGCGTGGCCGGGTGGCAACGTCTCGCTGAGCTGGCGCGACGGCCAGCACGGCGCCGCGGCCGGCGGCGAGCTGCGCGGCGACCGCCTGGATCTGGCGGCGCTGGCCCGCATCGCCACGCGCCTGCCGCTGCCGATGGCGGTGCGCGAACCGCTGCAGCGTCACTGGCTGGCGGGCGTGGTCGAGAACGTGCAGGCGCGCTGGGACGGCTCGTTGCAGGCCCCCAGCGACTGGCGCGTGCAGGCTCAGGTCACGGGACTGGCGCTCGGCCGGCAAGCCACCTCGAAAGACGCACCGACCGCCGCGCAACCCGATCTGCCGGGCGTCACCGGCCTGACGCTCAAGCTCGACGCGGGCGCGGCGGGCGGCCAGGCCACCCTGGCGATCCGGGGTGGCTCCCTGGAGTTTCCAGGCGTGTTCGAGGATCCGCGCATCCCGCTGGCCGATCTGTCGGCGCAAGCCAGGTGGCGCGTGCAGGGCGAGCGCATCGACGTCGAGGTGAACGATCTCAAGCTCGCCAATGCCGACGCCTCCGGCCAGTTCACGGCGCGCTGGCACAGCGGCGAGGCGTCCGATGGGAGCGGGCCGCGCTTTCCCGGCGTGCTCGACCTGCAGGGCAGCTTCAGCCGCGCCAACGCCGCGCGCGTGCACCGCTACCTGCCGCTGTCGATCCCGACCGAGGCGCGCCACTACGTGCGCGACTCGATCCACAAGGGCGAAGGGCGCGACATCGCGGTGCGCGTGCAGGGCAAGCTGCGCGAGATCCCGTTCAACCTGCCGGGCGAAGTCGGCCAGTTCCGCTTCGCCGGTCCCGTCGGGGGCGTGACCATGACGTACGTGCCGACGCGGCTGCAACCGGCCGGACAGGCACCCTGGCCGCCCCTGGAGGCAGTGAGCGGGGAGCTGGTGTTCGAGCGCGCCGGCATGCAGGTGCGCGGCGCGACCGCGCGCGTACAGGGACATCCCGGCTGGCAGTTCGCCAACATCCAGACCGAGATCGCCGACTTCAACCGCCCACTGGTCAAGGTGAGCGCCGAAGGGCGTGGGGCGCTGACGGCTGCGCTGTCCATCGTGCGAGAGTCCCCGGTGGCGTCCTTCACCCGGCATGCGCTCGACGACGCGAGCGCGACGGGCGATGCCGGTCTCGAGCTCAAGCTCGACCTGCCGGTCGCCGACCTGCCCGCCGCCCGCGTGCGCGGGCGCGTGCAGCTGCAGGGCAACGACTTGCGCCTGAGCGCCGGTTCGCCACCCTTGGCTCAGGCGCGCGGCGCGGTCGGCTTTTCGGACAGTGGTTTTTCGATCGAGGGCGCGCGCGTGCAATTGCTGGGCGGCGAAGCACAGGTCAACGGCGGCAGCCTGTCGCAGGCGCGCGCCGATGCACCGCGGGTGCAAGTGCGCGCCAGCGGCACGGCGAGCGCCGAAGGCCTGCGCCAGATGCGGGAATGGGCACCCGTCGCGGCGCTGGCGCGGCGCGCCAGCGGCAGTGCAGCCTACGAGGCGCAGATCGACTTTCACGGCAGCGAGCCCGAGGTGGAGGTACGCAGCGACCTGCGCGGGCTGGCGTTCGATCTGCCGCCGCCGCTGACCAAGAACGCGGACGCCGCGTGGCCCCTGCTCTACGAGACGCGGCGCGTGGTCGCGCCCGGAGCGGCGCCGGGCGAGCGGCTGCGCGTGCAGGTGGCGGACGTGCTGGCGCTCGACTACGAGCGCACCGATGGCAGTCCGGCGCGCGTCCGTCGCGGGGCCATCGCGGCGGGGGCCGGTGCCGTCAAGGCGTTCGCCGTGCCGGAGTCGGGAGTGCGCGGACGCGTGGACCTGGCTCAGGTCGACGTGGATGCCTGGGAGCAGGTGGCGCGCCAGCTGGCCGACACGGCGCCACCCGGAGGCGCGACGCCGGCCACCGACTTGGGCAGCGCCTACCTTCCCGGCACCTGGGCGCTGCGCATCGGCGAGTTGCGCGTCGACGAGCGCGTCTTGCACGACGTGGTGGCCACCGTCGCGCGCGAAGGCACGCTCTGGCGCTCGGACGTGCAGGCGCGAGAGCTGGCCGGCCGCCTCGAATACGCCGAAGGCACGTCCGAGCAGGCAGGTCACGTGCGCGCACGCCTGTCGCGCCTGGCGATCCCGGCCGGCGACGGGCAGGAAAGCCCCCTCACCCAGCCGTCGACGCGCTATCCGGCGCTGGACGTGGTGGTCGACTCGTTCGAGTTGCGCGGCAAGAAGCTGGGCCAGCTCGACGTGCAAGCGGTCAATCGCGACATCGCGGCGCGGACCACCGCGGCGCCGGTGCAGGAGTGGCAGCTCACGCGGCTGGCGCTCACCATGCCGGAGGCGAGCTTCAGTGCCAGTGGGCGCTGGGCCGCGGTGCCCGGCGCGCCAGCGTTGCCCATGGGGCCGCGGACCGCGCGCTCCGGCGACGACCGGCGCCGCACGCTGCTCGATTTCAAGCTCGACATCCGCGACGCGGGCAAGCTGCTCACGCGGCTGGACATGCCGGGCGTGGTGCTGCACGGCCAGGGCGCGGTGACGGGCCGGCTGGGCTGGATCGGCTCGCCGTTCTCGCCGCACTATCCGAGCATGGAAGGCCAGTTGCACCTGGATGTGGGCGCGGGACAATTCCTCAAGGCCGATCCGGGCATCGGCAAGCTGCTGGGCGTGCTCAGCCTGCAGGCGCTGCCGCGTCGCCTGACGCTGGATTTCCGCGACGTGTTCTCCAGCGGCTTCTCGTTCGACTTCGTGCGCGGCGACATCGCCGTGCAGCAGGGCGTGGCCACCACGCACAATCTGCAGATGAAGGGCGTGAACGCGGCCGTGCTGATGGAGGGCAGCGCCGACCTCGACCAGGAAACGCAGGACCTGCGCGTGCTGGTGGTGCCCGAACTCGACGCCGGAACCGCCGCGCTGGCCGCGGCCGTCATCAACCCGGTGATCGGCATCGGCGCGTTCCTGGCCCAGCTGGTGCTCAAGCGCCCACTCATCAAGGCCACCACGCGCGAGTTCGAGGTGCGCGGCAGCTGGGACAATCCCGAGATCGTGCCGGTCAAGGTGGCGCCGGACGCGGCCAGCGCGCCACCGGCCGTGCCGACGCCCACGGCCACGGCCACGGCCAAGGAGAAGCCATGAGAGTCGCCGCCATCCAGATGGTGTCGTGCACGCGCGTGGAGCACAACCTGCGCGCCGCCCGCGCGCTGCTCGCCGAGGCCGCCGCCGGCGGGGCCACGCTGGCCGTGCTGCCCGAATACTTCTGCGTGATGGGTCAGCGCGACACGGACAAGCTGGCGTTGCAGGAACCCCTGGGCAGCGGACCGATCCAGGCCTGGCTGGGCGACTGTGCCCGCGAACTGGGTCTGTGGATCGTGGGGGGCACGCTGCCGCTGTCGTGCGAGCCGCGCGACGATCACCGGGTGCGCAACGCGTCGCTGGTCTTCGACCCCACCGGCCAGCGCGTGGCGGTGTACGACAAGATGCATCTGTTTCGCTTCGACGACGGCACCCGCACCTACGACGAGGCGGCGGTGCTGGCCGCCGGTCGCCAGCCGGTGCGATTCGATCTGCCCGCACCGGACGGTCACACCTGGCAGGTGGGCCTGAGCATCTGCTACGACCTGCGCTTTCCCGAGCTGTACCGCAACCACGCCGCCAATGGCGCGGACCTGCTGCTGGTGCCCAGCGCGTTCACCCACGTGACGGGCCAGGCGCACTGGGAAGTGCTGCTGCGCGCGCGGGCAATCGAGAACCTGTGTCCGGTCATCGCCGCCGCGCAGGGCGGCGTGCACGAAAACGGCCGCCGCACCTGGGGCCAGACGATGGTGGTGGACGCCTGGGGTCGGGTGCTGGCACAACGCGCCGAAGGCGCCGGGGTGGTGCTGGCCGAACTCGACCCCGTGGCCGTCGCGGCGCGGCGCCAGCGGCTGCCGGCGTTGCAGCATCGGATCCTCTGAATACTATCGTATCGATAGCTGCTTTGGCTTGCCAATATTGGCTTATAGCCTGTTTCGTCAATGTTTCGGCGTGGTGTCGGCGTGTGCGGCCAGCAGCGCCCGATGAAACGCCTGCGCCGCCCGTGCCGGTTGCGGTGAACGGCGCAGGACGCTGACGAAGTCGCAGGCGTAGCTGAGTCGCCCCGGAGCCACGGTCTGCATCTGGCCGCGCGCCACGAACGCGGCGGCGTAGTGATCGGGCAGGAAACCGATGAAGCGCCCAGACAAGATGAGCGTCGCGATCGCCTCCTGCTCGAAGCCGGTGGCCTGGCGCTTCAGGCGCTGGCCATGCGCGAGCTCCATGTTGGGCGAGTGGTAGCCCAGGCCGGCAAAGTCGCCGCGCCGGCGCAGCGCGTCCCAGTCCAGGGCCTGA
This sequence comes from uncultured Ottowia sp., assembly GCA_964527755.1. Taxonomy (GTDB): domain Bacteria; phylum Pseudomonadota; class Gammaproteobacteria; order Burkholderiales; family Burkholderiaceae_C; genus Ottowia. The sequence continues at coordinate 8,070 of CAZGOL010000099.1, forward strand.
TCCCCCGCCCCGAACAGCGGATGCGCGGCGCCGCAGTACAGGTACATGGTCTCGCCGAACAGGCGGTCGTAGCGCAGGCTGGCCGAGGCGCGGTGCTCGGGGATCACGCCCACGGCAACGCTGCCGTCGATCACGCCACGTTCGATCTGCTGGATGCTGCCCACGTGCAGGTGCAACCGCACGTCGGGCGCCTGCGCGACGAAGGCGGCGATTGCAGCGTGCACGCGCGCATGCGGATTGCTGGCCGTCTTGTCGAACAGCGCCACGTGCAGCGCGCCACCCAGGCGGTCGTGCAGGTCATGGATGCTGGCGCGAAACCCGTCGACCGCGGCCAGCAGGCGCAGCGTCTCGTCGTACACGCGCTGGCCTTCGGCCGTCAGGGCAAAGCCCGCACGCCCGCGTCGGCACAAGCTCAGGCCCAGGCGCGTCTCCAGGTCCTTGATGTGGCGGCTGACGGTGCTGGTGCCGATGTTCAGCTCCAGCTCGGCCGCCGCCATGCCACCGCACTCGGCCACGGCCTTGAACACCTGCAGCAGGCGCAGGTCCATGTCGGCCAGCTGCCCCAGCAGCGCCCGCGCGCGGGGTGTGGGCGCGCGCACGGCGGGTGTGCCCATGGAGCGCGCCCACCCGTCAGCGAATGAACAGCTGGATGCCGATGCCCTGCGGGCTGACCATCACGAAGTCGCCACCGTACTGCACCCAGTAGTGCCCCGGCCGCGGCGGTGGCAGGCCGTAGCGGCGCCAGTGATCGACGCGGTAGTTGTAGCCGAGGTACTCCCTGGGCATCCGCCGACCGACGCCATGCCAAGGCGGCGGCGGACGATAGCCCGGTGGCGGGCCGTAGGGCGGCGGGCCGGGTGGGCGATACCCGGGAGGCCGGTGCGGGGGCCGCCGGCGCCAGTCGTCGTCGCGCCAGTCGTCGTGGCGCCGGTGCTGCGCGCGCGCCGGAAGCGCGGCACCCAGCCAGGCGCCCAACGTCAAGGCGGCCAGTACAGTGAGTCGGGATCGATCGGTCATCGAACGCCTCCTTCGGGTGAAAACGGCATCGGTCGAAGTCGCCGGAACCCGGCGGCCTCGCCAGCATGGTAGCCCAGGAGGGCACGCTCGTCTTCTTAACTTGCGCGTTCTTGCAACTGAACATTGATATTCAACCATTTCAAGAAACAATTCCGATACCCACAATCCGACCATCGACGCCCCGAACCCGGAGATGACCATGAGCTTGGTACCGACCGAATCGCCCACCGCCGCCAACGCTACGCGCCACGACGCCGCCTGGCTGGACGCGCACTGGATGCCCTTCACCGCCAACCGCCAGTTCAAGCGCGACCCGCGCATGGTGGTGGAGGGCCAGGGCGCCTACTACACCGACAGCGAGGGCCGCAAGATCTTCGACGG
>CAZGOL010000100.1:0-2993 GCA_964527755.1 uncultured Ottowia sp.
CCGCGCAGGATGCCCAGCACGCGTTCGAACACGCTGCCGGCCAGGTGCATGGCCTCGGCGTCCGTGGGCGCGGCCACCAGTGGCACGCCGATCATCACGTAGGGACGCTGGCAATGTGGTGATGGTTTGAATTGGCGACGATACACATCGATTGCCTGCAGCAATTGCCCCGGCGCAAAATGTGAGGCAAAAGCGTAGGGCAGCCCCCGCTCGGCGGCGAGCTGGGCTGAGAACAGGCTGGAGCCCAGCAGCCATATCGGCACGCGCGTACCAGCTCCCGGATTGGCGATCAGCTTCTGCCCGGGCTGCGCGTCGTCCAGCAGATGCTGCAGTTCGGCGACGTCGCGAGGAAAGTCCTCGACCGACTCGACGCGATCGCGGCGCAGTGCGCGCATCGTCAGCGGGTCGGTGCCGGGTGCCCGGCCCAACCCCAGGTCGATGCGACCGGGATAGATCTCGGCCAGCGTGCCGAAACTCTCGGCCACCACGAGTGGTGTGTGGTTTGGCAGCATCACGCCGCCCGAGCCGACGCGGATCGTCTGGGTGCCGCCTGCGATGTACCCGACCAGTACCGCCGTGGCCGAACTGGCGATGCCGCTCATGTTGTGGTGCTCGGCAAGCCAGAAGCGCGTAAAACCCAGTCGCTCGGCGTGGCGAGCGGTCTGCAGCGCCACCATCAGTGCATCCGATACCGTCCGGCCGGCGCGCACGGCGACTAGGTCGAGCATGGAAAACGCGATGTCGTGCAACGGCTTGATCATCGCTCTATTGTGACCCTGCCGTGTCGGAGCGAGTGGATCGAAGACGGTACCCCGGTAAGATGGCTCACCATGACACAAAACCCACCGCTCCTCGAGGTGCTGCCACGCGATCTGTCCGCCTACCGCCACGGCAACACCGGCATCGACTATGTGCACCGGTTCGAGTCCGGGCGGCCCGGCCCGCACGTGCTGATCAACGCGCTCACGCACGGCAACGAGATTTGCGGCATGGTCGCCGCCACGCACTTGCTGGACCACGGGATACGGCCGCTGATCGGCACCCTGACGGTCAGCTTTGCACACGTGCAGGCCTACGAGGCATTCCGTCCGGAGGACCCGTTTGCCAACCGGCAACTGGTGCACAACCTCAATCGCGTCTGGTCGAGCGAGTGGCTCGATGGTGGCGAACAGAGCCCCGAATTGCGGCGCGCGCGCGAGTTGCGACCGGTGGTGGCGGCCGCGGACCACATTCTCGATCTGCATTCGACCAGCCACGATGGCGGCGCGTTCTGGGTTTACCCGGGGTACGAGCGCAACGTTCGCGCCGCGCTGGCAATCGGCGCGCGCTCGGGTGTCACGACGCACCTGCAGATGCCCAGCGGCCTGGGCAGCGGCACGCCCCTGATCCAGCACGGTCGTCACGGCCAGGCTGGTGAAACGAACGGCGTGGCGCTGGTGGCCGAGTGCGGGCAGCACTTCTTGCGGGCGAGTGCCGACATCGCAACACGCGTGACGCTCGAGTTCCTGACGCACTTCGGTTTGCTCGAGGCAGCCGCCGAACCGGTCCCGGCTCCGATCCAGCGACGCTACGAGCTGCTGCAAACCTGTGTGGTCAATACGCCCGAATTTCGTTTTGTGCGTCATTTGGAAGGGTTCGAGACGTTCGAGAAGGGCCAATTGATTGCCCAGGATGGAAAAATTGGCGAAATTCGGGCTCCCTGCAACGATTGCACCGTGTTCATGCCCACCCGGCAGCCGATCGTGGGCCGGGAGGCGGTATATTTGACCCGGCCCTTGACTGGCTGATATCTTGCCGCGCGCGTTCTTGCGCGTGTCGTAGCCGCAGTGGGCGCACAGCCGGTTGTCGGTTTCCGGACCGGTTTTCGAGGCATTCGCGACGATCACAACGGTTCATGTCCACAGTCCGACCACTCCGCGATGACGAAGTCGAGCCGCGCGCACGAGCGGTATTCGACGACATTCGCGCCACCCGGGGCACGGACCACATCAATCACTTCTGGCGCCACCTGGCGCACGATGCGGACTTGCTGGATTCGACGTGGTCGGAGGTCAAGCGCGTCATGGTGCAACCCTCTGCGCTGGATCCGCTGACCAAAGAGTTGATCTACATCGCGGTCTCGGTCGTGAACTCGTGCAATTACTGTGTGCACTCGCACACGGCGGCCGCGCGTGCCCGCGGCATGACCGCCGCGCAGCATGCCGACCTGCTGGCCGTGATCGGGCTGGCAGCGCGGACCAATCACCTCGCCACCGCCTTGCAGGTGCCGGTCGACCCGGCGTTCGACGCGGGCGTTCGCTAGCGTCTCGGTACCGCCACGGGTCATGGGCGCCTATCCACGTCACAACGCGTTGGTCGAACGCAGCAAGCAGGAAACGCTGCTGCTGGCGATGTCGATGATGGACCGTTGCCTGCAGGCGAGTTGTGCCGCGCTCGATGAGGCCGAGCGCGCTTCGCGGTCGCTGACGCGACGCATGCAATTGTCCGACGCGCGCGCGGCACTGACGCGCCACGGGCCGACGCTGCGCCGCGAGTTTCCCCAGCGTCTGACCGAGGGCATCGAAAATGCCTTGCAGACCGATCCGAGTCCGAGCGAGCCGGCTCGCCTCATGCGAGAGGTCGACTCGGTGCTTGGCTTGCTCGAAGACGCCGAGGTGTCGCGGCTGGTGGAGGCGTCGCGCCTGCAGCAGAACGCGATGCCTGTGGTGGAACGCACGCTGGCCGTGCTCGACTCGCTCATGAGTTCGGCGCTGGGGCTGCCCGTGGTTCGCGCCGATCTCAATCCGTTTCGACCGGAGGTGTTCTGCACGGCCCTGCTCGAAGTGCTTGAACCCCTGCCGGGTGCGGCCCAGTCGCGCGACCATTGGATTCGTCACATGGCCGAACCGTTTGCGACCGAGATGTTGCGGGTGTACGACGCACTCGTTGCGCTGTTGCATGCGCAGGGGGTGGAAGAGGCGCGTTACCGGCTTCGGTTGACCGAAAGCTCCCTG
>CAZGOL010000100.1:3093-9392 GCA_964527755.1 uncultured Ottowia sp.
GCGGTGATGCACGACTTCCTCTATCAGCCGCAATGGATCCAGGCGCACGACGAGCCGTTGCCGGTCGGGTATTTCGAAGCCGTCGAACAGGAACAAGCGCAACTCGCGGCGCTGGCCGAACCGGCATACGACGCCACGGCCCGTTTCCAGGAGTTGGCGCTGCGTCAGGCGCAAGGCGTGATGGAGCGGGCGCCTCAGCGCGTTGGCGTCGATACGCCTTTGTCTCCCGAGACCTGGGGTCAACAGGCTTCAGCCCGGGCGCGAACGCGAACCCTGTTGAACCTCAAGGCGCGCGCGACCCGGATCGGGCAGGTGCTCGGGCTCGACGCCGTGCGCTCGCTGGTCAACCAGGTGGGGGGTGACGAGCGGGTACTGACGCCCGTGCGCGAATCGTTCGTCGCGCTCGAACCGGCGTTGTTGCACATGGCGCTCGGGGATCCGCGTTACCTCGCGGACGAACGTCATCCGGCGCGGGTGCTGGTGGAAACCATCGCGCAGCGCAGCTTCAAGTACAACGACGAGTTTGCTTCGGAGTTCGGGCAGTTCATGGCTCCCGTGCGCGAGGCGGTGCGCGACCTGGTGGAACGGCCGGCGGTGACGGCAGCCGATTTCGAGGCGCATCGACAGAGCCTCGAAGCGGCCTGGAAACAGCAGGATGAACAGGAGCAGAGTGCGCACGAGCAGGCGTTGCACTCGATGCAGTTTGCGCAGGAGCGTCAGGCATTGGCCGATCGGATCGCGTGGGAACTCAGCCTGCGGCCGGACATCAACGACGCACCAGCGGCGGTGGCGGATTTCCTGTATCGCGACTGGTCGCTGGTGATCGCCCACGCCCAGCTTGCCAGCGAAGGTTCGAAGCTCGATCCTGGTGGTTACGTGGCGGTGGTGTCGGACTTGCTGTGGTCGGCGACGCCCCGGCTCACGATGAAACAGCCGACCCGTCTGTTCGAGGTCGTTCCCCGACTGATCAAGGCGCTGCGCAACGGGCTCGACATGCTGGGCAAGGATCCCGCGGATACCGAGACCTTTTTCGGGGCGTTGATGCGTTACCACCAGCCCGTTCTGCGTCTGCGCCGAACGCGAAGCGCGATGGACACGCAGGCAGCGGGGTTGACCATGCCCGGGGGGCTCGAATCGATGCCGGTGCCGCTCGATCCGGAGCCCGCCGAGCGGCCGGCCCCGCGCAAGGCAGACCAACCGTGGCTCGGTAAGCACGAGCTCCAGGCGGCCGGCTTTGCCGATACCGACGAGCTCGACACGGCACGTGCCGAACTGCCGGAAGAAGCACTTGCGCAAGTGGCGTCGCCCGTTGAACCCGTGCCGAACGCCGTGACCGCCCCCAGCGCGAAGCTTGTCCAAGGCGAGCCAGCCGAAGGTGCCATTGCGGTGCCCAGTGCACCCGGACAGGCAGCGGGCGACGAAGACGATTTGCAAAAGCAGATCCAGGCCGCCGTGGGGCGCTTGCGCGCCGGCGATTGGGTCGACCTCCATGTCAATGGTGCCTGGCGACGCGCGCAACTGAGCTGGACCAACGACAACGGCGCGCTTTTCATGTTCGTGAGCCAAGGTGGGCGGCCGCACGGCATGACTCGGCGCATGTGCGAGAAGTTGATGCGTCTGCGACATCTGCGGCCGGTGAACGTCGATGCCGTGGTCGAGCGGGCACTGCGCAAGGTGTCCGATGCCGCGGCGCACGAGCGCAAGCGGCGCGAACGAAAGGAAGCGCTCGCCTGAACGCATGGGGGAGCGCGGGCGACCGCTCCCGTCCGTCGCGCTTCTTGGCGCGCGTCAAGCAAATCCATGTTGCGGCCGTGGCTGGCCTTGGGCGTTCGCATGTCCCTGGGTCATACTTGCCACTGCAGGCGACTGCGAGCGGTACGTGTGTCCGTGCAGCCCATGGCACTCGCATCCGTACATCATGAGCACGTGTCCAGTACCGCATTGGGATCCAGCCAGCGAAGCCGTTCAGCGCGACCAGATCGCCGCCGGTGACGCCTTGCGCGAGCAGCGCGGCGTGGCCAGCAGCGCCATGCTCGGCTGGTCGATCCTGCGCCACGCCGACGTGTTGCGAATCCTGCTCGATCCCGATCGTTTCAGCAGCGTGGTCTCGACGCATGTGGCGGTGCCGAACGGGATGGATCCACCCGAGCACACGGCGTACCGGCACCTCATCGATCCGTACTTTGCGTCTGCGCGGGTCGACTCGTTTCGCCCGGAGTGTGAACGCATAGCGGCCACGCTGGTCGAGCGCCAGCGCGGACGCACCGTCGTCGATCTGGCCACCGGCTACGCCCTGCCTTTCGCAGTGCGTGCGCAGTGCGCGTTCCTGGGCTGGCCGCAGGAACTCGAGCCACGCCTGACCGACTGGATCGCCTGCCACCACCGAGCGTCATTGGAGCAGGACCGGGTCACTCTGGGCAGGCTGGGCGAGCAGTTTCAGGCGCTGGTCGACGGGATGCTGGACGAACGCCGCATCAACGGCGTGCACCCGGGGTGTGATGTGACCGCTTCCCTGATGCACGCCCGGGTACACGGTGAGCTGCTGACGGCGCCAGCGATTGCCAGCATCCTGCGCAACTGGACGGTCGGCGAAATCGGCACCATCGCAGCCGCGGTGGGCATCGTCGGCGATTGGCTGGTCAGACATCCCGGCTTGCAGGTCCGACTGCGCGATGAGCCGGCGCTGCGCTCCGAGGCGATCGATGAGATCCTGCGCCTGCACGGACCGCTGTCTGCCAACCGGCGCGTCGCCGCCTGTGCAGTCGAGGTGGATGGGCAACCCATGGCCGCCGGCGAACGCGTCACGCTGCACTGGCCAGCGGCCAACCGGGACCCGCGCGTGTTCGAGGCGCCCGACGAATTTCGCTGGGGCCGGCCGCCGCAGGACAACCTGCTGTACGGCGCGGGGATTCACGTGTGTCCGGGGGCACCGCTCGCGCGCATGGAGCTTGAAGTGGCGCTGGGCACTTTGCTGGCCAACGTGGTGGAACTGGCCCCCGTGGCCGGCGAGCCGGCGGTGCGTGCGAAGTTTCCGGCCATGGGCTTTGCGAGCCTGCCCATGCGTCTGCGCTGGTCCTGACCCGACGGGTCGCGAGCGGCCCGTGCAGCCGCTCGCAACCGGATCAACGCGACCTCGGTGTCTCGCGCAGCAGACGAAAGCCCACCAGCACGTAGCGCGTGTCGGGGGTGTTCCAGTTGCGAAACGCCACGCGCGCATACAGCGGCCAAGTGTGCCAGGACCCGCCTCGACGCACTCGCACCTTGCCGGTGGCGGGCCCTTTGGGGTCGTCGACCGGCGAATGGGCGTAATAGTCTTCGCCGTACCAGTCCGCGACCCATTCCCAGACGTTGCCCACCATGTCGTGCAGACCGAACGCATTGGCGGAAAAGCTGGCCACCGGTGCGGTGAATGCGTAGCCGTCGCTGCCGTTGCCGGCCTGCTCGCGCCAGCGCGGCCAGCGCAGCGCGGTCTCGCGGTCGAATGTATTGGCGCTCGTGAGCAGCACGGCCGGATCGTCGCCCGCTGGAAAACGCGAGCGGGTGCCGGCACGCGCCGCGTATTCCCATTCGGCCTCGGTCGGCAGTCGGTAGGTTGCGCCCTCGCGTTCGCTGAGCCATCGGGCCATCGCCACCGCGTCGTTCCAGGTCACGTTGACCACCGGGTGTTCGTCGGTTTGCGCAAAACCAGGATTCAGCCAAGAATAGCGCCGGTCACGCCCCTCGAAGGCATCGCCGCGCTCGGTGCGCGCGGGGTCGTAGTTCGGGTTGAAGCCATAGGCACCCGTGCCGTCTCGGATCGATTCGGGCACATAGCCCGAGCGTTCAATGAAACGGCGGAACTGGCCGACGGTGACGGGTGTGACCCCGAGCCAGAAGTCGCGGGTGATGCGCACCCGGTGCACCGGCCGTTCATCCGCCAGTTGCGTCAACCGCTTCGGCTCGGCGTGCGGAAATGCCTTCGCCAGGTCGCGGGCCGATTCGTCGCTGCCCATCAGGAATTCGCCAGCGGGCACATGGATGAAGCGGATGCCGATGTCGTCGGTGACCGTCGTTGCCGGTGGTGCGACCGCCGCCGCGCCAGACGAAGCCGCCGCCGGCGCAGGCGCGAATCCAGCTGCCTGCGGTGGGTCGGACGGTGGCGCGGTGGCGCATCCGGCCAGCAATGCGGCGATCAGCACCAGGAGCGGGTTCAGCGCAATGTGTCGCGCGGATCGAGCGAGGGACGACTCAGTCAAGACAGGCATGGTCAACGGTGCAGGTAGCGCCATCGAAGGACGGCGACGCCGGTGGACGGGGCATGGTACCGCGTTGCCGTCCGTGCCCGTTCAGCCATCGACGAGGAACAGCGCGGGGTCGACCGAAGCGCGGTTCAGGCTCACGGTCCAGTGCAGGTGCGGACCCGTCACCCGGCCGGTGGCACCGACCGCGCCCAGGCGCTGTCCGGCGGCCAGGCGATCACCCGGCCGGCAATCGATGCGGCTCATGTGGCACAGCATCGACAGCAGGCCGCCGCCGTGATCGAGCCAGACGGTGTTGCCGTTGAAGAAGTAGTTGCCAGTGTCGATCACCGCGCCGGGCAGGGGCGCGAACACGGGGGTGCCGGTGGCGGCCGCGATGTCCATGCCGCTGTGCGGGTTGCGCGGTTGGCCGTTGAAAAAGCGCCGCTTGCCGAACGAATCCGAGCGACGCCCAGCGCACGGTGCATGCATGCCGAGGTTTGCATCCGGTGGCGCGCTGAAAGTGGCGATCACCTGTTGCTGGTGCGTGCGCTCGCGTTCGTGGCGCGCCAGATCGGCGGGTGACAGATCCACCGTGCGCGGCGCCACCGTCAGCCGCTGCTCGGCATATCGCTTGGGGACGATGGTGTACGGCACGTTGCGCTCGCGCTCGTCGCCCAGCACGCGGATGCTGGCCGGGCCGACCGGGGTCGTCAGCGCAATGCCGACCAGCGCGATCCAGTCGATCGGATCGCCCACCACCAGCAGGGGAACCTCTCCCGCAAAGGCCCGCGGCCGGGTCGCTGCTGGCCCCAGCACGATGCGTGCCACGCCACCGGGCACCGCTGCCTCGCGCGGCCACGGACTGGCGACGTCGCTGGCCAGAGCCCGCGTCGGCCAAGCGCCGCCGGCAATCGCCAGCCCGATGAGCAGTCTGCGGCGGCCGGAATCAAGCGATGGGCGCGATCTTGCGGATCTCGGTGAAATCATCGATTGAAGCTTGTCTGGAAAGCCATAACAGCTATGATAACGATAGCGTACAGGCGATGCAACTCAGCTGGCCGCATCCAGCCCGTGGGCGAAGTGCTCACGCATGCAGGCCGCGGCGCGGTCGGGGTCACGCGCGATCAGCGCCGCCATCAGCGCTCGGTGCTCGGCGAGCGATTCATCCAGGCGCCCGCCCTTGAGCAGTGAATGCTGGCGGTGCAACTTCATCACCTTGCGCAGGTCCTGCACCAGTTGCAGGCGCCAGCGGTTGTCCGCCAGCTCCAGCAGGCGCAGGTGAAACGCCTCGTTGCGTGCAAAGAAGCGCGGCGTGTCGCTGGCGGCGGCTTCGAGCCCGGCGTGCAGGGCCGAAAGCTCGGCGAGCGCTTCATCGCTGGCGTGGCTCGCCACGGCACGGACAGCGTCGGTTTCCAGCAGCGCGAGCAGGTGGTACACGTCCGCCAGGTCCTTGGGCGTGGTTTCGGTGACGTAGGCGCCACGGCGCACCTTCATCGTCACCAGCCCTTCGGTGGCGAGCACTTTCAGCGCTTCGCGCAGCGGTGTGCGGCTGATGCCGAGATCGGCAGCGATTCTGGTTTCGTCGATCCAGTCGCCGGGCGCCAGTTCGCGCGCGAAAATGCGCTGACGAAGGCGCTCGGCGACTTCCTCGTAAAGGGCGCGGGGGGCGAGGGTGGCGATCACGATCTCGACTATTTTTTGGATTCTAGTGCAGAATCTGAATTTTGAATTAATAATTATGAAAATTTGAATACAGCAATTACCCGACCCCGGAGCGCGCACCGTCATGAGCTCAGCCAACGATTCCTTCAAGCCGTCCACCCTCGCCGACTGGCAAAAGGCCGCCGCCAAATCCGCGCCGGGCGGCGACGTGCAGGCGCTGAACTGGCACACGCCCGACGGCATCACGGTGAAGCCCCTTTACACCGCCGAGGATGTGCAAGGCCTGCCGCATGCCAACACGCTGCCAGGCTTCGAGCCCTTTATGCGCGGCCCGCAGGCCACCATGTACGCGGTGCGGCCGTGGACGATTCGCCAGTACGCGGGCTTTTCGACGGCGGAAGAAAGCAACGCCTTCTA
>CAZGOL010000101.1:0-3712 GCA_964527755.1 uncultured Ottowia sp.
TCGGCGCTGGACTGGTCGCCGCGGATCAGGTTGCGGAAGAAGTCCCAATGGCTCATCGCGTGCCGGTCGGGGTTCATCGCGACAAAGCCCGAGTGCTGCAGGAATCCCGGATACACGCGGCGCCCGGCACCCGGCAGGTTGTGCGGCACGCGGTAGATCACGTTGTTTTCGAACCAGGTGTGGCTGCGCGTGGTGGCCAGGTTGTTGACCGTGGTGGGCGAGCGGCGCGCGTCGATCGGTCCGCCCATCATGGTCATGGTGAGCGGGGTGGTTTCACCGCGGCTGGCCATCAGCGAGATGGCCGCCAGCACTGGCACGGTGGGCTGGCACACGCTCACTACGTGGCAGTTGCCATACTTGGACTGCAGGTGGCGAATGAATTCCTGCACGTAGTTGACGTAGTCGTCCAGATGGAATTCGCCTTCGGACATGGGCACCAGGCTGGCGTTCTTCCAGTCGGTGATATAGACCTTGTGATCCTGCAGCATGGTGCGCACCGTGTCGCGCAGCAAGGTGGCGTGGTGGCCCGACAGCGGCGCCACGATCAGCACCGGCGGCTGGCGCTTGAGCTTTTCCAGCGTTGGCGGGTCGTCGGAAAAGCGCTTGAAGCGGCGCAACTGGCAGAACGGCTTTTCGATCTCGACGCGCTCGTCGATCGCCACCAGCACCCCGTCGACCGGCACGTTGCGAATGCCGAACTCGGGCTTTTCGTAGTCCTTGCCCAGTCGATGGAACAGCGCGAACGAGGCCGCCACGCGTTGCGCTCCCGGAATCTGGCCGAGCAGGGTATTCTGGTTGCCGTACAGCCTAGCCGCCGCGTCGGCGATCTCGGCGAACGGTTCGATCAGCGCGCGTTGGGCTTCGTAAATTTGGTAGAGCATGCGGTTACTTCTCAAAACCTTTGCACATGAATATATAGCAGCAGGTCATGCTTTGCACTGGTCTGTCGACCCTAAAGTGACCGGTCGTGCCGGTTTTCGTGAAAGAGGCAACAAAGCCCCGGAAAACTGCTGGGTTGCACGTTGTCTGGCGACATTTCAGTAGTTGAAAACGTTACAAAATCAGGAGCTGGCGCGGCTTGTCCGGCAAGCCTCGAGGCCGAAAACCACAAAAAAACGGCGATGCGAACGAAATGGCGGCAGGTATCATCGTGGGCATGCGTTCCGAGGTGTCGTTGCACGGCTGGCTGCTGGATTCAACGCGCGCGCTGCTGCGTTGGTTGGCCGGCTGGTGGCAGGTGCTGTTCATCGGCGCGCAACTGGCGGTGCTCGCGCTGTCGCCGTCCAGCTATCGCCAGGAGTCGGGCGCGGCGGTGCTGCGCCACATATACCAGGCAGCAGGGCCGGGCTTGCCGGGTTTCACCACGCTGATGGCGCTCTTCAACGTGGTCGTGATCCGCATCGTGGTGGTCACCGCGTTTGCCTACGGCCTGACGCAATATGCGCTGGATGCGGTGGTGCGGGTGCTCGTGCTGGAGCTCGTGCCGCTGCTGGCGGCGCTGTACGTGGCGGTCGAATACAGCATTCCCGGCGGATCCGAGCTGTTCAAGCTGCGCCGCGCGGGAGGGCTCGATCGCATGCGCGCGCAGGGCCTGGACCCGCTGGGGCGCGAGGTGCTGCCGCGCGTGCTGGGGGGCATGTGCGCGGTGCTGCTGCTGGCGGCCGTGAGCTGCGTGGTTTCGCTGTTGCTGGCTTATGTCGCCGTGCACGGGTTCACCACGGCGGGGGTGGCGCCCTACAACCGGGCGGTCGGACACATCTTCGATCCGGTGGTTTCGCTCATCTTCACCCTGAAGACGCTGCTGTTCGCGCTGGCCGTTGCCTTTCTGCCGGTGGCCAATGCACTGCGCGACATCCCCCATCGGCCTTCGCGCACCAGCGTCGAGCTGCAGGGTCTGGTGCAGATGTTCGTGCTGATGCTGGTGATCGAGATCGCTTCGCTGGTGGGCAACTACTATTGACGGTCATGCAGACTCCGTCCGAAGCCACCCCCGAACCCGCGTCCGAAGCGCTGGTGCCGCAGCGCGCGCGCTTGAGCCTGGAGGTGCGCGCGGTGCTGCTGTTGTTGTTCATGGTGCTGGTGTTTGCCGGAACGGCCCTGTATCTGATGTGGGCACGCGGGGCGTTCGAGAAAACCCAGCCGCTGTACCTGATCACCGACGATTCCGAGGGGGTGATGGTGGGCATGGACATGAGCTTTTCGGGTTTCCCGATCGGGCGCGTGCGCAGCATCGACCTGGCGCCCGGCGGCGACGTGCGCATCCTGGTCGACATCCCCATCAAGGAGGCGCACTGGCTGCGCCAGTCCAGCGTGTTCACGCTGGAAAAGGGTCTGGTGGGCTCGGCCCGGCTGCGTGCCTTCACCGGCGTGCGCGACGACGCGCCGCTGCCGGTGGGCGCCGAGCGGCGCGTGCTGCGCGGAGACGTCTCGGCCGAGATTCCGCAGATGATGACCGAGGTACGCGACGTGGTGGCCAACGTCAATCGCCTGACCGCCGACGATTCGGCCCTGAGCGGCACGCTGCGCGAACTGCGCACCTTCACCGCGCGACTCAACAGCAACCGGGGCGGGCTGATGGCCGCGCTCACCGGCAACCCGCAAGACGCAGCGCGCATGGGCGAACTGCTCGAGCGCAGCAGCCAGCTCGTCAAGAGCCTGGAGGGCGCGGTGAACAAGGCCGACCGGCAGTTGCTCGGGCAGGGCGGGCTGGTGCCCGACGCCCAGCAGTCGGTGCGCCAGTTGAACGCGCTGCTGCAGGACGTGCGCCAGAGCGTGACCCGGGTCGATGCGGTGCTGGCCGAGGTGCAGGGTGTGGCCGGCAATGCGCGCGTGGCCACTGAGGGACTGGGCGATCTGCGCGCCGATGTCGAGAGCAGCCTGCGCAAGGTCGATGCGCTGATCACCGAACTCAACCGCAAGTGGCCGTTCGCCCCGTCCGAGAAAGAGGTGCAGCTGCCATGAGCGCGCCGGGCCGCTCCCAAGCGAGCATCCCGCAGCGCGGCCGCGCGAAGGGTTTGTCCGATTCGCGCGCCGGGCCGCTCCCAGGCGAGCATCCCGCAGCGCGCCGCGCGAAGGGCAGTCCGGTGAGCCGGCCGAGCACTTCACGCCGCGCGTGCGCCGCGACCGCGTTGGCGCTGACCGTCGTGTTGCTGTCGGCTTGCCCCAGCGGAGAGCGCGTGCCTGACTGGAGCATCAGTGCGGTTGGCCACATGGAGCGTTTTACCGAGGCTTACCTGCAGGGCGATGCCCGCGTGGCGGCGCGCGAGTTCGAGCTGGCGCGTGCCGACACCGCGCGCACCGGGCAACCCGAACGGGTGGCACGCATCGAACTGGCGCGCTGCGCCGCGCGCGTCGCCAGCCTCGACTTCGAGCCCTGCACCGGGTTCGATGCGCTGCGCCAGGATGCGAGCGCCGCTGAACTGGCCTATGCCAGCTATCTGGCAGGCGAGGCGCGCGGCGCCGACGCGGCGCTGTTGCCGCCGCAGCACCGCGCCATTGCCACCGGTGGCGCGGACGTGGCCGCCATTCAGGAGCCCCTGGCGCGCCTGGTTGCCGCCGGCGTCCTGCTGCGTCAGGCACGCGCAAACCCCGCGGTGGTCGAGCAGGCCGTGCAGGTCGCCTCGCGCCAGGGCTGGCGGCGGCCGCTGCTGGCCTGGCTGGGCGTGCAGGCCAGGCTGGCGCAAGAGCGTGGCGACCGGGCCGAGGTCGAGCG
>CAZGOL010000101.1:3812-9344 GCA_964527755.1 uncultured Ottowia sp.
GCTGATCTCCCCGGCCGCCGGGCTGGATTTGACCTGGGGAATCACGCCGCAACCCGGTTCGTGCAGATGCGTGCAGTTGTAGAACCGGCAGGCGCTCACGTGCGCCAGCACGTCGGGCATGCAGGCGGCCAGTTGCGCGGGTGCGATGTGACGCAGTCCGAACTCCTGGAAACCCGGGGAGTCGATCAATGCGCTGGTGCGCGCGGCGTCCAGCCAGTACCAGGTGGTCGTGGTGGTGGTGTGCCGCCCCGCGGCCAGCGCCTGCGAGAGTTCGCCCGTCTGCGCGGCGGCGCCGGGCACCAGCCGGTTGATGAGCGAGCTCTTGCCCGCCCCCGAGGGCCCCAGGATGAGCGTGGCGCACCCCGCCAGGCGCGCGGCGAGATCGGGCAGCGCATCGGCGCCCTCCGGCACATCCAGGCGCGGCTTGGCGGCCAGCGGCAACACCGCGTAGCCCATGTCCCGGTACGGCGCCAGCCGCTCCCAGGCACGGGCAAAGGGTTCGCGCAGGTCGGCCTTGTTGAGGGCGATCAGCGGCTCGATGCGCGCGGCCTCGCACGCGATCAGCGCGCGGGCGAGCTGGCGCTCGGCGAACTCGGGCTGCGCCGCCAGCAGGATCAGCACGCGGTCCAGGTTGGCCGCAAAGCTCTTGGTGCGCAACTCGTCCTGGCGATACAGCAGGTTGCGGCGCGGCGCGACCTGCTCGATCGTTCCCTGCTCGTGCGAAGGCTGCCAGCGCACCCGGTCGCCCACCATCACGGCGAGCTTCTTGCCGCGTGGATGGCAAATCAACCGCTCGCCGTCCGCCTGCTCGACCACGCAGTGGCGACCGTGGGTGGCCACCACCAGCCCGTCGCGCAGGCCCGCGTCGATGTTCGGCGCGGGCGCTTGGCGCGAACGGCTCACGCGGGCGCCCCGGTGGAGGTGATTCGGATCGACTCGATGACTATCATATTTGTAGCTGCCTGGGCACGTGGGGTAAGCCCAATCGCCATGAATCTGTGCAATCCATGCGATGCCCGATGCCGTTCAGGCAACCCGCGGTGCGTGGCCTGCCAGATGGGCGATCCGTTCGCTGGCCGGTGGATGGGAGTAGTAAAAGCGCACGTACAGAGGGTCGGGCGTGAGGGTGCTGGCATTGTCCTGATAGAGCTTGACCAGTGCGCTTTGCAGATCCCGCGCGCCGGTCTGGCTGGCGGCGTAGGCGTCAGCCTCGAACTCATGGCGGCGCGACAGCCGGGCCGTCAGCGGCGACAGGAAAAAACCGAACACCGGCACCACCAGCATGAACAACAGCAACGCCAGCGCGTGGTTGGGCACCACGCCGCCCAGCGCGACGGGCAGGTTGGGCGTCACGCCCAGCCCCGCGTAGAACCAGGTCTGGCCCGCCAGCCAGCCCAGCAGCGCCAGGCCGACCAGGCCGAGCGCGAACAGCCACCCCACGCGCTTGGCCACGTGGTGGCGCCGGAAGTGGCCCAGCTCGTGCGCCAGCACGGCCTCGACCTCGCCCGGGTCGAGCTGGCCGAGCAGCGTATCGAAGAATACCACGCGCTTGGCCGCGCCAAAGCCGGTGAAATAGGCGTTGGCGTGCGCGCTGCGACGACTGCCGTCCATCACGAACAACCCCTTGGACGCAAAGCCGCAGCGCGCCATGAGCGCGGTCACGCGCGCGCGCAGCGCTTCATCGGCCAGTGGCTGAAAGCGGTTGAACAGCGGCGCGATGAACGTGGGATAGATCACCAGCATCAGCAGGCTGAACACCACCCAGGCCGCCCAGGTCCACAACCACCACGAGGCGCCGGTGACCTGCATCAGCCACAGCACCAGTGCCCCCAGCGGCAGTCCGATCGAGAGCGCCAGCAGCATCGAGCGCGCCAGATCGGCCAGCCACAGGCGCACCGTCATCCGGTTGAAGCCGAAGCGCTGCTCGATCACGAAGGTCTGGTAGAGCGACAGCGGCAGCTCGATCAGCCCGCCGATCAGCGCGAACGCGGCCAGCAGCGCCAGAGGCTCCAGCAGCGGGCGCGGGCCGATCCAGTCGAGCAGCAATCCGTTCAGCGCATCCAGTCCGCCCAGCAGCGTCCAGCCCAGCAGCACGAGGGCGGTCAACGGGATTTCGAACAGGCCCAGGCGCAGCCGCGCCAGCGTGTAGTCGGCCGCGCGCTGGTGCGCGGCCAGGGTGATCTTCGTCGCGAACTCCGCGGGCACTGCGCCTCGGTGGCGCGCCACCGAGCGCGCCTGGCGCGAGGCCAGCCACAGCTTGGTCGCCACGTTCAGCAGCAGGGCAGCGCCAAACACCAGCGCGGTGAACAGGGCAGGGGTCAGGAAATCGGTCAAGGTCGTCGATGGTGGTGGTTCGTGCCACTCGAGTTTAGGGCGAACCCCGGCGGCGCAAGGGTCGTGCCGCAGCAGCCGGACGCGTGGACAATCACGCGCATGATCGAACTCGCCAACTCCGTGCCGCCTACCCCCGAACTACCCAAATCCGACCTGAACCTGGTCTGGCTCGACTGCGAGATGACGGGGCTTGACCCCGAGAAGGAGCGGATCATCGAAATCGCCGTGATCGTCACCGGGCCGCAACTGAGCCCGCGCGTCGAAGGGCCGGTGCTGGCGATCCACCAGGATGCCGCGGTGCTGGACGCGATGGATGCCTGGAATCGCAACACCCATGGCCGCAGCGGCCTGATCGACAAGGTCCGGGCCTCCACGCTGTCCGACGCGGACGCCGAGGACCAGGTGCTGGCCTTTCTGGCGCGCTACGTTGCCCGGGGGGTTTCGCCGCTGTGCGGCAACACGGTGGGGCAGGACCGGCGCTTTCTGGTGCGCTACATGCCGCGGCTGGAGGCGTTTTTTCACTACCGCAACATCGACGTGAGCACGCTCAAGGAACTGGCACGACGCTGGCGGCCCGAGGTGATGGAGTCGTTCAAGAAGCGCCAGTTGCACACCGCCCTGGCGGACGTGCACGAGTCAATCGATGAGCTGGAGCACTACCGCGAGCACTTCATCCGGCTGGCGGCATGACCGTGTTCGGGTTCAGGACGCCCTCAGCGCATCGCGCTCGGTGTTCAACGATGTGCGGCCGCTGTCCAGCGAGTTGAGGGCGGAATCGAGCTGCCCCCAGTTGCTGATGGCGACGTGGGACGGTGGTTGGGCGCTGCCGCGGTGGTGGCGGTTGCGATCGAGCACTTCCTGCAGGTGATCGCGCGCCGTCTGCAACTGCGAGATCTCGGTGCGTGGACCGCTGTCGACTTCGGTCGCGTCCAGGCCCAGCAGTTCGGCGCGGATCTCCTCGGCGGTGGGCATCGCCTCGGGATTGACGATGCCGTAGCTGATCTGGCAGTGCGCGAACAGCGTGCGCTTGAGTTGGCGGTTGCTGCGCGACAGCGGCTGCAGACCCATGACGTCGATGCAGGCGACCACGCGTCCTTGCTCGTCGCACAGTGCGAACGTGCAATAGACCCGGTTGAGCTTGGGAAACCAGATTTCGGCACCCTCGCGGTCCTTGGGCGACGTGAAGCGCGTGACCGGCAGCTTGACCATGATGTGGTGTTCCGGAAAGACCAGTTGCAGCCAGTGCCACACCTGGCGGTCGATCCGGTTGAGCACCGGCCGCGGGTGCACCGCCACCTGCTGCGGCAGCCGGGCGGCCGGTGCCTTGTCCGAGCGCGGCCACTTCCAGGCGAAGGCGATCGCGGTGCCCGTGAGCACCACGACCGCCAGCACCCATTGCGTGAACGCAGTCATTGCCATTTCCCTGAGCGACTTTTCTTGCTTTGTCTCAATCGAACGTTGGACGAGCGAAATGTAGCCCCATTTACTGTGGCACGGCGGATACACGCACACGACAATAGAAGTAATTGGTTTCAGTTGAGTAGAAATTCACGCATTGACTGTGGTCATGGCGCGCCATGGGAGGCGCGCTGGTCCTTTCGTTGCCCGTTCCGGGTGGCACAGTGTGGCCCGGTGGCGTTCGCTCCAGCGTTTAGCTGCCGCTGACTGGTGCGCCGGCGCCACTGGCCAGAAACGCGGCGATGGCTCGGTTGACTTGAATGGGCTGCTCGCGTTGCGGCGTGTGGCCACAATCGGGCAGCTTCAGCAACTGTGCGTGCGGCACCACCCGCTTCAACTCGTCGAGTTGCGCCATGCTGGCGTATTCATCGTCCGTGCCCTGAATCGCCAGCAGCGGTGCGCCGATCGTCCGGCATTCCGCGCGGATGTCGAAGCCGCGAAACCCCGGGCTCAACCAGATGTCGTTCCACTGCCAGAAGGCGCTGTCCGGGTCGTCGTGAAAGCGCGCCAACCGCTGGCGCAGCGTTCCTCGCTCCCAGGTCTGGCGGGTGGCCTCCAGCGCCCGCAACGTCACGTCCTCGACGATCAGGTGCGGGGCCATCACCACGCACGCACTCACCGGGTGGTGAGCCGCGTGGATCAGGGCAATCGTTGCCCCGTCGGAGTGACCGACCAGAACCGGTTGCTCCACGCCCAGCCGGGCCAGCACCTGCGGCAGCACCCGCAGGGCCTCGTCATGCAAATACCCCGGGGCGAGGCGCCCGCTGCCGCGCACGTCGGCGATGGGGGTCGAGCGCCCGTAGCCGCGCCGCGAATACATCCAGCCGGCGCGCCCGGTGGCGGCGCACAGGCTGGCCGGCCAGTCGCGCCACAGGGCCACCGAACCCAGGCCTTCGTGCAGGAACACCAGCGGCGCCGCATCCGCACGCGCACCGGCGGGTGCCGCAATCGCCACCACTTCCAGCCGGGTTGCGTCGATTTCCACCGATTGCATCGGGCTATGTTATGCCAGCGGCCCGAAGGCGTACACTCGCGCGCCGCGCGCTGCCCTCGCCGATGAAACCGATGCCCACTTCTCTGTCCCCAGGCTGCGGGCGCCGGCAACTGCTCGCCGCCGCAGCCGCTCTCGGGTGCGGCCTGTCCGGCGGGGCGGTGGCGCAGGCGCAGGCGCAGCGCGCACCGGTGCTGGTGCTCAATTCGCTCGATGGCACGGTGAGCGTGATCGACGCCACGCGCTGGGTCGAGCTTGAGCGCATTGCCACCGGCAAGGAGCCGCACCATCTGTACATGACGCCCGACGAGAAGTCGGTCATCGTGGCCAACGCCGGCAGCGATTCGCTCACCTTCATCGACCCGCGCACGGCGCAGGTGCAACGCACGCTGCGCGGCATCATCGACCCCTATCACCTGCGCTTTTCGCCCGACATGCAGTGGTTCGTGACGGCGGCCAATCGGCTGAACCACATCGACCTGTACCGCTGGGACGGCAGCGAGCCCGCGCTGGTGCAGCGCATCGCCACCGGCCGCACGCCCAGCCACCTGTGGATCGATCGTGGGAGCACCACAGTATGGTCGAGCATGCAGGACAGCGACGAGCTGGTGGCGATCGATCTGGCCACGCAGAAACTGATACACCGCGTGCCGACCGGCCCCATGCCGGCCGACGTGTTCGGCACGCCCGACGGCAAGCGCCTGCTCGTGGGGCTGACCGGCAGCGATGGCGTGCAGGTGTTCGACGTG
>CAZGOL010000102.1:0-9106 GCA_964527755.1 uncultured Ottowia sp.
TTTTTGAATGTTGGTGGCCCAGGGCAGAATCGAACTGCCGACACGCGGATTTTCAGTCCGCTGCTCTACCAACTGAGCTACCGGGCCGTGAAGCGCGCGATTATAGCGTGCCGGGTGTCGTGTCGGCCTGACGCGAACTGCTCTTGCGACCGCGGCTGAGGTCGACGCCCAGCTGCTTGAGCTTGCGGTAAAGGTGGGTGCGCTCGAGTCCGGTTTTCTCGGCCACGCGCGTCATCGACCCACCCTCCTGCGCGAGATGGAATTCGAAGTACGCCTTCTCGAACGCGTCGCGCGCCTCGCGCAGAGGCTGGTCGAGTTCGAAGACCCGCTGAGCCACGGGCGCCAGATCGAGTGCCGTGGGCAACGCGTGCCCGCCGGTCATCGCCGCTTCGACCGTCAGGTCGACCGCGTTGTCGGTGCCGATGCTCGCGCGCCCCGTATCGCGTGTGGCGGGTGCTGGCGCGACTCCGGTGCGCACGATCGCCTGATCGACCGCCTTCAGCAATTTTTGCAGGGTGATGGGCTTTTCGAGGAAGGCGTGCGCGCCAATGCGCGTGGCCTCAACCGCGGTCTCGATGGTGGCATGACCACTCATCATGATGACGGGCATCGTGAGTTGGCCGGCTCCGCGCCACTCCTTTAGCAACGTGACGCCGTCGGTGTCGGGCATCCAGATGTCGAGCAGGACCAAGTCTGGACACGCGCGCTGCCGTGCGGCGCGCGCCTCGGCGGCGTTCTCCGCGAGTTCGACGGTGTGGCCTTCGTCATTGAGAATTTCCGACAGAAGGTCCCTGATTCCCAGTTCATCATCCACCACCAGAATGTTGGCCATAGGAGCGCTTGTTTCCTCTTTGGTCTGCGTTGCCCGCGCGTCAATCCGGTGCCGAGGCCGACGCTGGCTCAAAGGTCAATGATACTTGGGCGCCGATGACGTGCCCATCGACGATTCGATTGGACACATCCACGCGCGCGCCGTGGTCTTCGGCGATCTTCTTGACCACGGCGAGCCCCAGTCCGGTGCCCTTGGTCTTCGTGGTCACGTACGGCTCGAAGGCTCGCTTGAGCACCGACTCGGGAAAACCATGTCCGTGGTCGATCACCGCCAGGCGCACCCGCTGCACGCCCTCGAGCCACTGGGTCCGGATCACCACGTCACCGCGGGCGGCGGGCGCTTCCTGCTTGCCCTCCGACGCGTCCAGTGCGTTCTGCACCAGATTGTGAATCACCTGCCTGAGCTGCTGCAAATCGCCGCGAATCGGCGGGCAGGCGGGGTCACAGTCGAAGCGCAGGGGCACCGCAGCGGATTCCTCGCCCGAGCCGTCGCCCGTCGCTCCATACAGGTGCAGCACTTCGGACACCAGCTGGTTCAGGTCCAGCGGCGCCAGGCGTGCGGCGGGCAGGCGCGCGTAGTCGCGAAACTCGTTGACCAGCCGCTTCATGGCGTCAACCTGATCGACGATGGTCTGCACCGACTTGGTGAGGATGGCCCGATCGGGCCCCTCCAGCCGGTCGGCCAGCCTTCGCTGCATACGCTCGGCGGACAGCTGGATGGGGGTGAGCGGGTTCTTGATCTCGTGCGCCAGACGCCGCGCGACCTCGCCCCAGGCCTGGCTTCGCTGGGCGGAAACGATCTCGGAGATGTCGTCGAACACCAGCAGATGCATCCCGCCCGGCAGGGCCGCCCCGCGCGCCACGAGCGAGACCGCGTCAGCGTTGGCGCCCTGCGAATCGCCGTACAGCTCGAAAGCCTTCTGCCAATGGTCTTGCCGATGCTCGATCTGCGTTGCCTCGAATTCCGCAAACTGCCCCTGCACGTCGCGGGCGAACGCCTCCAGCCGGGGCAACGCGTCCAGCCGTTGGCCCGTACTGGCTGCCAGGGGCGCACGCAGGATTCGCGTAGCGCCTGGATTGGAGGACTGGATCACGCCATCGCGATCCAGCACAATGACGCCAGCCGTCAGGTTGTCCAGAATGGTCTGCAAGTTGGCGCGCGCCGCGTTCACCTCATGCATGCTGGCGTCGAGCGCGGCGCGCGCTTCGGCGAGTTGGTGGGTCATGTCGGCGAACGAGCGCGTGAGTTCGACCAGTTCATCGCGCCCTTGCAGCACCACCTTGGGTCGCAAGTCGCCGGCGGCTACTTGCCGAACCCCGTCGGCCAGCATCAGCAGCGGCCGGGCCAGTTGCTTGCCCAGCACGGCCGCCAGCAGTACCGCGCCAAAAATGGCCAGGAACAGGCTCAGAGTAAGCGTGCCGATGTACATGCGCCGCAGTCCCTGGCGACCCAGTGCCCGTTCCTGATACTCGCGATTGGCTTCCTGCACCGCCAGTGCGTGCGCAACCAGGCCGGCAGGCAATGGCTGCACGGCCTGCACCACACGCTGGCCCTCGGCCAACCCGATCGAGCGCGCACTGACCACCACCAGCGCCCGAATGCGCGCGCCCGTGGCACCGGCTTCAGCGTTGCCGCCGCCCAGCTCGTCGATGCCTTCCAGTTGGGTGGCGACGCCCTGGGTTCGCGCGGTGCGCAACAGCTGCGGGGGCGGGCGGTCGGGCAAGAGGTCGAAGCGCGACTGCCCGGTGCTCGCGATGAGTCGCCCCGTACTGTTCCACAGGCTGACGTCGGTCGCTCCGATCTGCGCGCGCAAGCGCTCCAGTGGCAAGGCCACAGCGCCGTCCGGCACCTCGGCCAGCGGTGCCGCCGCCGCGCGCAACTGGTTGCCGAAGTCGTGCGCCTGGGTCTCCAGCGACGTGCGTGCCAGCGTGACGCCCGAATCAAGCGCTCCCTCTACCTTCACGTCGAACCACGATTCGATCGAGCGCGAGACGAACTGGTAGGACACCCCATAGATCAGCAACCCCGGCAGCACCCCGACCAGTGCAAAGATGGCGGCCAGCTTGATCAGCAGCCGACTGCCGAACTTGCCGCGGCGCAGGCGCGAAAACAGTCGGTAGATGCCCCATGCGATCACCAGCGCGAGCGTGGCTGCCGCCACCGCGTTGACCACCAGCAGGCGCGTGTAGTAGCGCTCGTAAAGCAGCCGGTTGTTGGTGGCCTGCACCAGCAAAAAGATCAGGATGATGCCCACCACCAGCATCACGGCCACCGCCAGCCGCAAGGCCCAGCGTGCGGCCACGCTGCTGGGCGGCGGCGCGTCGCTGATGCGTGGTCCGGCCGCCATCACCGGGCGGACTCCGCACCCAGCTCGATGCGCCGTTCGAGCGACAGATGCCAATCGGGCTGACCCACCGCACCCAGCTGGAACGTGCGCGGCAACTGTCCCGAGTCGAGCCGAAAGCGAAACTGCAGGTATTGCCTGCCCTCGCCGGTCAGCTCGGTCACGCTGGCGATTTTCCAGCCGGCAATGCGCTGCACCGCCGCCAGGGCGTCGTCCAGCGAGTCGTAGTGCTGCGTCAGGCCAATGCCGAGGTCGGTGGCCGAAATGGGTTCGCTGGAGGTGTTGAGCCGCCAGCGCTGCGTGAGCGGCTGGTAGGCCAGGCGCGTGTAACGTTCGGCTGCCGCCAGTTGCTGGTCGCTCCAATACCAGCGCTCGCGCATGACCTTGGCTTCGGTCAGGAAATGAACGACGATGCCCTTGCGCAGTGCATCTTCCACCGCAGGTGCAAGCCTGAGCCGCATCTGCACGAAAAGCAGCAAGCCGTCCGACGTTTGCTCGACGCGCAACTCGTCCACGCTGGCTCCCGACGAAGCCTGGCAAGGTAGCCCGGCGGCCACCAGCAGCGCCAGCACGGCGCCCCGCAGCCGAGTATCAAGGCGGACGTTTTTCCAGCAGCGCATAGAAGAAACCGTCATCTTCACGATCTGCATTGTCGCCAACCCCTGGCGGCGCACAGGCAATCGACGGCAGCAACTGGCCCGGCGCCGGCAGCGAAACGGCGTCGGTGTTGCGCGCAACAAACGTCTGGATCGGCTGTGCTCCTTCTTCCCGAAACACCGAGCAGGTGCAATAAAGCAGGCGCCCCCCAGGCTTGAGCAGCGGCCACAGGGCCGTCAGCAGACGCTCCTGGCGCGCCGCCAGTTGCGCGAGGTCGGTTTCGCGCCGCAACCAGCGCACATCGGGGTGCCGGCGCACGATCCCGGAGGCGCTGCATGGAGCGTCCAGCAAGATCGCGTCATAGCCCTCGCCACGCCACCAACTGGCCACGTCGGCCGCATCGGCCACGCGTACCTCGGCCTGCAGCTTCAGGCGCGCCAGGTTCTGCAGGATCCGGGGAACGCGAGCGGGGTCGATGTCGAGCGCAGTCACCCGGGCCGTCGGGCACGACTCCAGCAGATGGGCGGTCTTGCCGCCGGGTGCCGCACAAGCGTCCAGGATGCGCGGAGTGGGCGCCTGCAGGCCGTCGAGCAGCAGCGGAGCCGCGCGCTGGGCGGCCGACGACTGAACCGACACCCACCCGTCTTCAAAGCCTGGCAGCTCGTGCACCGGCCGCGGCCGATCGAGCCGAATCCCGGCGCCCGCCAGGGGCTGGCCCGCGATTCCCCGACGTGCCAGCAGATCGGCGTATTGCGCTGGCGAAGCTCGCCCGATGTGCACGCGCAGATCCATCGGCGCAGGCACTTGGTTGGCACGAAGAATCGATTGCCAGTGATCGGGATGGTCGCGCTGGAGCCGCTCGATCCACCAGAGCGGGTGGTTCCAGCGCGCCACCGGATCGGCCGACACGGCCGCAAGCAAGGCAGCCCGCTCACGCAGCAGGCGGCGCAGGCAGGCATTGACGAAGGCCGACTGCGCGCGCATCGTCCGGCTGCGCTTGACCGCCTCGACCGCTTGGTCCACCTGGGTGAAGTCCGGATAGGGGCGGTCGTCTTCTTCGATCAGCAACGCGATCGACGTGACCAGCAGGGCATCGACGAGCGCAGCGGGTCGCCGCGTCACGAGTCGCATCCGCACCGCCTGCGCCGTGCCCAGCCGCCGCAGCACGAAGTACACCAGCGCCTGCGCTCCAGGCCGCAGCGTGGCGGGCACGGCCGCCAGTTGCGGCGCGAGCGATTCGCCGCGCATCACCCCGCTGATCATCGCGGACGTTGCCTGCAACAGTCGCCACAGCGGTGGCGAGGCTTGCCGGTGATCCGGTACGAGGTTGTTCACCGACCGCTCTTGTCCGGTGCCAGCAGGCGAGCTGCCGGACGGTGACCCCACATTCTGGCCAGCAGGGAGGCGGGGAACTGGGCAACCGACCGATTGTGCTGGTCGACTGCCTCGTTGAACGCCGCCACCAGAGGTTGCTCCTGGTGCTGTAGTCGATTCCACTTGGCCAGCATCCGCTCAGCGGATGGCTGCATCGCGCTGATGGGGCCCTCTTCGGCCAGTGCCTCGCGCCAGGCGATGTGCCAGGCGGTCCGGGCCAGGACCAGTGCCTCGATGGATGTGGATTCGGCGGGTTGCAGTCGCGCCTGCGCCAATGCCAGCGTGAACTGGTCGCTCGCGGCGGCCAGGCGCGCCCAGGCGGCGGTTGCCGCGTCCTGCAGTTCCCCCGGCGTGGTCTGCAAGCCACCGCGCATCGATTCGGGCAGGCAGCCCTGCACCCACACCAGTTGCTGCAACAGCAATCGATCGAGCGCGGCGAAAGCCTTGCCCACCGCGGCGCGCAGCCGGACCAATCGGTTGTAGGCACCGATGCCCCAAAAAAACAGCACCCCCAGTAGTACCCAGCCAACGATCCAGGAAACGGTCATGAATGATCATGAAAAAGCGCCCTGGACGCTTGTGCAGCATGCCAGAGGCGCTAGAATTTTTATAGTTATTTCAGGCAATCGATGGGTCGTTGCCTGCGTCAGTGGCCACCCCGGCCTCGGCATCCTCGGTGACACCGGCCAGCTCGGCGGCCTCGGCTTCGGCAATGGCACGCCGTTCAGCCTCGTCCATCTGGTCCTTGGCCTTGCGCGCCTGGTGATAGGCCAGGCCGGTGCCGGCCGGGATCAGGCGGCCCACGATGACGTTCTCCTTGAGACCACGCAGCTCGTCGCGCTTGCCCATGATGGCCGCCTCGGTGAGCACGCGGGTCGTCTCCTGGAACGACGCGGCGGAAATGAACGAGTCGGTCGACAACGAGGCCTTGGTGATTCCGAGCAACAGGTTGCTGTAGGTGGCGGTCACCTTGCCTTCGGCGCGCAAGGCGTCGTTGGTGTCCAGCATCTCGCTGCGCTCGACCTGCTCGCCGGCGATATAGCCGGACTCACCCGGGTTCTCGACGACGACGCGACGCAGCATCTGGCGCACGATCACCTCGATGTGCTTGTCGTTGATCTTCACGCCCTGCAGGCGATAGACGTCCTGCACCTCGTCAACGATGTAACGCGCCAGCTCCTCGATGCCCAACAGGCGCAGGATGTCCTGCGGGTCGGCCGGCCCGTCGACGATGCTCTCGCCCTTGTTGACCACCTGGCCCTCGTGCACCAGCATCGTCTTTTCCTTGGGAATCAGATCTTCCCACACCTTGCCGTCCGGGTCGGTGATCTGCAGGCGGATCTTGCCCTTGGTCTCCTTGCCGAACGACACGGTGCCGGTCTGCTCGGCCAGCACGCCCTTGTCCTTGGGCGATCGGGCCTCGAACAGCTCGGCCACGCGCGGCAGACCGCCCGTGATGTCGCGCGTCTTCTGGCCCTCGACCGGAATGCGCGCCAGCACCTCGCCGGGGCCGACGTCCTGCCCGTCGCGCACCTGGATCAGCGCGCCGACCTGAAAGCCGATCGTCACCGGATGGTCGGTGCCGGGGATCTTGACCTCGTTGCCGCTGGCGTCGATCAGCTTGACCTGCGGGCGCACGATCTTGGTCGCACCGCGCCGCTTGGGATCGATCACCACCAGCGTGGACAGCCCGGTGACCTCATCCACCTGCTTGGCCACCGTGAGGCCTTCCTCGACGTTCTCGAACCGGGTCTTGCCGGCGTACTCGGTGATCACCGGGCGCGTGAGCGGATCCCAATTCGCCAGAATGGTGCCGGCCTTGATGGTCTGGTCGGCCTTGATGGTCAGGGTCGCGCCGTAGGGCACCTTGTGGCGTTCACGCTCGCGACCGTGCTCGTCGTGAATGGTGATCTCACCCGAACGCGAGATCACCACCAGATCGCCCCGCGTGTTGGTGACATAGCGCATCGTGGCATTGAAGCCGATCGTGCCGGCCGTCTTGGCCTCCACGTTGGAGGCGACGGCGGCGCGCGAGGCCGCGCCACCGATGTGGAAGGTACGCATCGTCAACTGCGTGCCCGGCTCGCCGATCGACTGTGCGGCAATCACGCCCACCGCCTCGCCGACGTTCACCAGACCGCCGCGGCCAAGGTCGCGTCCGTAACACTTGGCGCACAGACCGAAGCGCGTGGCGCACGTCAGCGCGGTGCGCACGCGCACCTCGTCGATGCCGGCGGCCTCCAGCTCATCCATGGCATCTTCGTCGAGCATCTGGCCCGCACGCACCACGACTTCGCGCGTTTCCGGGTTGACCACATCCTCAGCCGCGGTTCGTCCCAGGACGCGCTCGCGCAGCGACTCGATCACCTCGCCACCCTCGACCACGGCACGCATCGGCGTGCCGTCGCTGGTGCCGCAGTCTTCCTCGATCACCACCAGGTCCTGCGTCACGTCGACCAGGCGACGCGTCAGGTAGCCGGAGTTGGCGGTCTTCAGCGCTGTGTCGGCCAGGCCCTTGCGGGCGCCGTGCGTGGAAATGAAGTACTGCAACACGTTGAGGCCTTCACGGAAATTGGCCGTGATGGGCGTCTCGATGATCGAGCCGTCCGGCTTGGCCATCAGGCCGCGCATGCCGGCCAGCTGGCGAATCTGCGCGGCCGAGCCACGCGCACCGGAGTCGGCCATCATGTAGATCGAGTTGAACGACTCCTGATCCACTTCCTTGCCGTTGCGGTCGGTGGTCTTCTGCTTGGCCAGCTGCGCCATCATGACCTTGGAGACTTCGTCGCCGGCCTTGCCCCAGATGTCGACCACCTTGTTGTAGCGCTCGCCGGCCGTGACCAGGCCCGAGACGTACTGCTGCTCGATTTCCTTGACCTCTTTTTCGGCCCGCTCGATGATCGCCGGCTTTTCGCTGGGCACGAGCATGTCGTCGATCGCAATCGAGATGCCGGCACGCGTGGCCAGCCGGAAGCCGTTTTGCAGCAGCTTGTCGGCAAACACCACGGTTTCCTTGAGACCGCACTTGCGAAAGGATGCATTGATCAGGCGCGAGATTTCTTTTTTCTTCAACGCCTTGTTCATCAGCGCGAACGGCAGGCCCTTGGGCAAGATCTCCGACAGCAGGGAACGGCCGGCGGTGGTTTCGACCAGCGACGTTGCGGGCGTCAGCTCGCCCGTTGCCTTGTCCATCGTCCACTCGGTCAGGCGCACCGCGATGCGTGCGGTGAGTTCGAGCACACCCGCTTCCAGCGCGCGCTGCACCTCGCCGACATCGGAGAACACCATGCCCTCGCCCTTGCCATTGACCCGCTCGCGCGTGGTGTAGTACAGACCCAGCACCACGTCCTGTGAGGGCACGATGGAGGGTTCGCCCGAGGCCGGGAACAGCACGTTGTTGGACGACAGCATCAGGGTGCGCGCCTCCATCTGCGCTTCGACCGACAGCGGCACGTGCACCGCCATCTGGTCGCCGTCGAAGTCGGCATTGAAGGCGGCGCAGACCAGCGGGTGTAGCTGGATCGCCTTGCCCTCGATCAGGATCGGCTCGAACGCCTGGATGCCCAGGCGGTGCAGCGTGGGCGCGCGGTTGAGCAGCACCGGATGTTCGGTGATCACCTCTTCCAGGATGTCCCACACCACCGGCGTGCCGGCTTCAACTTCCTTCTTCGCCGCCTTGATGGTGGTGGCGATGCCCATCTGCTCCAGGCGCGCGAAAATGAAGGGCTTGAACAACTCCAGCGCCATCAGCTTGGGCAGGCCACACTGGTGCAGCTTGAGCGTGGGGCCCACGGTGATGACCGAGCGGCCGGAGTAATCGACACGCTTGCCCAGCAGGTTCTGGCGAAAGCGCCCGCTCTTGCCCTTGATCATGTCGGCCAGCGACTTGAGCGCACGCTTGTTGGCGCCCGTCATCGCCTTGCCGCGGCGGCCGTTGTCCAGCAGGCTGTCCACGGCCT
>CAZGOL010000103.1:0-9090 GCA_964527755.1 uncultured Ottowia sp.
AGCCCAGCACCGCCAGCACCGCCGCCAGCACCGACAGCGAGAACTCCCACTGGAAGAAGGCAAAGAAGCCCAGGATGATCACCACGTCGTGCAGGTTGGCGATGATGCCGGCAACGGCGTATTTCCACTCGAATCGGATCGACAGGTAGATCATGATGCCGATGATCACGAAGGCCAGCGCCTTCAGCCCGTTGGAGGCCAGTTCCTTGCCCACCTGAGGCCCGACGAATTCCGTGCGACGCAGTTGCACGTCGGCGTCGTGTGCCTGCAGTCCGGCGATGACCTGCTGGCTTTGCTGGGTCGTGGTCTGGCCTTTTTGCAGCGGCAGGCGGATCATGACATCGCGCGAGGTGCCGAAGTTCTGCACCTGGGCGTCGGAATAGCCCAGCGACGCGATGGTGTCGCGCACCTTGCCCAGGTCGGCTGGCTGCGTGTAGGCGACTTCCATCACCGTGCCACCCGTGAATTCCACCGACAGGTGCAGCCCGCGCGTGACCAGGAAGAACACCGCGAGCGCGAACGTCAGGAACGATATGACGTTGAATACCAACGCATAGTGCATGAAAGGGTAGTCGCGGTGGATCTTGAAAAACTCCATGTGATTTTTCTCCTTTGAATGGAGTTTTCAGTGAGGGGTCACATTTGCGCGAATGCGCATGTGAGCCGCAACTAAGAATTCCATCTCTCAGCTCCAGTTCGGCCGGTTCAACCGGCGTCCGACGCCAGCCCGGCCTTGGCTTCGGGTCGCCACACCGTGCCGATCGAGACCGATTTGAGCTTCTTCTTGCGGCCGTACCAGAAGTTGACGATCCCGCGCGAGAAGAACACCGCCGAGAACATCGAGGTCAGGATGCCGATCACGTGCACCACGGCAAAGCCGCGCACCGGGCCCGAGCCAAAGGCCAGCAGCGCCAGGCCGGCGATCAGCGAGGTGACGTTGGAGTCGAGGATGGTGGCCCAGGCGCGGTCGTAGCCGGCGTGGATGGCCGCTTGCGGCGACATGCCCTCGCGCAGCTCCTCGCGCACGCGCTCGTTGATCAGCACGTTGGCGTCGATCGCCATGCCCAGCGTCAGCGCCACCGCCGCCATGCCCGGCAGCGTGAGCGTGGCCTGCAGCATCGACAAGATGGCCACCAGCAGCAGCAGGTTGAACGACAGCGCGATCGACGAGAACACGCCGAACAGGTGGTAGTAGATCGTCATGAACACGACGATCACCAGGAAACCCCAGAGCACGCTGTGGAACCCCTTGCTGATGTTCTCGGCGCCCAGGCTCGGGCCGATGGTGCGCTCCTCGATGATCTCCATCGGCGCGGCCAGCGAGCCGGCGCGCAGCAGCAGGGCCAGGTCGTTGGCCTCGGTCACGTTCATCGAGCCCGAGATCTGAAAACGCGTGCCCAGTTCGGCCTGGATCACCGGCGCCGTCAGCACCTCGCCCTTGCCCTTCTCGAACAGCACGATCGCCATGCGCTTTTTCAGGTTCTCGCGGCTGACGTCGCGCATGATGCGCCCGCCCTTGGCGTCCACCGTCAGGTCGACCTTGGGCTGCTGCGTCTGCGAGTCGAAGCCAGGCTGCGCGTCGGTCAGGCTGTCGCCCGAGATGATGACCTGGCGCTTGACGATGACGGGCGTGCCGTCGCGCTCCAGGAACTTCTCGTCGCCGAAGGGCACGGGGCCCTGGCCCAGCGCCGCCGCGCGGCCCTCGGCGCTGTCGTCCACCAGGCGCATCTCCAGCGTGGCGGTCCGGCCCAGGATGTCCTTGGCCTTGGCCACGTCCTGCACGCCCGGCAGCTCGACCACCACGCGGTCGGCGCCCTGCTGCTGGATGACGGGCTCGGCCACTCCCAGCTCGTTGACGCGGTTGTGCAGCGTGGTGATGTTCTGCTTGATGGCGTTGTCCTGCACGCGGCGCAGCGCCTCGGGCTTGAAGTTGAGTGCCAGCCGCCCCTCGGTGGCGGGTGCCGGACTCACCTGGAGGTCGGGGAACTTGTCCAGCACCACGCGCCGCACGGCATCGATCGCCGCCGGATCCTGGACACGAACCTCGATGTTCTGGCCTTCCCGGCTGATGCCCCCATGACGCACGTTCTTGTCGCGCAGCGCCAGGCGCAGGTCGCTCACCTGGGTGTCCAGATTCTTCGTCAGCGCGGTGCGCATGTCCACCTGCAGCAGGAAGTGCACGCCACCGCGCAGGTCCAGGCCCAGGTACATGGGCTTGGCGTTGAGTGCCAGCAGCCACGACGGGGTGCGCGAAACCAGGTTCAGCGCGACGATGTAGCCAGGATCGGACGCATCCGGGTTGAGCGCCTTCTCGACCAGGTCCTTGGCCTTGAGCTGGGCGTCGGTGGTGTCGAAGCGCGCCCACACCGAGCCGCCCTCCAGCGTCAACTGGTTGGGTGCGGTGCTGGCCTTCTGCAGCAGATCGTCGACCCGCGCCAGGGTGTCTTGGTCGATCCGCGTGACGGCCTTGCCGGCCGTCACCTGGATGGCCGGCGCCTCGCCGAAGAAATTGGGCAGTGTGTAGAGCACCCCGATCACCAGCGTGATCAAGATGATCGCGTACTTCCAGAGCGGGTAGCGGTTCATGGGGTTGGGCGGGGTCGAAAGCGGTGGGTGGCCATGCCCGCGGCGGCGGCGCTCGCGGTCGTGGACGACGGACGCACGGATGCGACCGGCAGGCTTACTTGATGGTTCCCTTGGGCAATACCTGCACCACCGAACTGCGCTGGATCTGCACCTCGACGCCCGCGGCGATCTGCACGCCCAGCTGGCTCTCGGTGATCGAGGTCACCCGGCCATACATCCCGCCGGCGGTGACCACCTCGTCGCCCTTGGCCAGGGCTTCGATCATGGCGCGGTGCTCCTTTTGCTTTCTCATCTGCGGGCGGATCATGATGAAGTACAGCACCACGAACATCAGAACCAGCGGGAGCATGCTCATCAGCGACGACGACGCGTCGCCGGCGGCCGCGGCGGATTGGGCATAGGCATTGGAAATGAACACGGGCGAGGCTCCTGGACAGATCGGACGAGGCGCCGCGGCAGACGGCGGCGCAGACGGCCCGCGGTGCCTGATGTCAGGCGCATTCGGGCGAACCCTTTATTGTATTAGGCGCGCCGTCCGCCCACCCGGGCAGGCGGCCACGGCGTCCGGAAACGCCGCTCCAGGCCACGCCCAGGCCCGAATGACTATCAAAAACAGAGCTGCCGTGGCTTGATCAGCAAGGGTTTTCGTGCGTTTTCGATCGCATCAAGCCGTCGGGGCGACCGGTGTTTCCCGTCCGCTGCGATAGCGCGCCATGGCCTGCTCCCAGCGCAGGCGCGCCGCCTTCAGGTTGCGCTCCTTCACGTGGCCGTAGCCCTTGATCTGCTCCGGGATGCGTGCGATCTCCAGTGCCAGGGCGTGGCGATCGGCATCCAGCGTCGCCAGCAGTTCCTCGATGCAGTCGCGGTATTCCCGGATCAGGGCGCGCTCGGTGTGGCGCTCGGCCGTCTTGCCGAAGACATCCAGCGCACCACCACGCAGCCCCTTGAGCCGGGTCAATATGCGGAAGTTGCGCAGCATGCCCGGTCCGAACTTGCGCTTGACCAGTTCACCCTTTTCGTTGCGCTTGGCCAGCAGGGGCGGAGCCAGGTGGTAGTGCACCGTGTAATCGCCCTCGAACATGTCGTCGATGCGCTTGAGGAACGCCGGGTCGCTGTGCAGCCGCGCGACCTCGTACTCGTCCTTGTAGGCCATCAGCTTGAACAGGCCGTGCGCCACCGCCTCGGTCAACTCGCCGTGCCCGAGCGCTCCTTCGGCCGTGCGCACGCGTTCCACGAAGTCTCGGTATTGCCGGGCGTAGGCGGCGTCCTGGTAGCCGGTCAGGTACTCGACGCGGCGCTGAACGATGGCCTCCAGCGACTGCGGGCGGCCGGACTCGGGCGTCGCGCTCGATCCGGCCAGGTGCGCCTGCACGCGCGCCCAGTCGTGCGCGGCCTGGCGGCCCCACTCGAAGGCGAGCTGGTTGTTTTCGACCTGCACGTTGTTGAGCTCGATGGCGCGCAGCAGCGACGCGCGCGCCAGCGGCAGCCAGCCTTTCTGCCAGGCGAAGCCCAGCAGCATCGGGTTGGTGTAGATGGTGTCGCCCATCAGCTGGCCGGCCGCCGCGTCGGCGTCGAAGCCGGCCACCGCCGCTTCGCCCACCACGCGCGCGACGTCGGCGACGCAGCGCTCGGCCGGGTTTTGCCAGGCGCCGTTGCGCACGAAGGCGGCCGTCGGCGCGGCGTGCACGTTCAGCGCCACGCGGGTGCGCCCCTCGCGCATGCGCGAGGTGGTCTGCTGGTTGGCGGCGACGATCGGATCGCACCCCAGGATCAAATCGGCCGCGGCCGCGCCCACGCGCGTGGTGCGGATGTCGTCCTGGCGCGCGCCGATCAGCACGTGGCTCCAGGTCGAGCCGCCCTTTTGCGCCAGCCCGGCGGCGTCCTGCGTGACGATGCCCTTGCCTTCCATGTGCGCGGCGATGCCCAGCAGCTGGCCGATGGTGATGACCCCGGTGCCACCCACGCCGGCCACCACCACGCCCCAGGCGCCGCCGGGCTCGGGCAGCGGCAGCACCGGATCGGGCAGTGCGCCCAGATCGTCGGGCGACACGCTGGCGCGGCTCCTGGCCTTTTTCTTCAGCGTTCCGCCCTCCACGGTGACGAAACTGGGGCAAAAGCCCTTGACGCAGGAAATGTCCTTGTTGCAGGTGCTCTGGTTGATCGTGCGCTTGCGCCCGAACTCGGTCTCCAGCGGCTCGACCGACAGGCAGTTGCTCTGCACGTTGCAGTCGCCGCAGCCCTCGCACACGGCCTCGTTGATGACGACGCGCACGGCCGGGTCGACCATCGTGCCGCGCTTGCGCCGGCGGCGCTTTTCGGTGGCGCAGGTCTGGTCGTAGATGATGACCGTGGTGCCCTCGATCTCGCGGAACTCGCGCTGGATGGCGTCCAGCCGGTCGCGGTGCTCGATGGCGATGCCGTCGGGCAGGCCCTTGGCACGCGCGCCGTGGTATTTCTCGGGTTCGTCGGTGACGACGGTGATCTTCTTCGCGCCTTCGGCACGCATGTTCTGCGCGATCTGCACCACCGACAGGCCCTCGGGCCGCTCGCCGATCGGCTGGCCGCCGGTCATCGCCACCGCGTCGTTGTAGAGGATCTTGTAGGTGATGTTCACGCCCGCCGCCACGGACTGGCGCACCGCCAGCGTGCCGCTGTGGTAGTACGTGCCGTCGCCCAGGTTGGCGAACACGTGTTTTTCGCTGGAGAACGGCTGCTGGCCGACCCAGGGCACGCCCTCGCCGCCCATCTGCGTGAAGCCGACGGTGGCGCGGTCCATCCACACGGCCATGAAGTGGCAGCCGATGCCGGCCATGGCGCGCGAGCCCTCGGGCACGCGCGTGGACGTGTTGTGCGGACAGCCCGAGCAGAACCAGGGCATGCGCTCGGCCATGGGGCCGCTCACGCTCAGCACCTTCTTCTGGCGCTGCTCGGCAGCGTCCAGGATGGCAAGCCGGGCATCGATGCGCGCGACGGTGTCGTCGTCCAGCCCGAGTTTTTTCAGCCGTTGGGCGATGGCGCGCGCGACCATGGCCGGCGTCAGGTCGCCGGTGGTGCGCAGCAGCGTGTGCGCCGCCGGGTCGGCCTGTGACCACTCGCCACCTTCGCTGTACTTGCCCACCACGTTGGGTCGTACGTCGTCGCGCCAGCCGTAGAGCTCTTCCTTGAGCTGGTACTCGATCATCTGGCGCTTTTCCTCGACCACCAGGATTTCCTTCAGGCCGGTGGCGAATTCGCGCGCGCTCGAGGCCTCCAGCGGCCACACCACGTTCACCTTGTGCAGGCGGATGCCCAGTTGGCGGCAGGTGGCGTCGTCCAGACCCAGGTCGAGCAGCGCCTGGCGCGTGTCGTTGTAGGCCTTGCCGCTGGCGATGATGCCGAAACGGTCGTTGGGGCCTTCGAGGACGTTGCGGTTCAACCGGTTGGCGCGGATGTAGGCCAGCGCGGCGCGCCACTTGACGTTGAACAGGCGCTCCTCCTGCGCCAGTGGCGAGTCGGGCCAGCGGATGTGCACGCCGCCCTCGGGCATCTCGAAGTCGGTGGGCAGCACGATCGGCACGTGCTCGGGATCGATCGTCACGCTGGCGCCCGACTCGACGATTTCCTGGATCGTCTTCATGCCCGTCCACACGCCCGCGTAGCGGCTCAGCGCGAAGGCGTGCAGGCCCAGGCTCAGGATCTCCTGCACGCTGGCGGGGAAGAACTCGGGCAGGCCGCAGGCCTTGAACATGTGGTCGCTCTGGTGCGCGGCGGTGCTGCTCATCGCCATGTGGTCGTCGCCCGCCACCGCGATCACGCCGCCCCAGGGCGTGGTGCCCGCCATGTTGGCGTGCTTGAACACGTCGCCCGAGCGATCCACCCCCGGCCCCTTGCCGTACCAGATGCCGAACACGCCATCGAAGCGGTTGCTGCCCGCGGGTGCAAAGCCCAGCTGCTGCGTGCCCCAGATGGCCGTGGCCGCCAGCTCCTCGTTCACGCCCGGCTGGAACACGATGTGGTTTTCCTGCAGGTGCTTTCTTGCCGCCCACAGCGCCTGGTCGTAGCCGCCCAGCGGCGAGCCGCGGTAGCCGCTGATGAAGCCGGCCGTGTTCTTGCCCGCCAGCGCGTCGCGCTGGCGCTGCAGCATCGGCAGGCGCACCAGCGCCTGCACGCCGTTCATGAAGGCGCGGCCATGGTCGAGCGCGTACTTGTCGTCCAGCGTGACCGTCTCCAGCGCCTTGCGGATCGATTCGGGAAGCGGGGCATTCATCGGGGATCTCCTGTGGCCATCTCTCGGGGACGGAACCGGGCGGCTGCGACGCCTCGGCGTGGCGCCGATCGGCTTGCAAAGGGCAGTGTATGCGTGTGCGCATTTCCCGGGGTGTCGCCAGGGTGCCCCCCGGGTGATGGCGTCGCGGGCGCGCCGCAGCCTAAACTTCGCGTCCATGCGGAGTTTGCGCGCCGCCCTCGCGGGCACGCTGGTTGTGCTGGGATGGGGCCTCGGAGCGGGGTCGGGCCAGGCCGCGCCGGCGCGCGCCTTGCCACCCGAGGTGGCGCAGGCGCTGGCGCAGGCCAAGGTGCCCGAATCCAGCGTGGCGATGCTGGTGGTTCCGCTGGCGCCGCCGCCGGGCACCATCCGTCGCGTGCCCGAGCCGGTCAACGCCAGCGGCGAGGGCAACCCCACCCCGGCGCCGCAGCCGCCGCCGGCGCCGCGCCTGGCGTGGCAGCCCGACGTGGCGATGAACCCGGCGTCGGTGATGAAGCTGGTGACCACCTACGCGGGGCTCGATCTGCTGGGCCCGGGCTATTTCTGGAAGACCCGCGTCTACACCCAGGGCAGCGTGCGCGACGGCGTGCTGCACGGCAACCTGCTGATCCAGGGGGGAGGCGACCCCAAGCTGGTGCGCGAGCGCCTGGCCGATCTGATCGACGCCATCCGCGCCAAGGGCATTACCGGCATCGAGGGCGACATCCTGCTCGACCACGACGTGTTCCGCCTGCCGCCGCACGATCCGGCCGCTTTCGATGCCGATCCGCTGCGGCCCTACAACGTCGGTCCCGACGGGCTGCTGATCAACTTCAAGGCGCTGGTGTTCACCTTCGTGCCCGATCCGGGGCGCCGCCGCGTGCTGGTGCAGACCGAGCCGCCGATGGCCGGCGTGGAGATCCCCGGGCACGTGGCTGCCGGCAGTGGCGCCTGCGGCGACTGGCGCACCAAGCTGGCGGCCGACTTCGGCGACCCGCGGCAGGTGCGTTTCAAGGGGCGCTATTCGATGCGCTGCGGCGTGCAGCAGTGGGCGGTGGCCTACGCCGATCCGCAGGGCTACGCGCCGCGCGTGATCGAGGCCATGTGGCGCCAGACGGGCGGCAGCCTGAGCGGTCAGGTGCGGTGGCTCGAGCGCGGTGCCGGTGGCCAGCCGCTGGTGACGGGCTATTCGCTGCCGCTGGCCGAGATCGTGGCCGACATCAACACCTACTCCAACAACGTGATGGCGCAGCAGTTGTTCCTGACGCTGTCGTCCAGCGGCGACGGGCGCGGCAGCTTTGCCGAGTCGACCAGCGCCATCCGCCGCTGGTGGCGTGAGCGCTTCGGGCTGCGCCAGACGCCGGTGGTGGACAACGGCTCGGGCCTGTCGCGCGAAGGCCGCATCAGCGCCGCCTCGCTGGCGGCGCTGCTGCAGGACGCGGCGCAAAGCCCCAACGCCACCGTGTTCGAGCGCTCGCTGCCGATCGCCGGCGTGAGCGGCACCGTGCGCCACCTGGCCACGCGCAGCCCGGGGTCGGAGGCGATCGGCAACGCGCGCCTGAAGAGCGGCAGCCTGCGCGACGTGGTGGCGATCGCCGGCTACGCGTGGGGCCGCTCGGGCCAGCGCTATGCGGTGGTGGGCCTGATCAACGACCCGAACGCCGGTGCCGCGCGTCCCGCGCTCGACCGGCTGGTCGAATGGGCCGTGCGCGACCAGTGAGCCCATACGAAATTGGTGGTGTTTTTGCCAATTTGTGCTCACTGGACATGCCATACAGGCTATCGAAATCGTAGCTTCAAATGAGGGTGATCTATCCGTTGGCGTGTCGGTTCGCTCGGTATCCGCTCGGATCAGCGAGATGCCCGGTTGTCCAGTTAAGATGATTTTTTTCGTTCATGGCGCCCACCGCGCGACGCCAAACCCACCCAACAGGAGTTGATTTCATGACCTCGGCAACCACCACGCCCATCCGCATCGGCATCGTCGGACATGGCAACCTGGGGCGCGGCGTCGAAGCGGCCATCACCCACAACCCGGATCTTCGCGCGGCCGGCATCTACACCCGGCGCGATCCCGCCAGCGTCAAGCCGCAGGTGGCCGGTACCCCCGTGCACCGCATGGCCGAGCTGGCGGGCCACGCCGACCGGGTGGACGTGCTGGTGCTGTGCGGCGGCTCCAAGGACGACCTGCCGGTGCAGTCGCCCGAGCTGGCGGCGCGCTTTTGCATCGTCGACAGCTTCGACACCCACGCCCGCATCCCCGAGCACTTCGCCGCCGTCGA
>CAZGOL010000104.1:0-8862 GCA_964527755.1 uncultured Ottowia sp.
TGCGCGCCGGCATGATCAAGCGCCTGGCGGCCGGCATCTACACCTACATGCCCATGGGGCTGCGCGTGATCCGCAAGGTCGAGGCCATCGTGCGAGAAGAAATGAACCGCGCCGGCGCCATCGAGTGCACCATGCCGGTGATCCAGCCGGGTGAGCTGTGGAGCGAGAGCGGGCGCTTTGTCAAGATGGGCCCCGAGCTGCTGCGTGTGAAGGATCGCCACGAGCGCGACTACGTGGTGCAGCCCACCAGCGAGGAGGCGGTGACCGACATCGCGCGCCAGGAGTTCAAGAGCTACAAGCAGCTGCCGCGCAACCTGTATCAGATCCAGACCAAGTTCCGCGACGAGCGCCGCCCGCGCTTCGGCCTGATGCGCGGGCGCGAATTCATCATGAAGGACGCCTACAGCTTCGACCGCGACGAGGCGGCGGCCAAGCGCAGCTACCAGGTGATGGCCCGGGCCTACCGCGCCATCTTCGACCGCTTTGGCCTGACCTACCGCGCGGTGGCGGCCGACTCGGGCGCCATCGGGGGCGATCTGAGCGAGGAATTCCAGGTCATCGCCGCCACGGGCGAGGACGCCATCGTGTATTCCACCGGCAGCGACTACGCCGCCAACATGGAAAAGGCCGAGGCGGCGGTGCCCCAGGGCCCGCGCCCGGCCGCCAAGCAGGCCCTGACCAAGACGCCCACCCCCGGCAAGAGCACCTGCGCCGATGTGGCCGCATTGCTGGGCCTGCCGCTGCAGCAAACCGTCAAGTCGCTGGTGCTGGCCACCGACGAGCACGACGACAAGGGCGAGGTGGCCAAGACCCAGGTCTGGCTGCTGCTGCTGCGGGGCGACCATGACCTGAACGAAGTCAAGGCCGGCAAGGTGCCGGGGCTGGACGCGGGCTTTCGCTTCGCCAGCGGGCCCGAGATCCTGGAGCACTTCGGCACGCCGCCCGGCTACCTGGGCCCGATCGGCTTGAAAAAGCCCGTCCGGATCGTCGCCGACCGTGAGGTGGCGGTGATGGCCGACTGGGTGTGCGGCGCCAACGACAAGGACTTCCACTTCACCGGTGTCAACTGGGGGCGCGACCTGCCCGAGCCCGACGCCGTGGCCGATCTGCGCAACGTGGTGGCCGGTGATGCCGCGCCAGACGGCAAGGGGCGGCTGGCGATCGAGCGCGGCATCGAGATCGGCCACGTGTTCTACCTGGGCACCAAGTACAGCCGCGCCATGAACGCCACGTTCCTGGACGAGGACGGCAAGCCCAAGCCCTTCGAGATGGGCTGCTACGGCATCGGCATCACGCGCCTGCCGGCGGCGGCCATCGAGCAGAACCACGACGAGCGCGGCATCATCTGGCCCGACGCG
Organism: uncultured Ottowia sp.; assembly: GCA_964527755.1. GTDB lineage: Bacteria > Pseudomonadota > Gammaproteobacteria > Burkholderiales > Burkholderiaceae_C > Ottowia. The sequence goes on from CAZGOL010000104.1 coordinate 1,359, forward strand.
ATCGCGCCCTTCACCGTGGTGATCTGTCCGGTGGGCATGGACCGCAGCGAGGCGGTGAAGAGAGCGGCCGAAAGCCTGTACGCCGACCTGCTGGCCGCAGGCGTGGACGTGATTCTGGACGACCGCGGCGAGCGCCCCGGCGCGATGTTTGCCGACTGGGAGTTGATCGGCGTGCCGCACCGCGTGACCGTGGGCGACAAGGGCCTGAAGGACGGCCAGGTCGAATACCAGCACCGCCGCGACGCCGCGGCCACGCGGGTACCCGTGGCGGACATTGCAGCCTTCGTGAAAGGCAAACTGGCGGCATGACCATGCCGGTTGCAGAAGCGGGCCGTGCCGTGGTGGGAAACCGAAGAATATGCTTGCAGCGCTTATTGGTCATGCCGACAGCGCTATTTTTTGGAGAGCATGCACGGGCGGGCGGCCAACTCGAGGAACCGCTGGCGGATTCCGTGCGCACGGCGTTGTCGTCGGCCATCGCCAACAGCGCGCCACCGGTGCCCATCTTTGCCTCCACCGAGACGCGCCTGGCTTACGTGCGCTGGCTCTCGGCGATGAGTGACCGGCTGTACCGGCGCGAGAAGGACTTCAACACGCGCATCGAGTTCCTGCAGACCGTTTGGTACGAGGCGCATCGCGCCGGACTCGAGACGTCGCTCGTGCTGGGGCTGATCCAGGTCGAAAGCGCGTTTCGCAAATTCGCCGTCTCCAGCGTCGGCGCGCGCGGCTACATGCAGGTGATGCCGTTCTGGAGCCGCGTGATCGGCGATGGCGATCCAGGCAAGCTGTTCTTCATGCAGACCAACCTGCGCTTTGGTTGCGTCATCCTGCGCCACTACCTCGATCGCGAGCAGGGCGACCTGTTCATGGCGTTGGGGCGCTACAACGGCTCGCGCGGGCGCGCGGAGTATCCGAACGCCGTGTTCGTGAACCAAAAAAAATGGATGATGTGACCGGAAATGGCCATGTCGCCCGCCGAAGCAGCTATTGATTAGATAGCGAAATTTGGTTGTCGAGTCGTTCGGTGGTCACGAGCACCTGGTCGATGCGGTAGTTGTCGACGTCGATAACCTCGAATCGGTGACCATCCCACAACACCCGGTCGGTGCGGCGCGGCACGCGGCGGAGCATCACCATCAGAAAGCCGGCCAGGGTATCGTATTCGCCAACGTGTGGGGGTTCCTCGAGGTTCAGCGCGCGCAGCACATCCTGCATCGGCGTCAGGCCGTCAATCAGCCAGCTGCCGTCGTCGCGCCGCACGATCATCTCCTCGTCTTCCTGCGTCACCAGCTCGCCCATCACCGTGCTCATCACGTCGTTGAGCGTGACCACGCCGACCACTGTGCTGTATTCGTTGACGATCAGCGCGAAATCCTCGTGCTGCTGGCGAAACTGGTGCAGCACTTCCGACAGGCTCAGGCGATCGGGCACCACCACCAGTTTGTGCAGCAGGGTTTCGTCGGTTAGGCGGATCGGCTGGTTGTTGAGCACGCGCTGGAACAGCTCCTTGGCGTCGACGTAACCCAGCGGCTGGTCGATCTGCTCGCGGCACACCGGGTAGGTCGAGTACGGTTCGCTGATGATGCGTGCCCGCACCACCTCGTCCGGGTCATCGTGGTGCAGCCAGACGATGCGGTCGCGCGGCGTCATGGCGCTGCTGACGGGGCGGGTTTCCAGCTCGAACAGGTTCTCGATCACCAGTTGCTCGGGCCGGTCGATCACGCCCGCCTGCGTGCCGGCTTCGGCCAGCGCCAGGATGTCATCGGGCGTGATGCGCTCGTCGCGTTGCAGCGGCAGCCCGAACAGGCGCAGCAGCGCGTCGGTGCAGCGCGAGTACAGCCACACGGCCGGTTTGCACAGCAGCAAGATGGTGTTCATCGGCCCGATCACACGCAAAGCCACGCGCTCGGGCTCGGCCATGCCCAGCCGCTTGGGCAGCAAGTCCGCAAACACCACGAACAGCGAAGTCACCAGCGCCACCGACACGGCAAAGGCGAGCGTCGAGGCGCTGGTGGGTGCCAGCCAGCGCTCCAGCAGCGCCGCCAATGGCGGGCCGAACAGCCCTTCGCCGACGATCCCGCCCAAGATCGCCACCGCATTGACGCCGATCTGCACCGTCGTGAAGTAGTAGCCCGGTTGTTCCTGCGCGCGCAGCACCATCAGGGCGCGGGCGTCGCCCTCGTCGGCCAGCTGGCGCAGTCGCAGGCGGCGCGAGGCCGCCAGCGCGATCTCGGCCAGCGAGAAGAACGCACTGGCCGGAATCAGCAGGAGGATGAGCACCAGGCTCTGGGCGAAACTCATGCGTGACGACGGATGGTCAGGATCGGCCCGAACGAAAGTCGGCAGGCGCGGCGGTGCCGGCAAGTGTAGGGGCAATCGGCAGGCCGCCGACGGGTGCGCGTGCAGCCTCTGCGGGCCCGCCGCTGCAGCGGGCACTCACTATAATTTTTCTTGCGCCGGACCGGCGATTGACCATGCGCTGCCGGTCGTGGTCGGCCGTGCCTCGATGGCACGCCATGAAAGGATTTGATGATGTTTGAGGTGCTGATCCGCGAGGCTGCGGTGCGTTTCGGTCTGGGCGACAAGGCCCTGCCAGTGCTGCAAATGCTGCTGGCTTACATGACGGCGCGCGAGAGCGGCGGGCTCGCCGGTTTTCTGGAGAAATTCAAGGCCGCCGGCTTGGGCCCCATCATTCAGTCGTGGCTGGGCGGAGGACCGGCTGCCCAGCCGATCGCCAACAGCCAGATCGAAACCGTGCTCGGCTCCAGCGGCGGGCTGCTGTCGCTGGTGACGGGCCGTTTTCAACTCGAACGCGACAGCGTGACCTCGGCGCTCGGCTACCTCATGCCCGCGCTGGTCGGCAAGCTCACACCCGGTGGCAGCATTGCCGGCAGCCTGCCACCCGAAGTGGCAGAGCTTGCGGCCGCGGGCCAGCCGTTGTTGGCGGCACCGATCCCCGCCATATCGAGTTCTCCCGGAGGCGCCGTCGGCGGCGTGTTCAAGTGGTTGCCTTGGGTGATCGTGGCGCTGGCGGTGGTGTTTGGCGCGAGCTACTGGAGCAAGGGGGGGCCGGCCGAAACCGCGCCGCCGCAGACGCCCGCTTCCGCAGCAGGCGATGCCGCTGCACCGATGCCCGCCACGCCCATGCCATCGGCGTCGAACGCCGCGCCGGACTCGACCCCAACGGCAGTTGCCGTGCCCGCCGGTGCCGCCGTGGTGGCCTCCGAAGTGGGCGGCCAGCCGTCCCTGGCGGTGTATTTCGACGTGGGCAAGACCGATGTCGCCCCCGACTTTGCCAGTCAGGCCCGGCCGCTGGTGGATTATCTGAAGGCGCACGACGGCGTGCAGGCCGTGATCTCGGGTTTCGCCGATCCAACGGGCGACGCCGCGGCCAACGAAGAGCTGGCCCGCAACCGGGCGCGAGCCGTGCAAGCCACACTGGTTGCCTTGGGGATTGCCGAAGACCGTACCGTGCTGGAGCGGCCTGCCCCTGGCGGGATCGACGCCACGCACGCTGCCGAGCGTCGTGTGGACGTGACGCTGCGCGTGCCCTGAACCCCACAATGAACACCACCATGCAAAACGGACACCCGGGGGTGTCCGTTTTGCATGGTGCGCGGTGAACGGCGCGTCGCTGCGTTCAGGCGGCCTGATTCTCGATCAGTTGCTTGAGCTCACCCGACTCGTACATCTCCATCATGATGTCCGAGCCGCCGATGAATTCGCCGCGCACATAGAGCTGCGGAATCGTGGGCCAGCGGCTGTAGTCCTTGATGCCCTGGCGAATGGCTTCGTCCGCCAGGACGTCGACCGTGGTCAGGGTGGCCAGGTCGACCCCGATCGCCTTCAGGATCTGGACCGCCCGGTTCGAAAACCCGCACATCGGGTAGCTGGCATCGCCCTTCATGAACAGCACGACGCCGTGGCCCTTGACGAGTTGCTCGATGCGTTGCTGAGTATCCTGATCCATGGTGTGTCCTGCGCCTGACAAAAAATGAAATTATTCCATGTTCGCGTCGGGCGCATCCATGAAGTGGATTGAAAAGGGCCGATTCAAGAAAAAAAGGGCACCGCGAGGTGCCCTGCCGCGTCGGGTGCGGGGTCAGCCGATGGCGAATTGGTTGCGGTCGCGCCCCTCGATCCACTTGGGGGCCTTGCCACGGCCAGTCCAGGTTCGCCCGGTGGCCGGATCGCGGTATTTCGGCGCAACCTTGCCGCCGCCGCCGCTTTTTCCGGGTTTGCGGGTCGAAAAAACATCCTGTGCCGTTAGCCCATATTCGGCCACCAGCGCGCGCGCGCGCGCCACGGCATCAGCGATTTCGCGCTGGCGTGCCTCTTCGATTTGGCGCGTGAGGGCTTCCCTTTGCTGCAGCAATTCCTTGTAAGTTGCCATGTTCGAGCTCTTCTCCGGTTCTGGTTCAAATGGGCCGCAATAATATCACCCAATCAGACGGTGCCGTTTCGCCAGCGGATCGAAATTAATGGGTTGAGGTATTTGCCGACGCACTGGCGACGGCCAGTATCTTGTCAATGCGGCGGCCATCCAGGTGATTGACCGTGAATATCCAGTTTTCCCATTCGATTTGCTCGCCTTCGTCCGGCAAATGCCCCAGCACCGCCATCAGCAGGCCGGCGAGCGTGTTGTAACGACCCTTGTCTTCCAATGGCAATTCCTCGATTTCGAGTCGCACTTTCAGTTCGCTCACCGGCATCGATCCATCCAGCAGCCAACGCCCTTCGGCCAGTGGCGTTGCCCAGGGGTTGATGTGGGCGCTGGGTTTGAGCTCGCCCGTGATGGCTTCCAGAAAGTCGCGGGGCGTCATCAGGCCCTGCACCACGCCATATTCATCGACGACAAATGCCATCCGCCCTGATTTGGCGCGCAATTGCTCCAGCATCTCCATGGCGCTGAGTGTCTCGGGGATGAATTCGGCCGCACTCGCATGGTTTCCAATGGGCGCGTCCGATTGCGTGTCCAGTTCCAGCAAATGGGCCACCGAGATAATGCCGATCACGTCGTCCAGGGTGCCTCGGCACACCGGATACCAGGAGTGCGCACCGTGTTCGCCGCGCCGCGCCACATATTGCAGCGCGTCGCTCGCGCTCAGGTTGGCATCCAGCCATTCGATTTCACCGCGCGGCACCATCAGGGAGGTGAGTGGCCGGTCGTCCAGGTGAAACACGTTGCGCACCATCTGGTGCTCGTGTTCTTCGATCAGACCGGCATCGACGCCTTCCTCCAGACTGGCCGAGATTTCTTCCTCGGTGACCGCGCTGCGGCGCGACCCGTCGATGCGCAGCAGCCGGAGCATCCCCTGGGTGCACAGCGTGAGAAGCAGCACGAATGGCTTGGCCAGCCGTGCCAGCCAGGTCATCGGCCGCGCGATCCAGCGCGCCACCGACTCCGGATACATCTGACCGATGCGCTTGGGCACCAACTCACCGAAGATGATGGTGGTGAAGGTGATCGCGGTCACCACCAGCGCCGTCGCTGTGATCGAGGCGGCCGCCGGCCCCAGCCCCAGGTGCGCCAGCCAGTCGGCCACCGGTCCGCTGAAGGCCGCTTCGCCGACGATGCCGTTGAGCATCCCGATCGACGTGATGCCCACCTGCACGGTCGAGAGGAACTGGGTGGGTCGCTCCATCAACCGCAACGCGGCGCTGGCGCCGGCATCGCCGCTTTCCTCGAGAGCCGCCAGGCGTGCCTTGCGCGCGGATGCCACCGCCAGCTCGGACATCGCGAAGACGGCGTTGAGCAGGGTGAGAAAGACGATCAGCAGCAGGTCCATGCGAGGGCGGGCACCGGCGCGGTGGAAAATCCCGCTTCATGGCACTCTACCTGATTGGCGACGTGCAGGGCTGTGACGAAGCGCTCGGCCGCCTGCTGGACGACGTGGCGTTTTCACCCAGCCGCGACCGGCTGATCGCGCTGGGCGACCTGGTCAACCGGGGACCCGCCTCGCTGGCCGTGTTGCGGCGCCTGATGGGGCTGGCGGGCGCGGCCGAGGCGCTGCTGGGTAACCACGATCTGCACCTGCTGGCGGTCGCGCAGGGCGTGCGTCCACCGCACCGGCTGGATACGCTGGACGAACTGCTGGCCGCTCCCGAGCGCGCGGCGTTGCTCGACTGGCTGCGCCAGCGCCCGCTGGCACTGTGCGAGCAGGGCGTGCTGCTGGTGCACGCCGGTGTGTTGCCGCAGTGGAGCGCCATGCAGACCCTGGCGCTGGCGGGCGAGGTCCAGGCGGCGCTGCGTGCGGCGGACTGGTCCAGTTTCCTGCATCGCATGTACGGCAACGAACCGGCCGCGTGGCGCGACGATCTGGCGGGGGCCGATCGCCTGCGCGTGATCGTCAATGCACTCACCCGCCTGCGCTTTTGCACCGCCGACGGGCGCATGGAGTTCGCCACCAAGGAGGGTGGCGCCAGCGCGGCTCCGGCGGGCTACCTGCCCTGGTTCGATGTGCGGGGGCGGCGCACCACCGGGCATGTCGTGGCGTTCGGCCATTGGTCGACCCTGGGTTGGCTCGATCGTGCCGACCTGATTTCGCTGGATACCGGCTGCGTCTGGGGAGGGTGCCTGACCGCGGTGCGGCTGGGCGCCGGCGGCCACACGTGGGAGCGCATCCAGGTGCGCTGCCCGCAGGCCCAGGTGCCGGGGCGCGGTTGACGGGGTGGCGCGCACCGCCCCGTGTGGGCAAGGGCCGAACATCCCTCGGAGGATGACCGGCAGGAGCGGATGATTGCTATTGAATCAGTAGCTGCTTTGGCAGATCGCATGGGCCTTGAAGCCTGAAACAACACAATATCCGGACTGCGTGACGGACGGCTCAGTTTGACGGTGCCGAGGTCTTCAGCAGCGCTGCCACGGTCCTTTTGGGCTTGATGTTGGCCGATCGGCCCGAACGCGGTCGTGCCGGCACATCCCAGGAAGGCCGGGCGTCGGTGGCTTCTTCGACCGGCGAATACGGCCGCTCGAAAAAGGGATCGGCCGGCTGGGGCGGTGCCGCGCCCAGGGCGCTGGAGCCGCTGCCGTGGCGCTGACCCCGGGTGCGGCGGGCGTCGTCGCGGCTGTCGCCGGTTTCTTCGCCCTGCCAGCGGCGGCGGCCGTCGTTCTGGCGGCCCCGCGGGCGTTCCTCGTCGAAATCCAGATGCTCCAGCTCGACCTTGCTCTTGAGCAGCTTTTCCAGCTCGCCCAGCAGGCGCTGGTCGTGGCGCGTCACCAGCGTCACCGCCAGGCCCGAGGCGCCGGCACGGCCGGTGCGGCCGATGCGGTGCACGTAGTCCTCGGGGTTGAACGGCACGTCGAAGTTGAAGACGGCGGGCACGTCCTTGATGTCCAGTCCGCGCGCGGCCACGTCGGTGGCCACCAGCAGATCGACCTCGCCGGACTTGAAAGCCTCCAGCGACTTCAGGCGCTCATCCTGGCTCTTGTCGCCATGCAGCGCGGTCGTCTTCAGGCCGTCGCGCTCCAGCGCGCGCGCCAGCCGCGCCGTGCCCAGCTTGC
>CAZGOL010000105.1:0-8660 GCA_964527755.1 uncultured Ottowia sp.
CCATCCGCGAAGGCGGCCGCACGGTGGGCGCGGGCGTGGTGGCCAAGATCATCGAGTGACGGCTGTTGCGCAGGCCTCGTACTGCGTTGGGCGGGATTCGCATTCCCCATGTGCCTCGGAGACGTGTCGATTGCTGCGCTCCACCCGCCTTGTCTGAGGCTCGTTCGATACACCGTCTCAGCGCACTGCTGAACATTTCACTCAAGGACATCAAATGGCTACCCAACAGAAAATTCGCATCCGCCTCAAGGCGTTCGATTACAAGCTGATCGACCAGTCAGCGGCCGAGATTGTCGACACGGCCAAGCGCACCGGCGCCGTGGTCAAGGGCCCTGTACCCTTGCCCACCCGCATGAAGCGCTTCGACATCCTGCGCTCGCCGCACGTCAACAAGACCAGCCGCGACCAACTCGAGATTCGTACCCACGTGCGCTTGATGGATATCGTCGATCCGACCGACAAGACCGTGGACGCGTTGATGAAACTCGACCTGCCGGCCGGCGTCGACGTGGAGATCAAGCTGAAGCAATGACCCCTTCGCTTGGCCCGTTCATCCCGGTGCGGCCGTGGCGGGTCAAGGTTCGGCTTGCGAATAAGCCTCCATCGCAGTAGAATGCAAGGCTTGCCTCTTGAAGGCAGGTTAGTTCAACCCTCTTTCACACACCAAACGCGCGGGCCAATTGCAGTTCCGTGCGGTGAAAGCCAAGGAGTCAAAAATGAGTCAGAGCAATCGATTGGGGTTGCTGGGACGCAAGGTGGGCATGATGCGTCTGTTCACCGATGACGGCGATTCGGTTCCCGTCACGGTGGTCGACGTATCCAACAACCGCGTCACCCAGGTCAAGACCCAGGACAACGATGGCTACGTGGCCTTGCAGGTCACGTTCGGCGCACGCAAGGCCTCGCGCGTGACCAAGCCCGAGGCTGGTCATCTTGCCAAGGCGGGTGTGCAGGCCGGGGAAATCACCCAGGAATTCCGTGTCGCCGATGACGTGGCCGGCAAGTACGCCGCTGGCGCCACCGTGCCTGTGTCAGACGTGTTTGCCGTCGGCCAGAAAGTGGACGTCCAGGGCACCTCCATCGGAAAAGGCTACGCCGGCACCATCAAGCGCCACAACTTCAGCTCGCAGCGCGCCTCGCACGGCAACAGCCGTTCGCACAACGTGCCGGGCTCGATCTCCATGGCGCAGGACCCGGGCCGCGTGTTTCCGGGCAAGAAGATGACCGGCCACATGGGCGACGAGACCGTTACCACCCAAAATCTGGACGTCGTGCGCGTGGACGAGGCGCGCCAGCTGCTGCTGATCAAGGGCGCCGTGCCCGGCTCGCGCGGCGGCTTCGTCACCGTGCGCCCGGCCGTCAAGGCCAGGCCCGCCAAGCAGGAGGCCAACTAATGCAGCTCGAACTCCTGAACGAGCAGGGTCAGGCCGCGTCCACGGTGGACGCGCCCGAGACCGTGTTCGGCCGCGACTACAACGAAGCGCTGGTGCACCAGCTGGTGGTGGCCTTCCAGGCCAACGCCCGCCAGGGCACGCGTGCGCAAAAAGACCGCGCGATGGTCAAGCACTCGACCAAGAAGCCGTTCCGCCAAAAGGGCACCGGCAACGCGCGCGCCGGCATGACCTCGTCGCCGCTGTGGCGCGGGGGCGGCCGCATCTTCCCGAACAGCCCGCTGGAGAGCTTCAGCCAGAAGCTCAACAAGAAGATGTACCGCGCCGGCATGGCGTCCATCCTGTCGCAGCTGGCCCGCGACGGCCGTCTGGCGGTGGTCGAGTCGATGAAGGTCGATTCGCCCAAGACCAAGCAGCTGGCAGCCCGCTTCAAGGCCATGGGGCTCGATTCGGTGCTGGTGATCGCCGACGAGGTCGACGAGAACCTGTACCTGGCCTCGCGCAACCTCGGCAACGTGCTGGTCATCGAGCCGCGCTACGCCGATCCGGTGTCGCTGGTGCACTACAAGAAGGTCCTGGTCACCAAGGGCGCGATCGACAAGCTCAAGGAGATGTTCGCATGAGCACGCCGAGCCGCCTCAAGTGCGAGTACCGCAATGCGAAGTATGGAGGTTCAAGATGAGCCGCATCAATCCAACGCCGGCCGAGCGCCAGTTCGACGAAGGCCGCCTGATGCAGGTGCTGGTGGCGCCCATCGTCTCCGAAAAGGCCACCCTGGTGGCCGAGAAATCCAATGCCGTGACTTTCAAGGTCTTGCGCGACGCGACCAAGCCCGAGATCAAGGCCGCCGTGGAGCTGCTGTTCAAGGTACAGGTCAAGACCGTGTCGGTCACCAACGTCAAGGGCAAGACCAAGCGCTTCGGTCGCAGCGTGGGCCGTCGCGACCACGTGCGCAAGGCGTATGTCCTGCTCAAGGAAGGTCAAGAGCTGAACCTGTCCGGGGAGGCTGCGTAAATCATGGCTGTCATCAAGATCAAACCGACTTCCGCGGGTCGCCGCGGCATGGTCAAGGTCACGCGCGACCACCTGCACAAGGGCGAGGGCTTCGCGCCGCTGCTTGAGCCGCAGTTCCAGCACGCCGGCCGCAACCACCACGGCCGAATCACCACGCGCCACAAGGGTGGCGGTCATCGTCACCATTACCGCGTGGTCGATTTCCGTCGCGACAAGGACGGCATCGCCTGCAAGGTCGAGCGCATCGAGTACGACCCCAATCGCTCGGCCCACATCGCCCTGGTGTGCTATGCCGACGGCGAGCGCCGCTACATCATCGCCCCGCGCGGTATCGAGGTCGGCAGTCAGCTCATCAGCGGAGCCGAGGCACCGATTCGGGTGGGCAACACGCTGCCGATCCGCAACATCCCGGTCGGCTCGACGATCCACTGCATTGAGCTCAGGCCCGGTGCTGGTGCCCAGATCGCGCGTTCAGCGGGCACTTCTGCCACGTTGCTGGCGCGTGAGAGCGTTTATGCCCAGGTGCGCATGCGCTCGGGTGAAGTGCGCAAGATCCACATCGAGTGTCGCGCGACGATCGGCGAAGTGGCCAACGAAGAGCACAGCCTGCGCCAGTTGGGCAAGGCCGGTGCCAAGCGCTGGATGGGCGTCCGCCCGACCGTGCGCGGCATCGTCATGAACCCCGTTGATCACCCGATGGGTGGCGGCGAAGGGCGCAGCAAGAGTGGCCGGCACCCGGTCGACCCCTGGGGCAACCTCACCAAGGGCTATCGGACCCGCAGCAACAAGCGGACCCAGGGCATGATCGTGTCGCGCCGCAAGAAATAAGGACATCCGCAAATGACTCGTTCTCTGAAAAAGGGTCCGTTTGTGGACCACCACCTTCTTGCCAAGGTGGATCAGGCCGCTGCCGGCAAGGACAAGAGGCCGATCAAGACCTGGTCGCGCCGCTCCATGATCCTGCCCGAATTCATCGGGCTGACGATCGCCGTGCACAACGGCAAGCAGCACGTGCCGGTGTACGTGACCGACCAAATGGTCGGGCACAAGCTCGGCGAGTTTGCTCTGACGCGGACCTTCAAGGGCCACGCGGCAGACAAAAAAGCCAAGAAATAAGGAAAGACCATGGCAACTGAAACCCGTGCAGTGCTGCGTGGCGTTCGCTTGTCGGTCGACAAGGGCCGGCTGGTCGCCGACCTGATTCGCGGCAAGAAAGTCGATCAGGCACTGAACATTCTCAATTTCACGCAGAAGAAGGCTGCGCCGATCGTGCGCAAGGTGCTCGAGTCGGCTATCGCCAACGCCGAGCACAACGACGGCGCCGACATCGACGAGTTGCGTGTCAAGACCATCTACGTAGAACAGGGCTCGTCGCTCAAGCGATCCGCGGCTCGTGCCAAGGGACGTGGCGCCCGACTGGTCAAGCCCACGTGCCATGTGTACGTGACGGTCGGCAACTGAGAAAAACCTGGAAAGACCATGGGACAGAAAATCCACCCGACCGGCTTTCGCCTCGCCGTCAGCCGAAACTGGGCCAGCCGCTGGTACGCCAACAACCGCGACTTCGCCGGCATGCTGGCCGAAGACATCAAGGTGCGCGAGCATCTGAAATCAAAGCTGAAAAACGCTGCTGTCTCGCGCGTGCTCATCGAGCGTCCTGCCAAAAACGCCCGGATCACCATCTACTCGGCGCGACCGGGTGTGGTGATCGGCAAGAAAGGCGAAGACATCGAGAAACTCAAGAAGGATCTGGCCAACCAACTGGGCGTGCCGGTGGCCGTCAACATCGAGGAAGTGCGCAAACCCGAGGTCGATGCCCAACTGATCGCCGATTCGATCACCCAGCAGCTCGAAAAGCGCATCATGTTCCGCCGCGCCATGAAGCGCGCCATGCAGAACGCCATGCGCCTGGGCGCGCAGGGCATCAAGATCATGTCGGCCGGCCGCCTGAACGGCATCGAGATCGCCCGCACCGAGTGGTACCGCGAAGGCCGCGTGCCGCTGCACACGCTGCGCGCCGAGATCGACTATGGCTTCTCCGAGGCCAAGACCACCTACGGCGTCATCGGCGTCAAGGTGTGGGTCTACAAGGGCGACAACCTGGGCCGCACCGACGCGCCCTCGCTGGACAGCACGCCGCGCCCCGAGGGCGAAGAGCGCCGCGGTCCGCGTGGCCCGCGCCGTGATGGTCGTGGCGGTCCCGGTGGCGATCGCCGTGGCGGTCCGCGCCGCGATGCCCGCGGGGGCTCAGGCGCGCCCGCCGACGGCAGCGACAAACCTGCGGAAGGCCAAGGCGCCGACGCACAACCCGCCGCTCGCCGCGTCCGCAAAGTCGCTGCGCCTGCTGCGTCGGCAGACGGTGCCAAAGGAGAGTAAACGATGCTGCAACCAGCACGCAGAAAGTACCGCAAGGAGCACAAGGGCCGAAACACCGGCATTGCCACCCGTGGCAACACCGTGGCCTTTGGCGACTTCGGCCTCAAGTCCACCGATCGCGGTCGCCTGACCGCACGCCAGATCGAGTCCGCGCGTCGCGCCATTTCGCGCCACGTCAAGCGCGGTGGCCGCATCTGGATCCGGATTTTTCCGGACAAACCCATTTCCACCAAGCCGGCCGAGGTTCGCATGGGCAACGGCAAGGGCAACCCCGAGTACTACGTGGCCGAGATTCAGCCCGGCAAGGTGCTGTACGAAATTGTCGGCGTGCCCGAGGAACTGGCGCGCGAAGCGTTCGCGCTGGCCGCTGCCAAGCTGCCGCTGCGCACCACGTTCGTCGCCCGCATGATCGGCCAGTAAGGCGAAGGAGCATCCACGATGAAAACTGCTGAATTGCGCCAGAAAGACGTGGCGGCACTGCAGACCGAGGTGAAGGAGCTGCAAAAGGCCCACTTCAACCTGCGCATGCAAAGGGCCACGCAGCAACTGAACAACACGGCCCAGCTTGGCCGGACGCGTCGCTCCATCGCGCGCGCCAAGACCATCCTGGCCGAGAAGCAGGCCGCGGCCCAACAAGGACAGTGACCATGAGCGAAGCCAAACCCTCCCTCAAGCGCACCTTGGTCGGCAAGGTGGTGAGCGACAAGCGCGCCAAGACCGTCACCGTGCTGGTTGAGCGCCGCGTCAAGCACCCGATCTACGACAAGATCGTGATGCGCTCGTCGAAATACCACGCGCACGACGCAAGCAGCCAATACAAGCTTGGCGACACGGTCGAAATCACCGAAAGCCGTCCGCTGTCCAAGACCAAGAACTGGGTGGCCACGCGACTGGTGCAAAAGGCCGCGCAGGTCTGAAGACCACTCAGAGCATGCGGTGCGCCCGTCGCACGCCCTGCATCGATTGCCGAAACGACCCACAATGCGTGGGTCGTTTTCATTTGCGCGCCAGCGGGTTGCGTCCACCACGCTCCCGGCGCGTTTCCCGATCCGTGTTCACCAGGAGTCCATCATGATCAAAGTTGGCGACCGGCTGCCTGCCGTGACCCTGTCCGAGTATTCCGAAGTCGAAGGCGCAGGCTGCAGCATCGGCCCCAATCCCGTCGATGTCACCAAGGCTGCAGCCGGCAAGACGATTGCCTTGTTCGCCGTGCCTGGCGCCTTTACGCCGACCTGCTCGGCCAGGCATGTGCCCAGCTTCCTGGAGCATCACGGCGCATTGAAGGCGGCCGGCGTTGACGAGATCTGGTGTCTGGCGGTCAACGATCCCTTCGTCATGGGCGCGTGGGCACGCGAGCTCAAGACCGCAGGCAAGATCCGCATGCTCGCCGACGGCGACGCGGCCTTCGCCAAGGCCGCCGGCCTGACGCTCGACCTGACTGGCAAAGGACTGGGGCTGCGCAGCAACCGATACTCGATGCTGGTCAAGGATGGCAAAGTCGTCACGCTGAACATCGAAGGCCCGGGCAAGTTCGAGGTGAGCGACGGCGCCACCTTGCTCGCCCAGGCCAAGGGCTGACCCCGCGCGACTGACCCTTCCATCGCCGCACCCGAGCGTGCAAAAACGCCGGGCGACGGGTTTGCTGCACCGCCGATGGCGCCTGAGCACTACACCAGATCGACCTTGAGGTAGTGCGCGCCCGGGAGCGGGTTGTGATAGTAGGGCGGGATTTCCTCGAAACCGAGGTCTTCGTACAGCGCGCGCGCGGATTCCATGTCGTCGAGCGTGTCGAGCAGCACGCAGGTGTAGCCGATCTGGATGGCCGTCTCCAGGATGGCTTCGGCCAGTTGCCGGCCCAGACCAAATCCTCGGAACGCCTTGCGCACGTACAGGCGCTTCATTTCGGCGGCGTTGGAATAGTCCACGTCGTCGATCGGGCGCAGCGCGCAACAGCCGGCGAGTTCGCCATCCACCAGCGCCAGCAGCAGCGTGCCGCGCGGCGCCCCGTAGTCGCCCGGCAGATCCGTCAACTCGGCATCGAAGTGCTGGAAATCCAGATCGACGCCCAGTTGCGCCGCGTATTCCTGGAACAGCGCACGCGCGCCGGCCAACTCGTCAGCGTCTTGCGCGACGATCAGTTCGACGGGAGGGCGCGTGTCCACGGAGTGCCAACGGGCGAGTGAGCGCAGGGTCGGACGATGGGGGCTCAATCCAGTCTATCCCAGGCCTGCCGCATTGCCCCAGCGCACCACCCCGTAGACTGCGCCTGCGGCCAGCGCCAGCAGAACCAGCGCCAGGGTCCGTGTGAGTACGTCGTCGCGTGCTGCAGGGACCAGCTCGGCCTCGGTCAGCGTCTTGTCGCCACCGATCATCGGGCGCACCAGGTTGCGCCCGCGTCGCAGGTACCAGACGATGGCAGCGATGTGCACGACGATCAGCACGATCACCAGCAGCTTGCCGAGCGTGGTGTGATAGCGAGTGGCGAGCTTGACCACCGCGTTCGATACCCGTGCGGTGAGCGGGCCCGAATAGGCGATCTCGTCGTCGGCAAACAGGCCGGTTCCAACTTGCAGGCCAAGCGCCGCCAGCATGGCCAGCACGGACAGCGCACCCAGCGGATTGTGGCCTGCGACTTCGGCGGCGCTGGCGTTGCCCCTGACATAGCGCACGATGCGCGCTGGAGTCGGAACGAAGCTCGAAAAGCGCGACCAGCGCCCCCCCGCCACCCCCCACGCCAGGCGAAACACAAGCAGCGCGAACACCGCGTAGCCGATGCGCATGTGGGCGTTCAGGGCATCGCCGCCGGTCATTCCGGTCGCCAGCATCGCCAGCACGGCGACCGCCAGCAGCCAGTGGAACAGGCGAGTGGGCAAATCCCAGATGCGCACGCTTTGCATGATCTTCACACGTTGAGGAGTCGAAATCGGCCGCAAACCCGGTATGCTGCGGCTGCTCGTCGCGGCCAGTGTACGGCACTGCCATCCCTTGTCCCTTCACCGGAGTTGAGTCCCATGAAAATCGCCATGACCGTGCTTCTCGCCCTCTCGGGCTTGGCAGCGGCCATTCCCGCCTCGGCCCAGTTCGCCAAGGCCGAGGACGCCATCAAGTATCGCCAGAGTGCGCTGTACGTGATGGGCACGCACTTCGCCCGGCTGGGGGCCATGGCCAACGGCAAGGCGCCCTACGACGCCGCCGCCGCCGCCGCCGACGCGGACGTCGTGGCGCTGATTTCGCATCTGCCCTGGCACGCCTTTGGCGCGGGCACCGACAAGGGGCGCGAGACCGCGGCGCGCCCGGAGATCTGGCAGGAACAAGCCAAGTTCAAGGAGCGCAGCGAGAAGATGCAGGCCACTGTGGCGCAGACGCTGGTGCCCGCCGCCAAGAGCGGCAGCCTCGATCAGCTCAAGGCCGCCTTTGGCCCGACGGCACAAAGCTGCAAGGCCTGCCACGACGATTTCCGCCGCAAGTGAGCCAGCGCGCGGACGACGAAAAAGGCGCTCCTCGGAAGCGCCTTTTTGCTGGGGTACGGGGTTCGAATCAGGCAGCAGCCAGCAACTTCTCGATCAGCTTGTGCAACTCGTCGAAGTTGGGCGCGCCCACATACTTCTTGACGATCTCGCCCTGCTTGTTGACGACGTAGGTGGTGGGCGTGAGCTGCACGTCGCCCCACGCCTTTGCCACCGCCCCCGTGTTGTCGATGGCGACCTTGAACGGCAGTTTGCGTGACTGGCTGTAGTTGGCGACGTAGCTCGGCGGGTCGTATTGCATCGCCACAGCGACGGTCTCGAAGCCCATGCCCTTGTACTTGTCGTAGGTGGACACGATCTGCGGCATCTCGGCCACGCAGGTGGTGCAGCTGGTGGCCCAGAAGTTGACCAG
>CAZGOL010000106.1:0-8582 GCA_964527755.1 uncultured Ottowia sp.
CGATGTCGTGCACGTTCAGCAGGGGCTTGGCCTTGAAGGTGGAAAAGCCCTCGAAGCAGTTGATCAGGCCCACGGCTTCATCGCCCAGCCAGGCGATGAAGCTGGCGGCGTGGGGCACCTGGGCCATGCGATCGCACAGGCTGGCGCGCACATCAGGAGCCAGTGGCTGGCCACCGCCCATGGGGTCAATGGCGTAGGCGTTCAGCAGATTGACAAGAGCCGTGCGGTCGGCGGCGCCGGTGTAGTCGGCGCGGCGGACCTGCAAGGCGTCGGCGCTCAAGCCAATTCCTCGACGGGCAGGCAGGAGCAAAACAGGTTGCGGTCGCCATACACGTTGTCGACCCGGCCCACGGGCGGCCAGTACTTGACGGCGCCGCCATGCTGCGCCAGCGCCCCGCCGACCTCGCGCGGGTAGGGGTGGGGCCAGTCGGCTTTCATCAGGCTGGCGGCGGTGTGGGGGGCGTTCTTCAGGGGGTTGTCGTCCTGCGGCCACGCGCCTTGCTCCACGCGGCGCACTTCCTCGCGGATGCCGATCATGGCGTCGATGAAGCGGTCCAGCTCGGCCAGGTGCTCGCTCTCGGTGGGCTCGACCATCAGCGTGTTGGCGACGGGGAAGGACAAGGTTGGCGCGTGAAAGCCGTAGTCGGCCAGGCGCTTGGCCACGTCCTCGGCCATCACGCCGCTGGTGTCCTTGAGCTGGCGCAGGTCCAGGATGCATTCGTGCGCCACGTGGCCGTTGGCGCTGGCGTAGAGCGTGGGGTAGTGGTCCTTCAGGCGCTTGCTGATGTAGTTGGCGCTGAGGATGGCGGCCTCGGTGGCGTGCTTCAGGCCCGCGGCGCCCATCATGCGGATGTACATCCAGCTGATCGGCAGCACGGCGGCGTTGCCGAAGGGGGCGGCGCTGACGGCGCCGACACCGCCTTTGACGCCGCCCTCGCCATGGCCGGGCAGGTAGGGCACCAGGTCGGCCACCACGCACACGGGGCCCACGCCGGGGCCGCCACCGCCGTGCGGGATGCAGAAGGTCTTGTGCAGGTTGAGGTGGCTCACGTCGCCGCCGAACTCACCCGGCGCGGCCAGGCCGACCAGGGCGTTGAGGTTGGCGCCGTCCACGTACACGCGCCCGCCGTGCCGGTGAACGATCTGGCAGAGCTCCTTCACCTGGGTCTCGAACACGCCGTGCGTGCTGGGGTAGGTGATCATCACGCAGGCCAGGTGGGCGCTGTGTTTTTCGCACTGGGCCTGCAAGTCCTGCATGTCGACGTTGCCGTTTTCGTCGCACTTGGTGACCACCACCTGCATGCCCACCATCTGCGCGCTGGCCGGGTTGGTGCCGTGCGCGCTGGCCGGGATCAGGCAGACGTTGCGCTGCGGCTGGCCCTGCGCGGCGTGCCAGGCCTTGATGGCCAGCAGGCCCGCGTATTCGCCCTGGCTGCCCGCGTTGGGCTGCAGGCTGACGCCGGCGTAGCCGGTGATGGCGGCCAGCCACCGGCACAGCTGGTCGTTGAGCAGCCGGTAGCCTTCGCGTTGGTCGGCCGGCGCGAACGGGTGGACGTTGGCGAACTCGGGCCAGGTGATGGGAATCATCTCGCTGGTGGCGTTGAGCTTCATGGTGCACGAGCCCAGCGGGATCATGCTGCGGTCCAGCGCCAGGTCCTTGTCGCTCAGGCCGCGGATGTAGCGCAGCATCGCGGTTTCGCTGTGGTGGGTGTTGAACACCGGGTGCGTGAGGTAGCGGCTGGTGCGCTGCAGGGCGGCCGGGATCAGGTCGTCGGCGCCTTGCGCCAGCGCCTCGAGGTCGGGCTGGGCGGCGTCCGGTGCCAGTGCCCGCCACAGCAGCGCGAGGTCGGCGCGCACCGTGGTCTCGTCCAGCGACACGCCGATGCGCGCGTCGCCGTAGTCGCGCAGGTTGGCGCCGGCGGCCAGCGCCCGCGCCAGCGCCGCCTGCGCCGCTGGGCGATTGCCGAAATCGACCACCAGGGTGTCGAACGCGCTCTGGTTGACCAGCGTCAGTCCCATCTGTCGCAGGCCCGCCACCAGCACGGCGGTCAGGCGCGCCACGCGCCGGGCGATGCGCGCCAGGCCCACCGGCCCGTGGTAGACCGCGTACATGCTGGCGACCACGGCCGGCAGCACCTGGGCCGTGCAGATGTTGCTGGTGGCCTTCTCGCGGCGGATGTGCTGCTCGCGCGTCTGCAGCGCCAGGCGATAGGCGGGCGCGCCGTGGGCATCGACGCTGACGCCCACCAGCCGCCCCGGCAGGGAGCGCTTGTAGGCGTCCTTGCAGGCCATGTAGGCGGCGTGCGGGCCGCCGGCGCCCATCGGCATGCCCAGGCGCTGGGTGCTGCCGACGACGATGTCGGCGCCCATCTCGCCGGGCGACTTGAGCAGGGTGAGCGCCAGCAGGTCGGCGGCGACGATGGCCACCGCGCCCTGGGCGTGGATCTTCTCGATCTCGGCGCTCCAGTCCATCACCCAGCCGCTGCTGACCGGATACTGGATGAGTGCGGCGAAGTAGTCGTCCCCGGCCAGCGCGGCGTTCCATTCGTCGGCCGAGCCGGCCAGCTTGACCTGCAGGCCGAGTGGCGCGGCGCGCGTGTTGAGCACCTCCAGCGTCTGCGGGTGCAGGTCGTGGAACACCACGATGGCGTTGCCCCGGGCCCGCACCGAGCGGCGCGCCAGCGTCATGGCCTCGGCACAGGCGGTGGCCTCGTCGAGCATCGAGGCGTTGGCGATGTCCATGCCGGTGAGGTCGGTGACCATGGTCTGGAAGTTGACCAGCGCCTCCATGCGGCCCTGGCTGATCTCGGCCTGATACGGCGTGTAGGCGGTGTACCAGGCGGGGTTCTCCAGGATGTTGCGCAGGATGACGCCCGGCGTGTGCGTGCCGTAGTAGCCCTGGCCGATGAAGCTCTTGAGCAGCTTGTTCTGCCCAGCAATGCCTTTGAGCTCGGCCAGCGCGTCGGCCTCGCTCACGGGCGCGGGCAAGTCCATGGGTGCGGCGCGCACGATGGAGCGCGGCACGATCGAGTCGATCAGCGCGTCGATGCTCGGCTCGCCGATGACGGCCAGCATCTGCCGCTCGTCCTGCGGCGTCAGGCCAATGTGGCGGGCGATGAATTCGCCGGGGTTTTCAAGATCGTTCAGGGCAGGGTGGCTCATGGCGGTGCGAACAGGCTCGGATGCTTCAAATACAGGAGCTGCCGGCGCTCGATGCACCAGCGCAAGCGCTCCATCGGACTCGTTCATGCGGGCGGGCAAAGCCACCCGCCGGGGCGATCAACCCGCGCTGAAGGCGGCGTAGGCCGCTTCGTCCATCAGGGGACCGAGTTGGCTGGCGTCGGTCATCCTGACCTTGAAGAACCAGCCCGCGCCCATCGGGTCGCTGTTGGCCAGGCTGGGCTCGGCGCGCAGAGCCTCGTTCACTTCGGTGACCTCGCCGCTGATGGGCATGTACACGTCGGCGGCGGCCTTCACGCTCTCGACCACGCCGGCCGTTTCCTTCTGCGCATAGCCCTGGCCCACGGTGGGCAGATCGACGAACACCACGTCACCCAGCGCGTCCTGCGCATGGTGCGTGATGCCGACGGTGGCGATGTCGCCATCCAGCTTGATCCATTCGTGGTCTTCGGTGTACTTGAGACTCATGTTTGCTCCTGAAAAGTGAGTTGCTTGGGCATGCGGGACAAGCGCTGTGGCGCTTTTTTGCGATTCAGAGGCGGTGGTAGCGTGTGGGCACGAAAGGCGTGGCCACCACCTCCATGGGCACGGGCTTGCCACGCACCATGGCAAACAGCTCGGTGCCGAGGGTGGCGTAGCCGGGCTTGACATAGCCCATCGCGATGGGCTTGTCGAGCGTGGGGCTGAGCAGGCCGCTGGTGACCTGGCCCACGGTCTGGCCGTCCAGGTTTTCCAGCGGCGCGGGCTCGCGCACCGGCACGCGCTCCTTGGCCATCAGGGCGATGCGTTGGCGATGCAGGGCGCGGTGACCGTCCAGTTGGCCCAGCACCACGTCGACCCCGGCAAAGCCGCCGGCACGCGCGCCCCCGGTTCGGCGCACCTTTTGCAGCGCCCAGTTCAGCCCCGCCTCGATGGGCGTCGTCGTGGTGTCGATGTCGTTGCCGTACAGGCACAGGCCGGCCTCCAGCCGCAGCGAGTTGCGCGCGCCCAGGCCGATGGGCTTGACCTCGGGTTGTTCAAGCAGGGCGCGCGCCAGGGCCTCGGCCTGGGCGGCGGGCACCGAGATCTCGAAGCCGTCCTCGCCGGTGTAGCCGCTGCGCGTGATGTACAGCGGCGCGCCTTGCCACTCGAAGGCGCCGCCGGTCATGAACACCAGCGCCTGCACGCCCGGCACCAGGCGCTGCAGGGCGGTGACGGCCTGCGGGCCTTGCAGGGCCAGCAAGGCCTGGTCGGGCAGGGGCAAAACCCGGCAGCGCGCACCGATGCGGGCCTGGATGTGGGCGATGTCACCCACCTTGCAGGCGCCGTTGACGATGAGGAAAAGATGATCGCCCCGGTTGACGAACATCAGGTCGTCGATGATGGTGCCGGTATCGGTCAGCAGCAGGCCGTAGCGCTGCCTGTCCAGGCCCAGGCCCATCACGTCCACGGGCATTAGGGTTTCGAGCGCGGCGGCGGCATCGGGGCCGATGAGCTGCAACTGCCCCATGTGCGAGACGTCGAACAGACCGGCGCTCTCGCGCACCTGCTTGTGCTCGGCGATCAGGCCACTTTTGTATTGCACCGGCATCGAATAGCCGGCAAAGGGCACCATGCGGGCGCCCAGCTCCAGGTGCAGGGCGTGCAGCGGGGTGGTGAGCAGATCGGCGGTGTCGGACATGCGCTGTCTCCGTGAAAGGGAAGTCGCGCAAGCGCGGGCGCTTGCGAGCATGCCCGGCTGTCCGCTTTACCTGAGAGATTCACGCGGGCGATGCCGCACTTGCTCCTTCGGTGGAGGGCGTTGCCGCCCCCTCTCTCCAGCCCGGTGGCGCCCGGTCTCCCGGGCGTTTGCCAGTCCTTTTGCCTGAGCGTTTGGGCAAGGTGCCGCGCGCCTTCGGCGGTGCCTCGGGGGCACGCTCTCCTGACAGACGCGATTTTGCCATCGAATCGTCGTTACGAGAGCTTGCACATCGGTTTGCCACAAACTGCCGGGGCGTCTAGACTGCCCTGTACGGAGGCAGACAACACGTGGGGTAAATCCAATCCGCACGCGCGCCCAATCCGCGCGCGCGGAGCAGCCATGCCGAGGAGCAGCGGCCATGAACACCAGCGCGACAAGGGACTGGCCCGCTGCGGCCGATGATCCGGACTTCGAGCATCGAACCTACGCGAGGGTGATCTGGCGGCATATTCCGCTGCTTCTGCTGTGCTACATCCTGTCCTACCTGGACCGGGTCAACATCGGTTTCGCCAAGCTGCACATGCTCGATGACCTCGGGCTGAGCGAGACAGTCTATGGCCTGGGCGCGGGGTTGTTCTTCATCGGCTACTTCATTTTCGAGATTCCCAGCAACGTGATCATGCACCGCGTAGGCGCGCGGGTGTGGATCGCGCGCATCATGATTACCTGGGGGCTGATCTCGGCGGCCATGATGTTCGTCCATTCGGCGTCCTCGTTCTACATCCTGCGCTTTCTGCTGGGCGTGGCCGAGGCCGGGTTTTTCCCCGGCATCGTCCTGTATCTGACCTACTGGTATCCGGCCAACCGGCGAGGCCGGGTGATGGCACTGTTCATGACCGCGGTGGCGTGGTCGGGCGTGATCGGCGCGCCGCTTTCGGGCTGGATCATGGATGGCATGGCTGCCGTCCAGGGCTTGAAGGGCTGGCAGTGGATGTTTGTGCTCGAGGGCCTGCCCACGGTGTTGGTCGGTTGCGCCGTGCTGTTTTACCTGGACGATGGCATTGGTAAGGCCAAGTGGCTGACGGCGCGGGAAAAAGCGCTGCTCGAACGCAATATCGCCAGCGATAACGCGCACAAGCAGGACATGCATGCGGTGGCCGCGCTCACCGACGGCCGCGTCTGGTTCATGAGCCTGATTTATTTCACCATCGTCATGGGCCTGTACGGCGTCGGCTTCTGGCTCCCGACCATCATCAAGGCCACCGGCGTGCGCGAGGTCTTTCATATCGGCTTGCTGACGGCGATTCCCTACGCCTTTGCCGTGGTGGCCATGATCTGGGCTTCACGCAGCGCCGATCGAACCGGCGAGCGACGCTGGCACGTGGCCATTCCGGCGTTGGTCGGGGCCGTGGGGCTGGTGTTGACGACGATCTGGTCTGGGCACACGCTGCTGGCGATGGTTGGATTGTCGGTGGCCTCGATGGGCATCATCACGGCGCTGCCCCTGTTCTGGGGGCTGCCGACGGCCTTCCTGGGCGGCGCGGGCGCCGCGGCCGGCATCGCGTTGATCAATTCGGTCGGCAATCTGGCGGGCTTCGTCAGTCCGTTTGCGGTCGGCGTGCTCAAGGACATGACGCAAAGCACCAACCCCGGCATCTATCTTCTGGCGGTGGTGCTGGTGCTGGGGGCGGCGCTGACCCTGGCGGTGCCGGCGCGGCTGGTGAACAAGCAGGGCTGAGGCGCGTGGCCGGGGCCGTCGGCAGACTCGCGCGCGCTCAACGATAGACCAGATCGCGCAGGAATAGCGACAGGCTGGGCACGTAGGTGATGATCATCAGGCAGGTCAGGATGACCAGGACGAAGGGCACCAGGTCCTTGATGATCTTGTCCAGCGACAGGCGCGCCACCGTGCACACCGCAAACAGGTTGACACCGAAGGGCGGCGTGATCATCCCCAGCGCCAGGTTCACCACCATGATCAGCCCGAAATGCACCGGGTCGATGCCGAAATGCGCGGCCACGGGTGCCAGGATGGGCCCGAGCACGATGATGGCTGCGCTGGTCTCGATGAACATGCCGATCACGAACAGTGCCGCATTGACTCCCAGCAAAAACCAGTGTGGCGACTGCAAGCTGGCCGCCAGCCACTGGCCGATGGCGTCGGGCACGCCAGCGCGGGTGATCAGGAAAGCGAACAGCCCGGCGTTGGCGATGATGAACATGATGACGGCCGAGGAAATGACCGACTTGCGCAGCACGGCGTACAGGTCGGCGAGGCCGATTTCGCGGTAGATCAGCATGCCCACCACCAGCGCGTAGGCGACGGCCACGGCGGCTGCCTCGGTGGGAGTGAACACGCCGCCGTAGATGCCGCCCAGAACGATCACCGGCATCAACAATGCCCAGGCGGCGCGCCAGGTGGCGAGCCAGAAGCCAAGGCGACCGTCGCCATCGTGGCGGCCCCAGCCCTTCCACTTGCAGTACACCCACACGAACAGCATCAGCGCGCCGGAAATCAGCAGGCCCGGCCCGAAGCCGGCGATGAACAGCTCGCCGATCGACACCTCGGCCGCCACGCCGTAGAGGATCATCGGGATCGAAGGCGGGATGATCACGCCCAGTTCGGCGCTGGTGGCCTGCAACGCCGCTGCCCAAGTGACGGGATAGCCGTGCTTGATGAGCGCCGGGATCAGGATGGCGCCGATGGCGAAGGTGGTCGCCACCGACGATCCGGAGACGGCGGCGAAGATCATGCAGGTGAGCACGCAGGTCATGGGCAAGCCCCCCTGCACGCTCCCGACGATGCTCTTGGCGAAATCCACCAG
Organism: uncultured Ottowia sp.; assembly: GCA_964527755.1. Taxonomy (GTDB): domain Bacteria; phylum Pseudomonadota; class Gammaproteobacteria; order Burkholderiales; family Burkholderiaceae_C; genus Ottowia. The sequence goes on from CAZGOL010000106.1 coordinate 7,666, forward strand.
CCGGCGCGAGATGCCGCCGGTTTCCATCAGGTTGCCGGCCAGGATGAAGAAGGGGATGGCCGCCAGCGGAAACTTGTTGAGCGCGTTGAACATCTCCTTGACCGAAATCAGCATCGGAGCATTGGTCACCTGCATGCCGGTGATCGCCGCCAGGCCGATGGAAACGGCGACCGAGACGCTGAGCGCAAAGCCCAGCATCATGGTGACGAGCATGGCGGCGGTCATGCTCCGGCTCCAGATACACGCGGCGCGCGAGCGGCGTGCGAGCGAAGATCGGACCGGATCATTGCGCGGTCTCCAGTTCCATGCGGCGCGGATCCAGGTAATTGGCCACGATGCCGAGCAGCGAGAACACCGCGCCCGCGGGCATCGCCACGTAGGCCCAGAACATCGACACCGATTCCAGCCCCGCCATGGTCTGCACGCCGCCGCGGATGGCATAGTCGGCACCCCACCACAGGATGATCAGCATCAGCGCGAGCGCGGCCAGCGCCACCACCAGGTCGAGCACGCGCTTGAGGCGTTCGGGCGCGGCTCGGTACAGCGCGTCGACGCTGACCATCGCTCCCTGGCGAAAGGCCATCGGGATGCCCAGGAACACCATCCAGATCAGCGAGAAGCGGATCATCACCTCGGTCCACTCGGCCGGCTGTTCGAGCACGAAGCGCATGAAGATCTGGAACACACCCAGCGCCGAGGCGACGGCCAGCATCAGGCAGGCCAGCGCCATCGCGATCCAGGTGGTGCGCCGCTCGAGCGCCAGGAACATCGCTTTCATGCGGTCTCCCTAAAAAAATGCCCGTCGTGCAGGGCAGACGGGCATTTGAAGCTGTTGTGCTGATTGTCGAATGAAGACCGGTCAGGACGACCAGCGGCAATTCACTTGTAGTTGCGGATGCGGTCCAGGTTGGCCTTGC
>CAZGOL010000107.1:0-3081 GCA_964527755.1 uncultured Ottowia sp.
GTAAATCTGCGCGCCCCCCAGCTCGCGGCTGGTTCGCGCGGCGTGGTAGATGGGCGAAGGGCGGCCCACGTAGTGCGTGAGCTCGGACTGGAATTCGGCCAGGAATTCGGGGTCGCGCTGGTACCTGGTGTAGGCGTCCCTCAGCTCGTTGATGGCGTAGGTGAGCGTTTCGCTGACAAAGCTGCCGCCATAGCGGCCGAAGTGCCCGCTGGCGTCGGGCTGGTGGTAGTCGTTCATGAAGAAGGGTGTCTTGCAAAAAGCGCGTCGCTCGCGCGCACGGCGGCGACGAAACGGAAGATCTTGTCGGCGTCCTTGATGCCCTTGAGCGGGGTTTCGCCCGGGCCGTCGGCTTCGACGCCGGATGAGACGTCAACCGCGAGCGAACGCCCGCGGCCTCGCAAGGCAGACAACCCAGCGCTCACGTTTGCAGGTGTAAGCCCACCAGACAAGACGAGGTGAGCGGGAACGTTTGTTGGCAGGCGTGACCAATCGAATGTCTTTCCACCACCGCCATATCCATCGACCTGGGCATCCAGAAGTAGAGCCTGGGCAGCGCGGTACTGTTCGGCAAATTCTAGCAAGTCGAACCGCTGCGCCTCATGCGATGGAATTCGCGCCGCCCGCCAGAAGACGCAGCCGGTTCGAGCCGCAATCGCCATGCAGACGGCTGCAGACTCATCGCCGTGAAACTGGATGATGGCCGGTTTCACGCGGGCGCATGCAGTCTCTACTTCGGCGGCATTCGGATTGACGAACAGCAAGACCGGAGTCACCAGCGGCGGGAGCCGCCCGGCCAGCGAGATCGCGCGTTCGAGCGTCACGCAACGCGGGCTGGCGCGATAGAGCACGAATCCGATGGCATCGACGCCGGCAGCGACCGCGGCGTCGACGTCGGACTCTCGCGTCAGGCCACAGATCTTGATGCGTGTGCGCTGGATGACCTTGGTGTCGGCGACGGGGGCGGGATCGATCATGGCGGCCAGGCGTGGGTTGCCGTGCTGTCCGGCAGGCCCCAATGGGGTGCATAGACGGGCCCGCGAAAGTACAGGCCATCGGCGGCAAAGGTGGGGGCCGCCGCCCTGCGGTCGCAGGCTCGCAGCACGTCCAGCATCCAGCTCGATGGCCGACGACCCTGGCCGATCAGCACCAGGCAACCCATGATGTTTCGGATCATGTGGTGCAGGAATGCGTTTGCCTCGAAATCGAAGCGCCAGTAAGCGCCACGTTGTTGGATGTCGATGGCCGCCATTCGTCGAACGGGCGACGGTGCCTGGCACTCGCTGGCGCGAAACGAGCTGAAATCGTGCTCCCCCAGCAGGTGAGCGGCGGCAGCGCGCATGGCTTCTGGATCCAGTGCGCGAAATGTCCATCCCACGCGCCCAGCCTCAAGACTTGGACGTACGGAAGACGCTAGCACGACATACGTGTAGCGGCGCGTCAGTGCGCTGGCGCGGGCATGGAACGAGGCCGGCACCTCGTGTGCCCATTGGACGGCGATGTCGTGGGGCAGGTAACGATTGGTCCCGCGCGTCCATGAAAAGGGTTCTCGAGCTAGCGTGGTGTCGAAGTGGACCACTTGCATCAATCCATGTACACCGGTATCGGTCCGCCCCGCGCAGGTGGTCGACAGTGGTTCGGTCGAAAACAGGCGCAGCGCGTGCTCGAGCTGATCCTGCACGGTGCGTCTCGATGGTTGACTTTGCCACCCGTGGTACGCTGATCCAAGGTAGCTGAGCCCCAACGCAATTCTCGCCATGGTGCGATTGTCGTGCACCCGTGTCAGTCCACAAGAAAAACCGGCGCCACGTGGGCGCCGGAACAGATGGAGTCGGCTACGGATCGGTTGGTGCGCGTCCGCCCTACAGTTCGGCCATGAAGCGCTCTGCACGCACCTTGAGCGAACCGCTGGCCTCTGCCAGCACTTCCTTGGCCAGGCTGCGCGCTCCTTCCGTGTCTCCGATGGCGTGAAACTCCTGCGCCAGCGAGAGTTTGGTGGCCAATGGGTCTTCGTCGGCATCATCGGGTTGCTCGGTCTTGATGTCGGCGCCGGAGCGCGAATCCGGGTCGACCGACAATGCCTCCATGTCGAATTCGATCATGCGCGAATCGCCCGCCTTCTTGTCCTGCACGGGCGCAGCGGCAATGGGCGACGGAGCGGGAGGGGCAAAATCGACGCCCAGATCGATGTCGACGGGGCGGCTGGTCGCTGGTGCCGCAACGGATGCGGATGCCGGGCTGGCCTTTGGAGGCTCGCTGCGTGGAGCGGCTTTGGCGGTCGCTATGGCTGCTGAGGCCGCCGCCGCTGCTGCAGGCGTGGCCGTGACCGCCGGACTGACCGTTTGCGGCTGCAATGTGTCGCCCAAATCGACGTTGAGGTCGAGCAGGGGCGGTTCGACCCCACTGTCCTCTCCCGGCTTGGTGCGCATCGGGGCCGACTGCGGCTCGGTGTCCGCTCCAAACTGACGTGAGCGCGGGGCGGAGGAGGCGGTTTTCTTGGCCGGAGCGCCTCCTGGCTTGTACAGGGCATTGTCCGGATCGAGTTCACTGCCCAGGTTGGCGATCACTTGCCAGTCCGGACCGGCACCGTGGGTCAGTCCATGGGCGTCGGTGGCAATCATCTCCAGCGCTCGGGCATCGCGTCGCTTGGCGTAAATTTCCGCCAATTTGCGGTGGATCGAGGTGCGGCCCGGGTAGGTGACCAGTGCTTCTTTGAGGATTTCCTCGGCCTGCATGTCGCGGCCGTAGGCCAGGTAGACATCGGCTTCCGCCACCGGATCGACATCGCCGGCCGCATCGAGCTGGCTAGGCGAGTACGTCATCGAAGACCGGCCAGTGGCGGTGGAAGCCTCCTTGGTGTCGACGCGCTGGCCTCCACTGGACGCGAAAAATGAATCAGGCTGGAGGCGGCTCTCGATGAATTCGCTGTCGTTGGTGCCCGCCTTCTTCTTGCGTTGACGCGAACGATAGATTCCAAGCCCCGCCAGCAGGGCGATCAGACCCGCGCCAGCGACCGGCAGCAGCGGGTTCTCCATCAACTCGTCGAGCAACGAGGGTGCGGCCACTGGTGTCGGTGCGGCCGCG
>CAZGOL010000107.1:3181-8507 GCA_964527755.1 uncultured Ottowia sp.
ACAGGAACGTTGATGCCGGGCGTTCCACCAGCCTTGTCAGTCGCGGAAGTTGCCACGCCAGACGATGAATCCGTCTGGATTTTCGCCAGTTCGGTGATGTTCTTCTGCAACTCGGCGGTGCGTTCTGCCTGCTCCTGCGCTTGGCGCGAGCGAGCCACCTGGGACTCCGCCCCGGCCGTCCCGCCACCCTTGGAAATCGTCAGTCGGTCGGGACTTTCCGCCGGCGCGCGGCGGTCTTCGACTTTTGTTTGCACGCTGCCACCGGCGGTGCGGCCGGCGGCCGCGACTTCGGTGGTCTGGGCGCTCTGTGCCAAGCCGTGTCGATACGCCTGGAAGTCGCGACTTTGTGCCAGCACGGTGCGATGTGCTTCTGCACTGGCCACGGCCTTCGCCTGATCGGCTGTCGGCAGCTGGATCACGGCACCCGCTTTCACCAGGTTGACGTTGCCGCGGATGAAGGCGTGGGGGTTGGCGCGCAGCATGGCGACCAGCATCTGGTCGAGCGATACGCCCGTGGCAGCAGCGTGAGCCGACACGATGCGGGATGCGGTATCACCGCGCTGGACCGTGATTTGGCCACTTCCATCACCCGCGACGACGGGCGATGGCACGGTTGCGGGAGCGGCTGCACGTGCCGACCGTGCCGCAGCGGCAGCAGCGGCCGGCGAGGGCGTGGTTTGTTCGGCGACGGTGGGAGGTGCCGCCGGTGCTGCCGGCGCCGCCGGTGGTGCCGTGGCCGTCGATACGTCGGGAGGGGCCTGGACCACGGCGGTGGCCGCCGCGCGTCCGGGCGGATCGATCAGCATCGTGTAGTCACGCACGATGCGTCCGTTGGCCCAACTGGCCTCGATCACCACCCCCAGAAACGGTTCGTGGACGGCTCGACTGCCGACCAGCTGTAAGTAGGCCTGACCATTGGCGCGCCGTTGCAGCGTCACGCGAGCGCCGCTCAAGGCCGCGTTGTAGGCCACTCCGGCCGTGCGGAATGCCTGCTGCGACCCGAGACTGGCTTGGAATGAAGCCGCCTCGTCTGAGGAAATCTGCGGGATCTCGATTTCAGCGCGCAGCGGTTCTCCCAGCGTCGAACGCACCGTGATGGCGCCGAGTGCCACCGCGTGCACCTGCACGCTGGCACCCAGCAGCGCGAGAGCGGCGACCGATGCCAGCACGGCTTTGTTCATGCCGGCCAGCTGCAATCGGCGACGACGATCGGGCGATCCGTCCCGGATGTTGGCGGTTTTGTTGTACATAGGTCTTATGAACGGGAATGAACCCTCACGATACGGACTCGGAAATCGACGTTAGCATCAACGGCTTGCACTGACAAGCTGAGACACCGGTTGATTGCCGTCACAACTGAAAGCCTGCCCTGTGACCGCACACAATGTTGTCAAGTGACAACAAAAGGCTCCAACTGCGACTATCCAAGGGTGGCGCCCGCCCATCAGCGCATTCAAGTCGCAAGCAGGATGCGCAACATGCGCCGCAGCGGCTCGGCGGCGCCCCACAGCAACTGGTCGCCGATCGTGAAGGCGCCCACGTATTCAGGCCCCATCGCCAGCTTGCGGATGCGCCCGACCGGAATGGTGAGCTTGCCAGTGACTGCGACCGGTGTCAGATCCTTCAGCGTGGCTTCCCTGGTGTTGGGAACCACCTGGACCCAGTCGTTGTCGGCGGCGATCAGGGCCTCGATATCGGCGTTGGGTACGTCTTTCTTCAGCTTGAAGGTCAGTGCCTGACTGTGGCAGCGCATCGCGCCGACTCGGACGCAGAACCCGTCGACCGGCACGGGTGGCTGGCCAGACCCGTTGCCGAACCCCATGATCTTGTTGGTTTCGGCCATGCCCTTCCATTCCTCGCGCGACATGCCATCTCCCAGGTCCTTGTCGATCCAGGGGATCAGGCTGCCACCCAGCGGCACGCCGAACTGCGCGGTTTCATCGGCGCTCATGGCGCGTTGGCGGGCGATCACCTTGCGATCGATTTCCAGAATGGCGCTCTTGGGGTCGTTCAGCAGGTTGCGCACCTCGGCGTTCAGGGTGCCGTATTGCGCCAGCAGTTCGCGCATGTGCTGTGCACCGCCGCCGCTCGCAGCCTGGTAGGTCTGGGTGCTCATCCACTCGACCAGTCCCGCCTTGAACAGCGCGCCCACGCCCATCAGCATGCACGACACCGTGCAATTGCCGCCGATCCAGTTCTTGCCACCCTTGGCCAAGGCGTTCTTGATCACGGGCATGTTGACCGGGTCGAGGATGATCACCGCGTCGTCCTTCATGCGTAGCGCGCTGGCTGCGTCGATCCAGTGGCCTTTCCAGCCAGCGGCGCGCAGCTTGGGAAACACCTCGTTGGTGTAATCGCCGCCCTGGCAGGTGATGATGATGTCGCAACGCGAGAGTTTCTTGATGTCGAACGCGTCTTGCAGCGTGGACTCGTTCCTGGCGATGGAGGGCGCCTCGCCGCCGGCGTTGGAGGTGGAGAAAAAGACCGGTTCGAACAAGTCGAAGTCTTTTTCCTCGCTCATGCGATCCATCAGCACCGAGCCGACCATGCCGCGCCAGCCGACCAAACCAACCAAACTGCTCATTTTCTAGCCCTTTACGAATGAAAACCGGGAAACGGCCACACTGCTCGCCCGGCTCGCCTGGGCCGGAAAGGGCGCACGACGAGCCAAGGCTGGATCAGCCGGTCGTCTTCTTGGTGATGACTGCGCGCGTCGATGCGCCGGCCAAGGCGGCTACGGTGGGGTTCGCGATGAACGACGTGGCGACAGACATGAGGCCGATTATACGAAAGGCGGTGCAGCAGCGGATATCCTGAGCGCCGTCGGCTACAGTGGCCGCCTGCTCTGCAAGGGCTCGCCATGACTGCTTCCATGCTGATTTCCAGGCACCGGCTCGAGGCCTTGTCGGATGGCGTCTATGCCGTGGCGCTCACGCTGTTGGCGTTGGACCTCAAGCTCGGCTTGTTGCCCCAGTCTTCCAATACAACGCTGGCCATCGAGTTGGAGCATCTGGTGCCCAAGGCGCTGGTCTGGATGCTCGCATTTTGGGTGACTGCCCTGTTTTGGCTCGGCCAGATCCGGGGGTTGCGTCACTATCGCGAGCTGGACAAACCAGCCATGCTGATTGAGCTGGCGCAACTGGCCTTGATCACGTTGCTGCCGTTCGCCAGCAGTCTGATGGCCGAGCACGGCGGCCTGGGCACGGCCGCGCTGGTCTATAGCACGCACCTCACGCTGTTGTCGGTACTGTCCTGGCAGCGCATGGTGCGCGTGTTGCGCAACCCGACGCTGCGCAGTCCCGACGGATTCGACGAGCCGGCGGCCCGGCTGCAATGCCGGCGCAGCTGGGTGGTGGTGCTGTGCGCGCTGCTCACTGTGGCACTGGCCTGGTGGGTTCCGGGTTGGAACATGCTGGCGATGATCGGCATCGTGCTGTACCGACGGCGCGACCCGACGCCTGGCGTGGCTCGCGTGTAGCCCCACGCCGGGCGTCAGGCGAGGTGGTCGGGTGCGCGGCCCGCTTCAACCCAACGCATTGACCACCGCGTCGCCCATCTGCATGGTGCCGACCTTGGTCGTGCCTTCGCTGTGGATGTCGGGCGTGCGAAGGCCCTGGGCGAGGACCTTCTTCACGGCGGCTTCGATGCGGTCTGCCGCCTCGACCTGGTTCAAGCTGAAACGCAGCATCATGGCGGCAGACAAAATGGTGGCCAGGGGGTTGGCCACGCCCTTGCCGGCGATGTCGGGCGCGCTGCCGTGACTGGGCTCGTACAGGCCCTGTCTTTTGTCGTTGAGGCTGGCGCTGGGCAGCATGCCGATGGAGCCGGTGAGCATCGAGGCCTCGTCGCTCAGGATGTCGCCGAACATGTTGCCGGTGACGATGACGTCGAAAGCCTTGGGCGCGCGCACCAGTTGCATGGCGGCGTTGTCGACGTACATGTGCTGCAGCTCGACGTCGGGGTAGTCCTGGTGCGTCTCGATCACCACTTCTTTCCAGAACTGGAACGTTTCCAGCACGTTGGCCTTGTCCACGCTGGTGACCTTTTTGCCCCGCTTGCGCGCGGCCTCGAAAGCCACGCGGGCGATGCGTTCGACTTCGGGGCGGGTGTAGCGCATGGTGTCGAAGGCTTCGTCGGCACCGGGAAAATGCCCGTCCGGGGCGGTGCGGCGGCCGCGCGGCTGGCCAAAGTAGATGTCCCCGGTGAGCTCGCGGATGATGAGGATGTCCAGGCCCGCGACCAGCTCGGGCTTCAGGCTGGAGGCGCCGACCAACTGCTCGTAGCAGATGGCGGGGCGGAAGTTGGCGAACAGGCCCAGGTGCTTGCGCAGGCCCAGAATGGCCTGCTCGGGGCGCAGCGGCCGATCAAGCGTGTCGTACTTCCAGTCGCCCACGGCGCCGAACAGGATGGCGTCGGCGGCCTGGGCCAGCTTCAGGGTGGACTCGGGCAGGGGGTGACCGGCGGCCTCGTAGGCGGCGCCACCGACGGGGGCGGTTTCCAGCTCGAACGGCAGTTGAAGGGCCGTCAGAACCTTGACGGCCTCGGCGACGATCTCGGGGCCGATGCCGTCACCGGGAAGAACTGCGATTTTCATGTCTTGGGCTGTTCAAAATTGATAGCTGCTCTGGCTTGACTGGAAACCATTACGGCCATATTGATTCACTTTTTTGAAGAGATTGGGCAACACCCCGGAACGTGGGCCGCCTTCGCTCCGTGGATTCAAGGTGTCCAGGTGTGGTTCAGCCAGGGCTTGGTCGCCAGGCGGCGCGCCTCGAAAGCCTTGATCTCGCTCTCGTGACGCAGGGTCAGGCCGATGTCGTCCAACCCGCCCAGCAGGCAGTGCTTGCGGAAGGGCTCGACTTCGAAAGCGACTTCGCTGCCATCGGGCAGGGTGACGCGCTGGCGCTGCAGATCGACCGTGAGCCGGTAGCCGGGGAAGGCCGCCACGTCATCGAACAGCCGCGACACGGTGGATTGGGGCAGGACGATGGGCAGCAACCCGTTCTTGAAGCAGTTGTTGAAGAAGATGTCGGCAAAACTGGGGGCGATGAGCGCACGGAATCCGAATTGCTGCAACGCCCACGGCGCGTGCTCGCGGCTCGACCCGCAGCCGAAATTGGCACGCGCCAGCAGGATCGAGGCACCCTGATAGCGCGCCTGATTGAGCACGAAATCGGGGTTGGGCTTGCGCGTGGCTGGATCCATGCCCGGCTCGCCATGATCCAGATAGCGCCATTCGTCGAACAGGTTCGGGCCAAACCCGGTCTTCTTGATCGACTTCAGGAACTGCTTGGGAATGATGGCGTCGGTGTCGACGTTCTCGCGG
>CAZGOL010000108.1:0-8491 GCA_964527755.1 uncultured Ottowia sp.
ACGCGCACCTCGACGCCGAAGTCCTTGAGCTTCTTCTCGATCAGGCGGCTGGTCATCTCCAGTGTCTCGGGCGCCACGGTTTCCTGGCGCGCCGCCGCACTGTCGAGCAGGTCGACCTGTGGCAGCTTGCTGTCGGGCAATTCGGAAAACAGGGGTTTCTGTTTTTCCTTGGCGACACGCTCGCTTCTGGCCACCTGCACGACAGCAGGTTCGATCAGAACCGGCGTCGGGTGCTGCTCCAGCGTCACCTCGCGCTCCTGGTGCAGCACCTCATCGCGCTCGCGCGCGGCTTGCCGGCCGGCCGCCACGTCCTGGGCGATTTCGCGCCGCGTGCGAAGCGCCCGCACCGACGCATGAAGGCCCGCGCCGATCTGTTCGGCGACGCGCGTCCAGGAAAACCGAAAAACCAGGGCCATGCCCAGCACCAGGGCCGCAATGCCCAGCAAGGCCGAGCCCGTGAAACCCAGCCATTTGACCGCGATGGGTCCACCCAGATAGCCCAGCACGCCACCCGCGGTGCCGGGCAACGCCTCGTCCCAGCGATACATCCGGCTCCATTCGAGCCCGCAACTGGCTGCCAGGACCAGCAGGAGCCCGCCCCAGAAGGACCACCGCAAACTCGCCAGCAATCCCCACGGCGAGAAGGTCGAGCGCCCCGCCGCGCGCGTGCGGTCGCTCATCCAGTGCAGGGCGGCGCATCCCCAGGCGTGCAGCGCGGCCGCCACGCACCACCACGATGAATAGCCGAACATCACGTAGAACAGATCGGCGATCCACGCACCCAGCAGACCCGCCCAATTGCGCACCGGGCCACCGGCACCGGTGGTGGACCATGCCGCATCGTCGGGCGTGTAACTCGCCAGCGCCAGGACCAGAAAGATGATCAGCGCCAGACCGATCACCAGCACGATTTCCTGTACGAAACGGTGGATCCAGGTCCTCGGCATGCCCGAGCCTGACGCGGTGTTGAACGTGTTGAGGGGGTATGCCATGAAGCGTACTGCGGCAAGGGGCTGCGCGCCGCCTACGGTGCCGGCCCATCGGTTGGCTGCAGCGCGCAGCGATCAGAGCGACAGGCGTGGCACATGGCGTCGGTCGGGCGTGCGGTGGTCAGCCAAGGGTCTTGAGTCGATCCTTGATCAGGATCGATCCGTCCTGCTGCGACTCGATCAGTGCGCGCTCCTCGAGGTCCTTCATCACGCGGCTGACCATCTCGCGCGACGCGCCAACCATCTTGGCGATGTCCTGGCGCGAGATCTTCTCGCGAATGACCAGGCCATGCGGCCCCTCGTCGCTGGCAAATTCCAGCAGCGAACGTGCCACTCGCCCGTAGACATCCATCAGCGCCAGCGATTCGATCTTGCGGTCGGCGTGGCGCAGGCGTTGCACGAGCCCGCGCATGACGGCATAGGCCATCGTCGAGTTCTCGGGCAGGCAGCGCGCGAATTCGAGTTGCCCCAGCATGAGCACGTCGGTCTGCACCTCGGCGCGCACGGTGGCCGAATGCGGTTCGTTGTCGATCAGGCTCATCTCGCCGATGTGATCGCCCGGTTGCAGGGTGGCCAGGATGACCTCGCGCCCCCTGCGATCGGCGTTCACCACCCGGGCACGCCCGCTCAGAAGAATGTACAGCGCGTTCGACTTCTTTCCCTGCTCGACGATCAGCTCGCCGCGCCTGAACCGCCGCTTGACGACGGCGTCGGCCACCAAGACCGCCTGCGCATCGGTCAGCATCGAAAACAAGGGAACACGCCGGATCAGATCCAGATTCGACAGCATCGTCATGGTCATCAGCCTCCTGCACTCATCGTCGATCCTCTCCCCCGGTCGCTTGTTCTTAAAATAGGAGCATTATCGCCCCCTCGGGCGACCTTGGGACCCCACGGGGGGCCATCGCGACCATTCACCTCCAGGCTCCCGCGCCACCAGACGCTTGACGCTCGACATCCTCCATGAAAACCCGCCACGCCAGAGTCCTCATCCTCGGTTCCGGCCCCGCCGGCTACGCCGCCGCCGTGTATGCCGCACGTGCCAACCTGAAACCGGTGCTGGTCACGGGCATGGAACAGGGCGGGCAGTTGATGACCACGACCGACGTGGACAACTGGCCGGCCGACGCCCAGGGCGTGCAGGGCCCGGAACTGATGCAGCGATTCCAGCAGCATGCGGAGCGATTCAACACCGAGATCGTGTTGGACCACATCCACACGGCCGACCTGTCGCGGCGCCCGTTCACGCTGGCGGGCGACGATGGCACTTATACCTGCGACAGCCTGATCATCGCCACCGGCGCCTCGGCCAAATACTTGGGCCTGGATTCGGAAGAGTCCTACAAGGGTCGCGGCGTTTCGGCGTGCGCGACCTGCGACGGCTTCTTTTACCGCGACCAGGAAGTCTGCGTGATCGGCGGCGGGAACACCGCCGTGGAAGAAGCGTTGTATTTGTCCAACATTGCGCGCAAGGTCACGCTGGTGCATCGCCGCGACAGGTTCCGCGCCGAACCCATCCTGGTCGACAAGCTGATGGACAAGGTGGCTGCGGGCAAGATCGAACTGAAAACCTTCCACGTGCTGGACGAAGTGCTGGGCGACGACAGCGGCGTGACCGGCATCCGCATCCGGCACGTGGACAGCGGCACCACCGAGGACATCCGGCTGCAGGGTTGCTTCATCGCCATCGGGCACGCACCCAATTCGGAGATTTTCCGGGGCCAGCTCGACATGCAAGGCGGCTACATCCAGACGCGCGGTGGATCCCAGGGTTTCGCCACCCAGACCAGCGTGCCGGGCGTGTTTGCCGCCGGCGACGTGCAGGACCATGTCTATCGCCAGGCCATCACCAGCGCCGGTACCGGCTGCATGGCCGCGCTTGATGCCCAGCGCTTCCTGGAGCAGCAGGACGCCTGAAAGCCCTCAACAGCCAAATCGCTATAATTGCGGGTTCTTCCGACTTCAAGTCGAGGGGTCACCGCCACCCCATTCTTGGCGAGGTGAGGCCAAAGCGAGTCGCTCGTCACGCGGGTGGCGCCAGCAACGGCCGTATGACTGGAAAGTGATCTCATGGCACGCGTGTGCGAAATCACGGGCAAGAAGCCCATGGTCGGGAACAACGTTTCCCACGCCAACAACAAGACCAAGCGCCGGTTCCTGCCGAACCTGCAATACCGCCGTTTCTGGGTCGAGAGCGAAAACCGCTGGGTGCGTCTGCGCGTTTCCAGCGCCGCGCTGCGACTGATCGACAAAAATGGCATCGACGCCGTGCTCGCCGACCTGCGCGCACGCGGTCAAGCCTGAACGCAAAGGAATCTGAATCATGGCCACCAAAGGCGGACGCGAAAAGATCAAACTGGAATCGACGGCTGGCACCGGTCACTTCTACACCACCAGCAAGAACAAGAAAACGATGCCCGAGAAAATGTCGATCATGAAGTTCGACCCGAAGGCGCGCAAGCACGTCGAGTACAAGGAAATCAAGCTGAAGTAGGCGTCGGCTCATCCGAACCGACCGCAACCCGCTGCCTCGCAGCGGGTTTCTTTTTTCAGGCATACGCCGCCCTCAATAGAATCTGGTCGGCGACGGTCTGGGAAGCGTGGCAGAGTGGTCGATTGCACCGGTCTTGAAAACCGGCGACGGGCAACCGTCCGTGAGTTCGAATCTCACCGCTTCCGCCAAACCCGAAGGCGCGGCTCGGCCTGTCCACACTCGAGCCACGAGCTCGGTGCTTCAGGCGGCCCGGACTTCGGTGGCCGTGACGATGCGCAGCACTTCCCTGCGCAGTTGGGCGATGAGAATCGCAGCGTCGTGCGCGGCAGCCAGCGCCCGCGCCCGATCCCCGCTTCGCGCAAGCTGCCCGACTTTTTCCAGACTGCCGGGCAGGGTGTCGAACTGGCTGCTGTCGAATCCGTCGGTCATCGGCAAAGGCGGGCAGCGGGCTTCGTGTCGCGAATCCTGTTCGGGTTGCGTGGTGCCCCCGACCGCCCCAACCCCCGCAGCCGGGGTCGACACGCGCGCCTTCGCGCCCTCGATGTCCACCAGTTCGAAATCGATCACACCATCCCCGGGAGCACGGGCCGAGACGGCCGAGCCCGCCTTCGGAAGAGGTGACTCGGGCGCAGCCGCTGGCCTGGATGCAGCCAGGGTCCCTGCGCCAGTGACCGATGCCAGTGCCGACGCGCCAGTCGACACCGAAAAATCAATCGAACCGCGGCTGATCTGTTCACGCAGCGAACGGGCAGCCTCCTGGCTCTGCGCACTGGTGTGGTTGGCTTCTTGCCAGGTGGCCGGAAACGAGTCGGCCGCAACCATGCCGGGCGCCGCCGAATGGCCGGCTTCCCCCGCCTGCCGAGGCCGATACAGCACCGTGTAGAGGGAGTTTTCAGGATCGATCTGCTGGCCCATCGCCACCGCCTCGGTCCACTCCGAACCTTGGCTGCCGGTCACGTGGGCCAACGCCCGGGCCACGTTCTCGAAGGCAGGCGCATCCCTGCGTTCCAGATGGATGGACAGCAACTTCACATACAGCGCAGCGCGGTCGGGGTGCGCCCGCAGTGCGTCGTCAAGGATCACCTGCGCCTGATCCAGGCGACCGTAGGCGATGTAAACATCGGCCTCGGCCACCGGATCGACCTCGTCGTCCATGTCGAGCGCGCTGGTACGAAACACGCTCGTGTTGCGCATCACCGACCACTTGCCGCCACGTCGCCCACCAGTCATCGAGCGCAGTGCGGGCTCCGCACGCTCGGGGTGCTCCCCGGGTACGAAATCCGTTGGCTGGAGTCTGCCATCCGATTCGAGTGCGTCCAACGAATGGGCGTCGCGACGTCTTCGGCGATGCCACGCCAGCGCACCCAGACCGGCGATCAGAACGAAACCGGAACCGGCAAGGAAGTATTGCGTCAGTTCCCCGCCGGCAACGGCTTGCGACGGCTTCGGAGGCGGTGCCACGGGCGCGCGCTGCATCGACGGCGTGCCGGTGGAAAGCTCCGGACTTTGCGTCGGCGCTGTCGCCGTGGCGCCTGGTTCGGGCACCACGTCCGCTGGCGCCCCCCCGGTGATTGCAGCGGCCGCCACCGCGGCGTCAACGGCTCCGCCGCCGGTCTGGTGGGCGCCTTCGCCCGGCGACGGCGACACGCCGGGCACGTTCCCTGCAACGGCCGCGTCCGGCTTCACCTCGGTGACCGGAGGCGATGCTCGTGGCGCTGCGGGCTCCGCCACGCCACCAACTGGCGCGGCGCTCATCTCGGTCACCCCAGTCCCCGGATTGGCCGTGGGCAAGGGCAAGGAGGCCGTCGTTGCCGCAGGCGCCGGCGTGGGCTTGCGCCGGCTGCGCTTTCCGGTCTGTGGCACTGCCGCACCCGCTCCCACCACCATCGCAGCGTCGGCTGAGGGCGTGCCGCGCACCGCCTTCCCACGCCCCGCTCGCAGTGGCGGTTCGGCGCCGGGCATGAGCGGCGTTGCCGTGGCCACCGGTCGATCGGAAAGCGGGTCGGACGCGCCCACCGAGGTCGCCTTGGGTTCGCCCGTCGGCGGGTCGAGCAGCAGCGGCACGTAGCGCACCAGGCCACCCGTACGGTCCTCGGCCTCGAGCAGCAGTTCGACCACCGGCTCGCGCACTGGGCGCTCACTGGTCAGGCGCAGCACGCGCCGTCCGTCGCTCTTGCGCTGGACCTTGACGTTCACGTTGCCGAGTTCACTCGGAATTTGGTAACCATGGTTCCGGTGCACCGCGGCGGACGCCAAGCCGGCTTTCAGGCTGTCTTGGTCGACATCGAGCAGGTCGACTTCGGCCACCAGGGGTTGGCCAAGATGCGAGCGAACATGCACCGGGCCCAGCACCACCGCCTGCACCGCCGTACCGAGCATCACCGGGACGATCAGGCCAGCGCCAAGCGCCGCGCGAGCGGCGCGGCTCGACGCCTTTCGCGGCGTGGCCTTACGTCTTGCCATGTCGACCTTCCCCCTGAAACGGCTACCGGCACATCAAACAGACCATCATCCGGACGGTCCAGCCAGTGCGGCGCGCGTCGCGAATCTCATCGTGAATTCCGTTCAACGAATCCCGCGCGCCAGCCTGAAACCATACTGATTGCCCCGGTAGTCCGCCGAATTGCTGTTGCGCGTGGCCGCGCGTGTCTCCCAGACCGGGCTGTTCCAGGCGCCACCGCGCAACACGCGCGCAGCACAACTGGCCGCCTCGACCGCCGAACCATCGCTGGGTGCGGCGGCGTAGCTGTCGGCCCAGCAATCTTGCACCCATTCCCACGCATTGCCGGACATGTCGTGCAGTCCCCATCCATTGGGCAGCAGCAACCCGACCGGATGTTGCCGTCCGTTGCTGTTGTCCGCAATCCAGCTGCTGCTGGCTTCGGTGGCCAGCGACGCGCAGAACCGTCCGCCGGTGCCGGCACGACAGGCATATTCCCATTCAGCCTCGGTGGGCAGCCGCCATCCGGCACCATCAACCTGATTGAGCCAGCGCACGAACTCCTGCGCGTCGTTCCAGCTCACCCGAACCACGGGTGCGCTGTCGCCCTGATTGTTGTTGTGCATGAACTCGGAATCGACCAGGCTCTCCCGGCCGGTCGCGATGATGAACTGCTTGAAGTGGCGCAGCGTCACTTCGGTCTTGGAAATCTGGAACGCCGGCACCCTGACCACGCGCTGCGGTGTCTCATTCATCCTCGCGTCGTAGTCGGGGTTCTCGCAGGCGCGACCCAGAAACACGTCACGCTCGGAGCGCACCAGACACGACCCCATGCTGAAGCTTCCCGCCGGCAGGCTCACCATGGGGATCGACAGACTGTTGCGACTCGATACCTGCTGCGCCCAAGCACCGATCGCAGGAAGCAAATTCATGGCGAAGCAAACGAAGCCGAGGCTGCACAGGCGCTTCAAGCTAGGGCGGTGGAACATTCATGCTCTCCAGAAAACGATACGGCATCTGTTGGGTTCATGGGCGCGAGCACACCACATCGGGCTCACTGCTGCATCTGCCGATTCAGGGCGGCCAATTCGGCCTCCAGCTGATCGCACAAATCCAGAAGCTCGCGCGCTGACCGGCCGGCCTCCTCGTGGTGTCCTTGCCGCAGCAGTTCCTGTGCCTGCGCCAGCCTGGCGGACAGACTCTGGTCATGGTCGGTGGCGGTTTGTGCACTCGCGTTCTGCACCTCACTCCAGGGGCCATTATCGACGAAGGGCTGTTCCGGCCGAGGCATGGGTTGCCCCAGTTCCGCTTCAGCCCTGGACTCCGGCACTTCGGCCGGAATGAACGGATTGGCTTCGGCCTGCACGGCCTCCGGATCGCTCGGCCACGACACCTCGATCCCCCCCGGTACGTCGTCCGGATCGACGGTGCTCCGGCCCTGTGCGGAACCTGCGGGCTTGGCCTTCGATTGCACCGGCGGATGGTCGATGCCACCTGGCGACGTGAACAGCGCCTCGGGTGGACGTCGATCACTCGCGCCACGTCGGCGGCGCCAACCCAGCAACGCCACCGCAAGGATCAGTGACGCGCCGGCGGCGGCGATCCACCTCGACGACCAGCCGTCCGTCGTCGCCCCGTCCCTTGCCACGCTCACATCGCTCCGCGGCGACACCGCAGTCGCCACCACTTCGCTGGCGATCGGCGTCGTCAGGGATGCCGGCTCACTGGAACCCGCCGCGGCCATCTCTGCCGTCGACTCGACCGCCCCGGTCGCCGCCGGAGTCGAAGCCGTCTCCGCGGGTGCGGCAGCCACGGCCGGCTCGCTGGCTCGCGGGGCAACGACCGTCGCCGCGGCTTCTTCCACAGATGCCGGTGCCCCGGTAGCAGCAGCAGGCTCAGTGGGCGTCGCGCTCGTGGTACCAGTCGTTGCAGCGGGCCTGGTGGGCACACTCGAATCGCTGGCTCCCTCCAGCGGCGGCACCGGCGCTCCTTTCACTGGTTCAGCGGCCCCCGCGGACGAGGTCGCGGTTGGCTGCTGTGGTGCCGAGGTCGGCGCCGAAGCGATTGCCGGCACCGGTGGCGAAAGCTTCGATTGCCGCTCCACCGACGTGGTGGCTCTGGGCCTGTGCGCAGGCGTCCGGGCGGACTTGCTTTCATGCTGGCGCGGCGCGGATGGTTCGCTTGCCGCTGGAGCCGTTGCCGGATCGGCTTTCACAGCGGGGGTTGCCGAGCGCTCACGCACGGCTGGCGCTGGATGCGCCCGACTCCCGCCTGGCGCGGGCGCTGGCGCGGCCTCCCGATCGGGGGACGGCGCCGAACCGACCGCAGCGCCTGGCTGGGGCACTCGACCGGACCGGGGTCGAGGCACCGCACGGCCAGCGGCCGGGCGCGGCGCGGCGGGCGCCGCCGCGTTGAGATCGAGCCGTGGCGGCTGGAGCAGGTCGGTGCCCTGGGAGTCTGCGCCGCGGTTGACGCGTGCGGGAAAACCGCGTTCCGCATTCAGGCCCGGTGCCGCCAACGAGAACTCGCCCGCCGCCACCTCACTTGCCGACACCGGTGCCCGGGCTG
>CAZGOL010000109.1:0-8489 GCA_964527755.1 uncultured Ottowia sp.
CGGCGACACCAACACGGCTGGGGGAATCGAGCAAACGTTCACCACGATTGCCGGACACACCTATCGCGTCGACTTCGATCTGGCCGGCAATCCCGGGTTGCCCCAGGGGATCAAGACCGTGCGCGTGCAGGCAACCGGAAGCGCCTTTGTCGACTACAGCTTCGATACCACGGGGCAAACGACAGCGAGCATGGGTTGGGCAGCCCAGACCTACACATTCACCGCGACGGGCGCTTCGACGACACTGACCTTTTTCAGCCAGACCGGGGGAACAAACAATGGCCCGGCCCTGGACAACGTGGTCGTCACCGACCTGACGGCTGCGGCTGCCGGTATCCCGACGCTGTCGCAGTGGGCGCTGGCGCTGTTGATCGGATTGTTGGGCGTGGTGGCGATGACTCGCGTGCGGGTGGGTGGCCGTCGGGCTGATCGCTGAGCACGGCGAGCATCTGACGCGGGCCGGGCCAGAGGGTTTTCCGATCGATGCAACACCGCTTGTGCAGCTGGACCGTGCTGGCTTGTGCCTGAATCGATTCGCGTGGTGACAACCCACTGACAGCAACGAGTTGCTCGGTTGGAGTCTGCGAAAGGTGCACGGCCGCGGCAAATCGGCCAACGGTGCGGCGCGGGATAATCGGGCCATGAATCAGCTTGATGCCTTGAAGCAGTGGACCACCGTGGTTGCCGATACCGGTGACTTCAGGCAGTTTGCCCAGTTCCAGCCACGCGACGCCACCACCAACCCATCGCTCATCCTCAAGGCCGTCCAGAAGCCCGAGTACGCCCCACTGCTGGCGGACACGGTGGCGCGCTGGCGTGGCCGCGCGATCGACGAAGTGATCGATCGACTGCTGGTGCGTTTCGGCTGCGAGATCCTGTCGCTCATTCCGGGGCGCGTGTCGACCGAGGTGGACGCGCGCCTGTCGTTCGACATCGAGGCCTCGGTGACGCGTGCCGAACGGCTGATCGAGCTCTATCAGGCCGAGGGCGTGCACATCGATCGCGTGCTGATCAAGCTGGCCAGCACCTGGGAGGGCATCCGCGCGGCCGAGCGGCTGGAGCGCCGGGGCATCCACACCAACCTGACGCTGCTGTTCTCGTTTTGTCAGGCGGTGGCGGGCGGACAGGCCCGGGTGCAGCTCATCTCGCCCTTCGTCGGCCGCATTTACGACTGGTACAGGAAGCAGGCCGGCAACCAGTGGGACGAAGCCGCCATGGCCGGCACCAACGATCCGGGCGTGCGCTCGGTGCGAGCCATCTACAACCACTACAAGCACTTCGGCATTGCCACCGAGGTGATGGGCGCGAGCTTTCGCAACACCGACCAGATCCTGGCGCTGGCGGGGTGCGATCTGCTGACCATCGCGCCCGAGTTGATGGCGCAACTGGCGGCCAGCAACGCGCCCGTCGCGCGCGCGCTCGATCCTGAAACGGCGCAAACGATGGATTTGCGGGCCGTGCACTACGATGAAGCGGGTTTTCGCTTCGCGCTCAACCAGGACGCGATGGCCACCGAGAAGCTGGCCGAGGGCATCCGCGCCTTCACGGTCGACGCCGAGAAGCTGGAAGCCCTGGTGAAAGCCGCCTGAGCCCGCAGTCATGGACTGGCAAGATCGCCCGCGCTGCGACGAGGCCCCTGCGTGGGCGTTGCTGCAGGTACATTTCAGGCACGTCTTCACGGGTGGGCGCGCGTTTGATCTGCGCTCGGCGTTCGCGTCCGATGGCGGGCGCTTCGAGCGTTTCAGTTTCGACGGTGGGCCGCTGTTTGCCGACCTGTCGAAGAACCTGATCGACGCGCAGGCGCAGCAACTGCTGACGCGTCTCGCGCACGAATGCCGGGTTCAGGCGCATCGTGATGCCATGCTGGCTGGTGGGCACATCAACGTGAGTGAACGGCGCCCGGTCACCCACACGTTCTGGCGGCGCGGGGGCAACCGGGCGGTGGATGAGCCAGCATGGCCTGTCCAAGGGTTGGTGGCGGGCACACTGGACGGTGTGGTGCAAGGCCAGGCTGAAATGCTGGATCTGGCCGACGCCGTGCGTGCCGACACAACGATCACCGACGTGGTCAACCTGGGCATCGGCGGCTCCGACCTGGGGCCGCGGCTGGTGGTGCAGGCGCTGCGTGCCAGTGGCTGCACCAGCGGCCCGCGCGTGCACTTCGTCTCCAACATGGACGGGCATGACCTGGGCGAGCTGCTGCCGCAACTGGCGGCCGAGAGCACCTTGTTCATCATCGCTTCCAAGACTTTCGGGACCGCCGAAACCATGCGCAACGCCGCCTCGGCACGCGACTGGTTCGTGCAGCAGGGCGGCCACGACGTGGCGCGGCACTTCGTCGCCGTGAGCTGCAACACGCGGGCCGCGCGTGATTTCGGTGCCGGACGGTGCCTGTCCTTCGACGAAGGCGTGGGAGGGCGTTTTTCGCTGTGGTCGCCAATCGGCCTGTCGATCGCCATTGCCGCCGGCCGCGCCGGATTCGAGCGGTTGCTGAGGGGGGCGCATGCGATGGACCAGCACTTTGCCGAGGCTCCGCTGGCGCGCAACCTGCCGGTGCAGCTGGCCTTGCTGGACCTGTGGTATCGCCAGTTCCACGGCTTTGCCAGCCGCTGCATCGCGCCATACCACCACGGCCTGCGGCGCCTGCCGGCCTACCTGCAGCAGCTCGAGATGGAGAGCAACGGCAAGAGGGTGGATGTGCGCGGTCGCGTGCTGCCGTTCGCGTCGGCGCCGGTGACCTGGGGCGAGGTTGGCAGCAACGGCCAGCACGCGTTCTTTCAGATGCTGCACCAGGGCACCGACGTGGTGCCGGTCGAGTTCGTGCTGGTGCGCTGCAGTGCGCACGACCTGCCCGGCCACCACGATGCGTTGCTGGCGCACGCGCTGGCGCAGTCGCGCGCGCTGATGCTGGGCCACGGCGGCGACGCGCCCGAGCGCCACTTTCCCGGCAACCGGCCTTCCACCACGCTGCTGCTGCCCGACCTGGAGCCCGCCAGCGTGGGTGCGTTGCTGGCGCTGTACGAACACCGCACCTTCGTGCTCGGGTCGCTGCTGGGGATCAACAGCTTTGATCAGTGGGGAGTGGAACTGGGCAAGCGCCATGCCGGGGAAATTCGCGCCGCGCTGCGGGGCGATGTCACCGTCACCGCGCTGGACGGCTCCACGGCCGGGCTGCTCGCGCGCTTGCGCGGCGGCTGAACCGCCGCGAGGTCAGAATGCCGCTGGCCGCCATTTGAGCAGCCGCTTTTCCAGCCGCGTCAGCAGGAAATCGGCCACCAGCGCCACCGCCGCCAGCAGGATCATGGCGGCAAACACGCCGCTGGCATTGAACGCGCCCTGCGCGGTGGCGATCAAGAGGCCCATGCCTTGCTTCGCACCGAGGAATTCGCCGACGACGGCGCCGACCAGCGCAAAGCCGAAGCTCACGTGCAGGCTGGCGAGGATCCATGACATGGCCGATGGAATCACCACCGCCATCGTCACCTGCCGTTTGGAGGCCCCGAGGATGCGCGCATTGGCGATCAGGTATTTGTCGGCCTCGACCACGCCCTGGAAGGCGTTGCCGAAGACGACGAAGAACACCATCACCACCGCCAGCGCCACCTTGGACGCCATGCCCAGGCCGAGCGCGATGACGAAGACCGAGCCCAGCACCACGCGCGGAATCGAGTTGGCGATCTTGATGTAGATGCTGAACACGTCGGCGAGCAGCTTGTTGCGCCCGAGCAGGATGCCGAAGACGATGCCGCCGATGCCGCCGATCAGGAAACCGATGATGGTTTCCTCCAGCGTCACCGCGATCTGCACCCACAGCGGCCCTTGCGAGGTCCCGTCGCGCTGCCATTCGGCGATCTGCTCCCAGATCAGCGACGGCTGCGAGTAGAAGAACGGGTCGATCCATT
This sequence comes from uncultured Ottowia sp., assembly GCA_964527755.1. GTDB lineage: Bacteria > Pseudomonadota > Gammaproteobacteria > Burkholderiales > Burkholderiaceae_C > Ottowia. The sequence goes on from CAZGOL010000109.1 coordinate 3,903, forward strand.
TCAGGCGCGCCAGCAACTCCCAGCCGCCGAGCACGACGAAAAGAAACAGCAGGCGCAGTGCGATGATGACCCAGCGGCGCCGACGCAGCGCGGCCTGCGCGCGCAGCGATTCGCGCGCCAGCGCCTCTTCGCTGAGCGAGGCTGGCACCGCGCCCGGCGCGGCCATGGGGGAGAGCACGGCAGTGTTCATGATGTTCGTTGGCTCAATGGATGGCGACTTCCTCGCGCAGGTCGGCCCAGATGCGCTTGGAGAGGTCAATGAAGGCCGGCTCGTAGCGCACCTGCGCCATCACGCGCGGGCGCGGCAGATCGACCGGGTAGACCGCCTTGAGCGTGGCCGGGCGCGCCGAGAGCACGAACACGCGGTCCGCGAGCGCGATCGCCTCCTCGATGTCGTGCGTGACGAAGACCACCGAGCCGCCGCTGGCCGTCCACAGCCCGAGCAGCTCGTCCTGCATCAGCGTGCGCGTCTGCATGTCCAGCGCCGAGAACGGCTCGTCCATCAGCATGATCTCGGGGCGGTTGATGAAGGTCTGCGCCAGGGCCACGCGCTTGCGCATGCCGCCCGAGAGCTGGTGCGGGTAGTGGTGCTCGAAGCCCTTGAGGCCGACGCGCTCTATCCATTGCAGCGCCTCTTCGCGCGCCTTGGCGTGCGACGTGCCGCGAAAGATCGGCCCGGCCATCACGTTGTCGATCACGTTGCGCCAGGGAAAGACCGCATCGGCCTGAAACACGAAGCCGATGCGCGGATCGATCCCGTTCACCGGCTGCCCCATCACATCGACCTCGCCCACGGTTGGGCGCAAGAGCCCGGTGATGAGGTTGAGGGTGGTCGACTTGCCGCAGCCCGTGGGCCCGACGATGGCGACGAATTCGCCGCGCGCCACGCACATGCTGAAGTTGCGCAGCGTGACCGTCGCCGTGCCGTCGCCGGAGATGAAGCGCAGCGAGACGTCGCGGAAATCGATGGCGGCGGACGCTGCCCCTGGCATGGCATTCGGCGGGGCGTTGGAGGTCATCCCATCCATGGTCACTTGGCCGCCAGGTAGGCGTTGGTATAGGTTTTGCTCAAGTCGATGTTCTTGGCCTTGACCTGCGGCTTGAAGGTGGCCAGCACCTTCAGCACCGTTTCCGGCCCACCCTCGGGCATGCGCGCATCCGTGGTGAACATCGGCAGCGAACTCTTGAGCGCGCTCACGTACAGCTCCTTGTCCTTGCCGTAGTAGTCGCGCGGCATCTTCTCGGCGATCTCCTCGGCGCTGTGGCTGTGGATGTACTGCATGGTCCTGGCAAAGGCGTGCGCCAGCTTGGTTGCCTGCGCCTTGTGCGATTCGGCCCAGGCATTGGAGACGTAGAGGCTGGCCGCCGGGTACAGGCCACCCAGCGCCTCGCGCGTGCCTTCTTCAGTGCGCATGTCCACCAGCACCTTGGCTTCGCCGGTCTTGAGCATCTGCGCCACCGTCGGCTCGGTCGTCATGCCGGCCTGGATGCGGTCTTGCTGCATCGCGGCAATGAAGGTGTTGCCCGCGCCCACCGGCAGCAGCGAATAGTCTTTCGACTCGACCCCCTGACGCAGCGCCAGGTAACGCGTGAGGAAGTCCGTCGATGAGCCCAGACCGGTCACGCCCAGCGTCTTGCCCTTGGCATCGGCCATGGTCTTGAACGTCGGCGCCGCCTTGGTCGAGACCAGCTCGACCTCGCCCGGCACCTTGCAGAAGACGGCAATCGCCTGCACCTCCTTGCCCTTGGCCTGCAAGTCGATGGTGTGGTCGTAGAAGCCCACCACCCCTTGCACGGCACCGGCGATCAACTGGTTCTCGGCGTCGACGCCGGCCGGCTGCGACTGCAGTTCGACGTTCAGGCCCTCGTCCTTGAAGTAGCCCAGCGCCTCGGTCAGCTTGGCTGGCAGGTAGATGATCTTGTTGATGCCGCCCACCATGATGGTGATGGGTGCGTCGGCGGCCTGCGCGAAGGGGCTGGCAAGCGCGAGCGTGGCGCTCAGCGCGCAAGCCAGCAAGGTGCGGCGGGTAGGATGGGTCATGCAAGTCTCCTTGACAGAAAGTGGGCCGGCATGCGGCAATGGCGCGACGGCATGGCGTTCAGTCTAGGCAGCGCGATCTTTCAAATGGCTTTCACCGGTTCCATCCATTGTTCGGGGTTATCCCTGATCGATCGCACGGGGGTCGCGCCGGCAACCGGGGTCGGGCCGGCGCCATGAAGCTGCTGTTGATCGAAGACAACCGCGAGCTGGCACACTGGCTGGCGCGCCTGCTGCGCGAGCACGATTTCGTGGTCGACGAGGTTCCCGACGGCGATGCAGCCGATCGCCAGTTGCGTGCGGCGCGCTACGACCTGGTGCTGCTCGACCTGAACCTTCCGCAGATGTCGGGCAAGGCGGTGCTGCGGCGCCTGCGTGAGCGCGGCGACGACGTGCCGGTGCTGATCCTGACGGCCAGCGCCTCGCTGGACCAGAAGGTGCTGTGCCTGGAGATCGGCGCCGACGACTACATGGTCAAGCCCATCGAGGGGCGCGAGCTGGTGGCGCGCATCAAGGCGCTGGTGCGTCGCCAGGTTCCGGGCCGCGCCAACACCCTGCTGTGCGGAGACCTGCGCTACGAGTTGCCAACACGCCAGTTCGCGCTGGCCGGCACGCCGCTGGCACTGCCGCCGCGCGAGCGCGCGCTGCTGGAGGCGTTGATGCTCAGGCAGGGCAGCGCGGTGCCCAAGCAGGCGCTGCTCGACGGGTTGTTCGACCTCGACGACGAGCCGAGCGTGGATGCGCTGGAGCTGTACGTGCACCGCCTGCGCCGCAAGCTGGAGGCCAGCCAGGCCACCATCATCACGCTGCGCGGCGTCGGCTATCTGCTGCGCGCGAAGGAGCAAGCGTGAGCCACCGCCGGGCGGGCCGTGCCTTGTCGCGATTGACCAGGCCATCGCGGCCGGCCCGTGGCTGATCGGCAGGGCCGGCGATGCCGTCGAGCTTGCGCGTGCGTCTGGCGGGGTGGTTGCTGCTGCCGCTGTCGCTGTTTGTGGCCGTCAGCGCCTGGCTCAGCTGGCGTCACGCGAGCGAGGTGGCTGACTACGTGCAGGACCACGACTTGCTGGCGTCCGCCAAGGTGCTGTCCGATCGCCTGATCTGGGACGGCGACGCGGTGCAGGCCAGCGTGCCGCCGGCCGCGCTCGGTCTTTTCCTCTCGCCCGCGCGCGACCAGGTTTTCCTCAGCGTCAGCGGCGACGGCGGGACGCTGCTGGCCGGCATCCCGGATTTCCCGTTGCCGGCTGCGCGCCAACTGCAGGGTCCCGATCGCGCGCAGTGGTATCACGCCACGATCCGGGGCCAGCCGGTGCGCGCGGTCATCACCGAACGTTCGATGTACGACGTGGCCGGAGCGCGCCAGATCACCATTGCCGTGGCCAAGACCGAGCGCAGCCGCGACCAGATGGTGCAGGCGCTCTGGTGGCCCACCGTGGGCTACCTGCTGCTGGCGCTGGTGCTTGCGGTCGGCTTGACCACGCTGGCGCTGACCTGGGAGCTGCGGCCCCTGCTGCGCCTGGGCCGCCAGCTGGCCCAGCGCGACCCGTTGCATCTGGACTTTGCGGTCGATGCGCGCGCGCTGCATGCCGAGTTGCGGCCCGTGGGCGAGACCATCAACCAGTTCGTGCGCCAGCTCAGGGCGCACTCGCAGGCGCAGCGGCGCTTCATTGCCGACGCCGCGCACCAGTTGCGCACGCCGCTGGCGCTACAGGCCTCGCAGATCGAATTCGTACGTTATGCGCGCGCGCATCGCACCGACTGGGCCACGCGCCGCGCCGACATGGACGTGTTTTGGCAGGAACTGCAGGCGAGCAACCGCCGGCTGATCGCCGTCACCAACCAGTTGCTGCTGATGGCGCAGGCCGAGCAGGCCGATGCCGGGTCGCCGCTGGTGTCGGTCGATCTGCGCGACGCCGCATTGCACGGCATCGAGCAACTGGCGGCGCTGGCCGATCGTCGCCACATCGATCTCGGGCTGGAGGCGCCGGTCGACCGCGACTTCATGGTGCATGCCGAGCCTGCTCTGCTCGACGCGCTCGTCTCCAACTTGCTGGACAACGCCTTGCGCTACACGCAGGAGGGCGGCCGGGTGACGGTGCTGGTGCGCCGCGGCCAGGCGCAGGTGGAATTGCAGGTGCAGGACAACGGCCCCGGCATTCCCGCCGAGGCACGCGAGCGCGTGTTCGAGCGGTTCTTTCGCCTGTCGCACGATGGCGAAGGCACGGGACTGGGCCTGGCGATCGTGCGCGAGGTGGCGCGCGCCTGCGGTGCCAGCGTCGCCCTGGAGGCAAACATGCATGAGCCGCACGGGCTGGTGGTGACGGTGCGCTTTGCCGCGGCAGGGCGCTGAAACACCCCCAGACCCCACTGGCTGCGGTGCTCGCCGCCAGCGGCGACGGCTCTTCGGGCGGTCCACGTCGGCGCAGGCGGGTCAGGAGCAGTAGACCGCGTGCCGACTTGATTTCAAGAACACGAGGCGCTGGGCGGGTGTTTGGGGCATGTTCAGGACGAAAAAAACCCCGCCAGCAGCGCCGGCGGGGTTTGGCGTGCGC
>CAZGOL010000110.1:0-8408 GCA_964527755.1 uncultured Ottowia sp.
AGCCGTATGCCGGCTTCGACTACGAGACGTACCTGCGCTTCTGGGAGATGTCGCGCGAGCTCGCGGACCGCGGACGCTCGATCCTGATCGTGTCCCACTTCGTCGAAGATCCGGAGCGCTTCGACCGCATCTACCGGGTGGCAGACGGACGGTGCGAACGTGAGCGCTAGCGGGGCCGCGCGCTGGACCACGCCGCTCGCAATGTTCGTGAGGGAGTACTACCGCACGACGCTCAACGTCGTCCTGCTCGTGGCGATCCCCGCGCTGGTGATCTTCGCGGTGGGAGACGCGATCGGGCGCATCTCCCGCATCTTCGCGACTGGCCTGACCACGGCGATGGCCGAGTCGATGGGCGCCCTCTGGGCCGCGGCCTTCCTCACGGGGATGATGGGCTTCTTCATGATCACGGGCGCTCGCGCGGCGGACCGTCGGCTGCTGGGTGCGGGCTACCGGCCAGTCCAGCTCGTCGCGCTGCGCTTCATCGTGATCGCGCTCTTCGGTGGCCTGGCAACGCTGGCCAGCTACCTGCTGCTGCTCACCCGGCTCAGCCCCACGGATCCCGTGCAGATGCTGGCGGTGATGTACCTGGCCGCGCTCCTCTACGGGGCGTTGGGGGTGCTCATCGGCTCGCTCGTGCCCGGTGAGCTCGAGGGTTCGTTCGCGCTGCTCTTCTTCTTCGTCATGGACGCGTTTATCGCGAGCCCGCTGTTTGGAGAGGCCGGCGGGTTCCCGCTGAACCTCCTCCCGACCTTCTACCCGACCAAGGTGCTGCTCTCGGTGACCGCTGCCCAGCCGCACGATCCGGTGCACTGGTGGTACATCGCTGCCTACGCCCTCAGCGTCAGTGCGCTGGCCGGCGCCGCCTTCTATCGAGCGGCGCGCGCGAGATGAGCGTCGGGGTGGCACCGCTCGTGACCGTGACGACGATGGGGCTGCGGCAGCACCTGCGGAACACCCTCTTCGCGGCGCTCCTGGTCGTGCTGCCGATCGCCTTCATCCTCCTGTCGTTCGCGCGCACCCCCGATGTCCCCTACGCCGTGACGGCGACCGTCGGTGGCGTCGAGGCGCCGATCCCGGTGGGGATGCGCAACCTCCACGGCGCGATCATGGTGCCGATGACCGTCTCGTTCCTGGCAGGCATCCTCGGCCTGTTCGTGATGATCGTCAGCCGCGAGGGCGACCGCCGGCTGCTGCGGGCGGGGCTGTCAGCGTGGACACTGCTGACCTCGCGACTCGCCGTGATCGCCGCGCTCAGCACGGCGATCACCGCCGTCAGCGTCGCCGCCACGCTGCCTGGATTCGTACCGGAGCAGTTGCTGCTCTTTACCGTCGTGAACCTGGTCGCGGCGCTGCAGTATGCGTTCCTCGGAGCCGCCGTCGGGCTGTTCCTGTCGCCGATGAGCGGCACCTACCTGATGTTCTTCGCGCCGATGATCGACATCGGCCTTCTCCAGAACCCGATGTTCCCGCGCGACGAGGTCGCCTGGTGGGTGCAGGCGCTCCCCGGCTACTGGCCGACGGAGGTGCTGGTGGACGCCGCGTTCACGCCGGACTTCGACCGTCCGGACGCGCTGCTCGCGGCGCTCGGCTACCTCGCCGTGGTCGCGCTGGTGGGGCTCCTCGCGTTCCGTCGGGCGATCGTGGGCCAACGATGAGTCTCCCGCCGGCGACGCTGACCTTCCTCAGCGCCGTCGGGACCGTCACCGGGTCTGATACCGGCTCCGGCCCCCGGGCTCCGAGCCTTGCGGCACCGGAGGGTGTCGGTCGACATGCTGATCGGTGGCTTCCAGCATCACCTCCGTGAGCACTGGGACGTGCTCGCCGCCGCACAGTCCAAAGGATCCAGGGGCTTCCTCGTGACACTTGAGCAGGCACGGCGGCAGCGTGGACGCGCGAGTGGAGGCGGAAAGGGACCGGACCGATGATCGGGCAGGGGCAGGAACCGGATCCATTGAGCCATGCGGCTCACCACGCCCCGCCCGCGAGGGGCACGGTCGCCGGCGGACGGGGATGGGTGGACCGCCTGATGGCATCGCTGGCGGCGGTCCTCGGGACCGTCGCCGGGATCGCGCCTCACGTCCTCCATCACGCGCTACCGCTAGCCGGTGCGGCGTTCCTCACCGGGGCGACGGGCAGCATCCTCTTCGGTGCGGTCGGCTTCGTCTTCACCGTGCCCCTGCTCCTCCGGCTCCGACGTCGCTTCCAGACGTGGTGGGCGCCTGCGATCGCGCTCGCCGTGTTCATGGTGGCCTTCTCGGTCTCCACGTTCGTGATCGGCCCCGCGATCAGTGGCGATGGCGCCGCGGACGCGCCCGACGCGAGCGAGGGAATCGACCCCCATGGGCACTGACGGCCGCCTGCTACCCCGCCTCTGGCGCCAGCACGACAGTCCCATACGCCGGGTCTGGCCCGAGGTGCTGGTGGTCACAGTCCTCGTCGCCATAATCTCCGGGTGCACGACAGCGGCAGGCGGCTGTGCCCCGCTGGTCCTCAACGAAGCGCAGAGCGAACGACTGGATCAATGGCGGAACGGACTCGGGTTCACACCCGTCGTCCCGTGCGCCGGCCGCTCGCTCCACGTCGCCGGGATCACGCTCGACCGGCCCGCCGGCGAGCCTCGCCTGACGTTCGTCGTCTCGGCCGACCAGACCGTCTTCCTCATGAGTCAATCGCGGGCCGTACGGGCGTTCACGCAGGTGCCGGACGGCACGCGCCGGCTGTCGTGGTCCGTGGACGGGATCCGGGTGACGGGCTTCGAAACCGCCGGACATGCTGGGCCGGCGCTGCTCTATCTGCGATGGGAGGTCGACTCCGTCACGTACGAGTTCCAGGCCAGCGTCACCCAGCGCTATTCCGCGGCGGCGCTGCGTGCGATCGCCCGAGACAACGTGGGGCGAACGCTCGTGTCTGTGACCAGCGCATCGTGATGTCCGGGCCCGTTCACCCGCCACGGCCAACATGTCTGCTTCGGTGGATCCTCGCATTCGTCGCCGTGGCGGCAGCGGTCGGGCTCGCCGCGTGTGGGGCGGCGGCGCCGGACCGCGAGCCGGGCCCCGAGGTGATCGCCCTCGGCGCAGCGGTGTACCAGGCGAACTGCGCGACCTGCCACGGCGTGAGTGGCGCGGGCCAGCCGAACTGGCAGTCTCGGCAGGCCGGCGGGACGCTGCCGGCGCCGCCGCACGACGCGTCAGGGCACACGTGGCACCACCCTGACGCCGTCTGCTGGACATCATTCGTCGCGGTGGCGAGGCCGTCTACGGTGGCGCAGGGTTGCGATCGGGCATGCCGGCCTTCGGCGGTCAACTGACGGCCGAAGAGATCGACGGCGTGCTCGCCTACATCAAGACGCTCTGGGGTGACACCGAACGCGAGTACCAGGAGCGACTGCCGGAGCAATGAGTTCCGACGACGCCTACTCGGCCGTCCGCGGGATCGCGAGGGCGACGTCCAGCGGCTGCCCCCAGGGCATCGTGACGGTCTGCACGTCGACCCGATAGCTCGCCGGGTCTTCAAGTTTGCTCATGATGCGGTCGCCCGCGCCCGGGCCGACGAGCATGTGGTTGCCGCAGCAGCACGACTCGGTGGACTGATCGGCCTGTGACCGGTCCAGCGCAAAGCCTGCGTCGCAGCCGCAATAGCAGTCGTAGTTCACGTTGGCGCCGACGCCCGTCTTCTCGATGCGATAACCGACTGGAGCCCAGCCTTCCGTCAAACCTGGCCGGGGTGCTCCAGCACTCGGTGAGACGTCACCGAGCGGGTACCCCGCAGCCGCGAGCGCCGTGGTGAGCGCATCCAGCACGCCACCACTCGCAACCTCCACCACGAAGGTGCGGGTGTCGGGATCACCGGACACGAACCGGGCCTCCCCGGAGGACTCGACGACGCCGCGGATGGTCGTGATGCAGTGATCACAGGTGATCTCAGGGGATGACAGTGCCATTTGCATGCTTGTGCGCTCCTTTGCTTCCTGCCCCGGATCCCGCCGGGGCGGACCATCTCGTACTCATGATCAAGCCACGTGATGGGAGGTGACGCCCGAGATCAGGCCCATCCACAGGAATCCGTGTGCGGCCAGTGGGACCGACCAGAGGGCGGCGGCGGACAGGGCTGCACGGGCGAGGGGAAGTCGTGGCCGCCCCGGTTCGTCCAGAGCGATCCACCGCAGGCGCTGCTCCACACCGACCGCACCGAGGGCACCCGCTGGCTGATGGCGGTCGCGCGCCGGGCCCGCCGTGGCGGCCAACGCAATTGCATCGAAGAGGTCGGTCCGCCGTGCGCCGGCCGCTAAGGCCCAGCGATCGGCCTGTCGTTCGGCCTGGAGGCGCACGGCGTCGAAGTACCGGGGGACACCCGGGAGCCACCCGTAGGCGTAGCGAAGGATGGCGAGAATCGTGAACCAGCGTGGGTGATCACCGCGCAGGTGGGCGAGTTCGTGGAGGAGACCGGCGTGGAGCAGGGCTGGTGACATCGCGTCGACAGCGCCCTGCGTCGCATAGATGCGCGGCCTGACGAACCCCGCGGCGAACAGACTCACGCGTGGATCCGGGACACGACGGTAGGTGAGTCCGTCGTGGTGGTCCTCTTCAGCCGTGGTTGCGACGAGGGATAGTCGGCGCGATGCTCGCAACATTCGCACGCAGGCAATGCCAAGTCGCGCGAGGGGCATCGTGGTGACGCCCGTAAGTCCCAGAAGCAGCACTGACTCACGGTGCAAGAGGGCGCTGGCCTGGATACCGCCGGGGAGGCCAGCAAGATGCTGCCAGGCGCTGTGTCCGGTGACCAGCGGAAGACCAGGCGCCGCCGCCAGAAAGAGGATCAGGCTGCCGCGGACGAGGTAGCTCACTCAGTGCCTCCGAGCTTCCTCCGCAACCCACGGAGCACCTCCGGGTCGAGGCGGTCCGCCTCCGCGAGAAACGCCGCGACGCCGACCTCGCCCAGCTCGATGAGCGTCCCAGCGATGACACGAGCTCGCTCCCGCTCGTAGTCGTCGCGGCTCATGGCCGGGGTGTAGACATGGCTCCGCCGGCCGTCGCCACGGGTGACCAGGCCCTTTTTCGTGAGGCGCTGGAGCACCGTCAGGATGGTCGTATAGGCCAGCTCCCGTGGAACGCCCACCCGCGCATGCACATCAGGAGTCGACAGGGAACCGGCGTCCCACAGGGCGTTCAGGACCTCGAGTTCGAGATCCCCGGCGGCGGCGCGTTGTTTACGGCGTTCGGTCACTCAGATATCGTACTCTACTACACGCGGTAGTAATAGGAGTATTCGATGCGTCGCGTCGTTGCCGCCACCGTCCGAGTCGGGGCCATGGGCTCGGTGCTGTTGATCGCCGCCTGTGGCGGTGCGGACGAGTCCACGGACAGCATATCTGGAGGGGCGGTCGCCACCGAAGCGAGCACCGCGGCCGGCTCAGCTCACGCGATGCCGGAGATGGACGCGGAGGTGCCTTTCGATGCCATGTTCATCGACAGCATGGTCGAGCACCACCGGGGCGCGATCGCCATGGCCAAGCAGATCCGCGTCGAGTCCGAGCGTCCGGAACTCCGCGCGATGGCGGAGGAGATCATCGACGCGCAGGTTGCGGAGATCGGCCAGTTGGAGTCCTGGCGGGTGGAGTGGTATCCGGGGCTCATGCAGACCGATGGCATGGGGATGGCGATGGGCGACATGGAGGTGAGCGGGGACGAAGCGGCCCCATTCGACCAGCGCTTCATCAGGGCGATGATCGCCCACCACGAGGGTGCAGTTGGCATGGCGGAAGAGGCGCTCACCCAGGCCGAACACGAGGAATTGCGTGCGTTGGCCCAGGCGATTATCGACGCTCAGACAGCGGAGATCGCTCAGTTGGAGGCGTGGGAAGCCGAGTGGTTTGGTTCGTAGGCGGGCCGCAGAGCGCGCTGCGACGAGCGGGGGCGCTCGTGACGAATGCGCCCGCGTCGGCGCCCCCGTTCGTCGCCCAGGTCGGCGCGGGCCGGGATGCCGGCACCCCGTTCTGAACGCGCTGGTAGGCGTCCTCGTCATGGCGACGCTGGCTGCCTGTGGCGGCGATGGAGACGCGGGCATCGTGATCCGCCCGGGAGTGCCAGCCACGGACGAGACGCCCACTCCCGCCGCTGAGGAAACCGCCACGGCTCCTCGCAGCCCGGTCGATTCACCGCGGGCCGCTGCCGGCGAGTTGCCTGAGTCAGACCTGTCTGACTTCATCGACGAGTTCGGCTATCCGTCCGACGCGACCTTCGGCCGCCTTCGCATCCCCATGCTCGGCGTGGATGCAGCCGTCGCTTCTCGGTTCGTCGATGAGACTGGAGTGATGCCGCTACCTGCCGGGCCGGCGGATGTCGTCTGGTACGACCTCTCCACCTGGACAGGCATGGGTGGTGTCCCCGGCGAGGGCGGCAACGCGATCTTCGCCGGACACGTGGACTACGCCGCCTACGTGCCCTACGCCGAAGCAAACTATCGCGGAGGCGGCGTGTTCGAGTCCCTCGCCGGGCTGACTCCTGGCGACATCATTGAAGTCGACTACCAGGGCGAAACCCTCCGCTACGCGGTCGTCTGGAACCAGCAACTGTCCGCGTCGCCCGAGGTGACCGACTGGGGCGCCGTGTGGAGCGATCGCGTGTCGAGCGACTCGGTCACTCTCTATACCTGCGGCGGAGACTTCGATCCGCTCACCCAGACCTACAACGACCGAACGGTCGTCCGCGCAGAGCGGCTTCCGTGAGTACCGTGCTTGCCGCCGCCAACGTCATGCTCGTCCTCGGGCTGGCACAACTCGCCAGCTGGCTCCTCGGACCACGACCGCGGGCGCCATTCTGGACGTGGATCGGAACGTCGCAGGCATCGGGAGGGTGGGCGATCTTCGCCGCCGTCGGGATCTACATGCTCACACTCATCGTCGTGCAGGGGCTCCGCTAGAGCGGATCTCGCCTGGGTCGGCCGACAGGGCCGGAGGAGGCGGGAACGGCGGCTGCGCCATTCCTCCACGGGCCGGCTCACGTGGGCGCGGTTATGGCTGTCGCGCGTTCCAGCGGCGAACCGACGCCCTACGCACCAGACACTACGCACCACCGACTGCTACTGCATGATGAAGGCCGTGAAGAGGACGCGGGTGACGATGAACTCGTCGCCCAGGATGTCCTCAGTGGCGCGCTGGATCTCCTGCTTGAGTTCTTCTTTGCCCTCAGCGGTCGCAAGCCAATCGGAAGACTTCGTCGTCACGATCAGGGTGACGGCATCCTCGATCAGCTGGCGGCCGGAGCCGATCTCCACCCCGAACTCGTCGAGCAGTTCCTCCTCCTCTGCGACGCACGGATCCTCCGCCGCCTCGACGTCCGGCGCGCGGACATCCAGGAACGGGAGTGCTCGTGCCTCCGCCACCATGGGCATCGGGATCGGAGAGGAACGCACGCAGCCGTTGATGACCCGTGCCCACCTGGGATCGCTGGTCTGGAACTCGATCACCGTCTGCAGTTTGAGATAGGCCGCCCCGCGTACAGTCGTGTTCTGAAGGTTGAAGACACGCTCCTCGAGTCCGAGCCGCGGACCGAGTCTGCGACCGGTGGCGACGGGCGTCGTCTCGTCGGGTGCGGGTAGCGGTGGGGCGCTCCTCCAGTCGAGCACGAACGCCGCCCCGAGGGCGACGGCCGCTCCGGCGAGGACGCCCCCGAGCGTGAACAAGGCAGGCCTAGCTAGCACGCGACGCTTCCCATCTCGCCGCCCCTCGCCGCGACCACTCTCGGAGCGGAGGGCTGATACACCGACGTGGTTCGCGGGTTCACATCCCTCATGCACGTGCGGCGCGCCCTCGCGGGGTTACGGGCTGGCGTCACCGGATCCCCGGTTCAGGCGAGCGGTTGCGGTTCGTTTCGATGAACGTCCGGAGGAGGTCGATGTCGCCCGGCGTCGCCTGGAGCCGGCGCCCCCACGAGACGGCGTAGAGGGCGACATCGTTCACGGTACGTGGAGACAGGATGACGTCACGAGAGTATTCCGCAGCAAGAGCCTTCAGCGTCTCTAACCCCTGCGTGTCTAGCAGGTCCGGCGAGTAGGCCAACCAGACAATGCCGTGCTCCAGGGCGTGTACCAGGTAGCCGTCGTCCAGCGGGCTTTCAAAGACACCTGTCCGGGCAGGAGTCGTGTAATGGGGGCCACCGGCGGGAGGGAGGGTCGCCGGAGCGCCGAGCGTGCCATCTTCAACGTGATCGGCCGCACCGCTTTCGACGAAATCGCCGAGCAGTGGGCGATCCGATTGGGCAAAGCCGAGCGGTTGGCGGAGGAGGAGGAATCCGGTGACGATCACCGCGAGTGCGATCGCACCCACGACCGTCATACCTCCCCACGCTTCCAGCGGTCCAGATCGCCTCTTACGATGCCTTGAGTGACTGCTGGTCGGCGGCTGGGAGGGG
>CAZGOL010000111.1:0-8349 GCA_964527755.1 uncultured Ottowia sp.
TGCGGCGCTTCCAGCAGCACCACGGCGCGCGGCTCTTGCGCCAGCAGCGCCGCCGCATCGCGATGCTCGGCGGCGCGCGCGGGCAGGAAGCCGGCAAAGACAAAGCCGCCCTCACCCACCAGGCCCGCCGCGCTGACCGCGGTGGTCACGCTGCTGGCACCGGGCAGCGGCACCACGCGCAAGGCGGCGGCGGCGCAGGCGGCCACCAGGCGCGCGCCGGGGTCGCTCACGGCGGGGGTGCCGGCGTCGCTCACGCAGGCCACGCGCTCGCCGCGCCGCAGGCGCTCGATCACCTGCTGCGTGGCGCCCGCCTCGTTGTGCTGGTGCAGCGCCAGCAGGGGCTTGCCGTCGATGCCGTAGGCGCGCAGCAGCGCGCCGGTGTGGCGCGTGTCCTCGCAGGCGATGGCGTCGGCCAGTTGCAGCACATGCAGCGCGCGCAAGCCGATGTCCGCGAGGTTGCCGATCGGCGTGGCCACGACGTACAGGGTGGCCGCCGGATAATGCTGCGCGCCGGCCGCGTGGCGTGCGGCCTGCAGGGCAAGCTGGAAATCGGCTTTGCCAAGCGGTGCTGGATCGGGCGTGGACAAGGCGGTCTTCCGGTGAAGGAGCTGGGCGTGGGAATCTTCGGCGGGCGATGGGCGCAGAGCACCCGGGCACGCGGCACGGCGGCCGAGGACGTGGCGCTGGCCCACCTGCAGCGCGCGGGCTTGCGCCTGGTCGAGCGCAATTATCGAACGCCGGGCCGCGGTGGCGGGGAAATCGACCTGATCGTGCGCGAGCCGGACGGCACGCTGGTGTTCGTCGAGGTGCGCTCGCGCGCCAGCGCGGCGGCCGGCGGCGCGGCGGCCAGCGTGGGCTCCATCAAGCAGCGGCGCATCGTGCTGGCGGCACGCCACTATCTGCAGCGCCTGGCGGCGCCGCCGCCGTGCCGCTTCGACGTGGTGGCGATCGAGGCCGGAGCCATCGAGTGGCTGCGCGCCGCCTTTGATGCGAATTGACAAGAAGAGCTACGCCACGGTAACGACTGCACTGCTATCATTGCTATGAATGCAAGAGCAGCACGTTCATCAGCATTTCATCGACGGCGCCGACCTCCGGTACCAGTGGGCGGACGCGCTGGCGCGACCCATTGCCCAGGCCACCCAGGCCCTTCTGGCCTGCGTCACCGGTGGCAACAAGATTCTGACCGGTGGCAGCGGCGCCTGTGGCGCGCTGGCCCAATACGTCGTGGCGCTGCTCGTCGGGGGTCTCGCGCGCGAGCGCCCCGCCCTGCCGGCGCTCGCGCTGGGCACCGATCTGGCCACTTTCACCGCGCTCGGACGCCAGGGTGACTGCAACGACAGCCTGGCGGCGCAGGTGCGCGCGCTGGGCGCCGCAGGCGACGTACTGCTGATGCTGACCACGGACAGCCGGGCTCCCAGTCTGCTGCGTGCCGTCGATGCGGCGCACGAACGCGACATGAGCGTGGTGGCCCTGACCGGCCAGGACGACGGTGAGCTGGGCCGGCGCCTGCGCGACACCGACATCCGCGTGGCCGTGCCCAGCACGGACACCGTTCACATTCTCGAGGCACACCAGATGGTGCTGCACTGCGTGTGCGAAGGCCTCGATCGGCAATTGCTTGGTGACAAGGAGAACCCCGCATGACATCGCTTTCCCTTCGGCTGACCGCACCCGGCCTGGCGCTGGCCACGGCCCTGTTGACTGGCTGCGCCGCCGCCGTGGTGGGTGGCGCCGCCGTGGTGGGTGGCGTGGTGGCCACCGACCGGCGATCCGCCAGCACGCAGCTGGCCGACCAGACCATCGAATTGCGTGCCTCCAGCCGCATCAACGACGCGCTGGGCAGCAAGCGCCGCAACGTGAGTGTGACCAGCTACTACCGCAAGGTGCTGATCACGGGCGACGTGGACACGGCCGAGGACAAGCAGCGCGTGCAGGCAGCCGTGGCCGGCACGCCGGAGGTGGCGAGCGTGGTCAACGAACTGGCGGTGACGTCGGAGCCCACGCTCGGCCAGCGCTCGAACGACACGGTGATCACCGGGCGGGTGAAGACCGCGCTGCTGGACACCAACGGGGTCCCGGGCAACAGCGTCAAGGTGGTGACCGAGCGCGGCATCGTCTACCTGATGGGTCGACTGACCCAGCGCGAGGCGGCACTGGCCACCGAGGTGGCACGCACCACGCCCGGCGTGCAGCGCGTGGTGCGGGTGATCGACCTCATCAGCGACCAAGCGGCCCTGCACCCGAACGACCCCACCGGCAGCACCCCGCCGCCGGCCCCCGTCAGCACGGCGCCCGCCACCGCGCCGGCGCCCGAAGGCGCGGTGGCGCACCCGGTGGCCCCGCAGCCGCCGGTGATCCAGCAGCCGCCGGTCGAGGTGCGGCCGCTGCCGCCGGCGAAGTGATTCAGCCCGCGGGAGCGGGCGCGGGCCTTGACTCGCGGAGTCTATTTCAGGCGCTTGATGAGGCTGGACGTGTCCCAGCGCCCGCCGCCCATCTGCTGCACGTCGGCGTAAAACTGGTCGATCAGCGCCGTCATTGGCAGGCGGGCGCCGTTGTGGCGCGCCTCGTTCAGCACCAGCCCCAGATCCTTGCGCATCCAGTCGACGGCGAAGCCGAAGTCGAACCGGCCCTCGACCATCGTCGGGCCGCGGTTGTCCATCTGCCAGCTTTGCGCCGCGCCCTTGCTGATGACGTCGAGCACGCGCGCCATGTCCAGCCCCGATTGCTGCCCGAACGCGATCGCCTCGGCCAGGCCCTGAACCGCGCCGGCCACGCAAATCTGGTTGACCATCTTGGCGAGTTGTCCGAAGCCGCTGGGCCCCATCAGCGTGACGGCGCGCGCGAACGCCAGCGCGACCGGCCGCATACGCTCGAACGCCTGGGACTCGCCGCCGCACATCACCGTGAGCACGCCCTTCTGCGCTCCGGCCTGCCCGCCGGAGACGGGGGCATCGATGAAGTGCAGGCCGCGCGCGCGGGTCGCCACATCCAGCTCGCGCGCCACGTGCGCCGAGGCGGTGGTGTGGTCGACGAACACCGCGTCGGCCTTCATGCCGGCCAGCGCGCCCGCCTCGCCGAGCACCACCGAACGCAGGTCGTCGTCGTTGCCGACGCAGGCAAATACCAGGTCGGCACCGACCACAGCCTCGGCCGGGGTAGCGGCTTCCGTGGCGCCCGCAAACTCGGCGCAGAACGCCCGGGCGCGTGCGGCGGTGCGGTTGTAGACACGCACGCGGTGGCCGGCCTGCACCAGGTGGCCGGCCATCGGGTAACCCATCACGCCCAGCCCCAGGAATGCAACGGCGTGGGGTGCACAGGGGTCGTAGGGCCGAGGTTGGATCGAGTCGTTCATGCGCCGATTGTAGGAGCCGACGCGAGCGGCGCGGGCGCCTAGACGATCTGCAGGTGCTCGGTGCCCGCCGCCAGGTCGCGCTCCTTGGCGCGCTTGCTGGTCAGCTTGATCTGCAGGCGCAGGTCGTTGGCCGAGTCGGCGTTGCGCAGCGCGTCCTCGTAGGTGATCAGGTTGGCCTCGAACGCGTCGAACAGCGCCTGGTCGAAGGTCTGCATGCCCAGCTCGCGGCTCTTCTTCATGATCTCCTTGATCTCGCCCACCTCGCCCTTGAAGATCAGGTCGGAGATGAGCGGCGAGTTGATCATGATCTCGACCACCGCGGTGCGGCCCTTGCCGTCTTGCCTGGCGATCAGCCGCTGCGAAATCAGCGCGCGCAGGTTCAGCGACAGGTCCATCAGCAGCTGCGCGCGCCGCTCCTCGGGGAAGAAGTTGATGATGCGGTCCAGCGCCTGGTTGGCGCTGTTGGCGTGCAGCGTGGCCAGGCACAGGTGGCCGGTTTCGGCAAAGGCCACCGCGTGCTCCATGGTCTCGCGGTCGCGGATTTCGCCCATCAGGATGACGTCGGGGGCCTGGCGCAGGCTGTTTTTCAGTGCCGCCTCCCAGTCGTCGGTGTCCAGGCCCACCTCGCGCTGGGTGACGATGCAGTTCTTGTGCGGGTGCACGAACTCCACCGGGTCCTCGACCGTGATGATGTGGCCCTGGCTGTTGATGTTGCGCCAGTCGACCATGGCCGCCAGAGTGGTCGACTTGCCGGAGCCCGTGGCGCCCACCAGGATCGCCAGGCCGCGCTTGCTCATGGCCACGTCCTTGAGGATCGATGGCATGCCCAGCCCGTCGATGGTGGGCAGCTCGGCCGGGATCACCCGCAGCACCATGCCGACGTTGCCCTGCTGCACGAAGGCGTTGCAGCGAAAGCGCCCGATGCCCGCCGGCGAGATGGCGAAATTGCACTCCTTGGTGCGCTCGAATTCGGCTGCCTGCTTGTCGTTCATCACCGAGCGCACCAGCGCCAGCGTGTGCGCGGGCGACAGGTTCTGCGACGACACCTTGGTGATCTTGCCGTCCACCTTGATCGCCGGCGGAAACTCGGCGGTGATGAACAGGTCGCTGCCCTTGCGGGTGAGCATCAGCTTGAGCAACTCGTTGATGAACTTGCTGGCCTGGTCGCGTTCCATGGAAAGACTCCTGGCGGGGGTGGTTCTCTGAAATTTGGACGCCTACCGCTGCGCCGGCCGCCGCCGGGCCGCATCAAGGCGGCCGGGGGCTCCTTGGGGGGCAGCGCAGCATGCGCAGCAGCGGAGCATGGGGGCTATTTTCATCCAGGGAAGTTCTCAGGAATCTTGGCCTTGCTGCGCGCCTCCATCGAGCTGATGACGTTGCGGCGCACCAGCTCGGTCAGATTCTGGTCGAGTGTCTGCATGCCCTGGCCCTGGCCGGTCTGGATGGTGGAGTACATCTGCGCCACCTTGGCCTCGCGGATCAGGTTGCGGATGGCCGGCGTGCCGATCATGATCTCGTGCGCGGCCACGCGGCCCGAGCCGTCCTTTTTCTTGCACAGGGTTTGCGAGATCACCGCCTGCAGCGACTCCGACAGCATGGCGCGCACCATCTCCTTTTCCTCGGCCGGGAACACGTCGATGATCCGGTCGATGGTCTTGGCGGCGCTGGAGGTGTGCAGGGTGCCGAAAACCAGGTGACCGGTTTCGGCTGCCGTCATGGCCAGGCGGATGGTCTCCAGATCGCGCATCTCGCCCACCAGGATGGCGTCCGGGTCCTCGCGCAGGGCCGAGCGCAACGCGTTGGCGAAGCTGTGCGTCATGGGACCCACCTCGCGCTGGTTGATCAGGCACTTCTTGGATTCGTGCACGAACTCGATCGGATCTTCGACCGTCAGCACGTGGCCGTATTCCATTTCGTTCAAGTGGTTGACCATGGCCGCCAGCGTGGTCGACTTGCCCGAGCCCGTGGGGCCGGTGACCAGCACCAGGCCGCGCGGCTTGAGCGCCAGTTCGCCGAAGATCTTGGGGCAGGCCAGTTGTTCCAGCGTCAGGATCTTGCTGGGGATGGTGCGCAGCACGCCGGCGGCGCCGCGGTTCTGGTTGAAGGCGTTGACGCGAAAGCGCGCCAGCCCCTCGATCTCGAACGAGAAATCCACCTCAAGGTTTTCCTCGTACACCTTGCGCTGGGTGTCGTTCATGATGTCGTAGAGCATCGCGAACACCTGCTTGTGCTCGAGTGCATCGACGTTCAGGCGCCGCACGTCGCCGTGCACGCGAATCATGGGCGGCAGGCCCGCCGAAAGGTGCAGGTCGGAAGCGTTGTTCTTGACGCTGAAAGCCAGCAGTTGGGTAATGTCCACGGTGCCTCGGCGAGTGAGTTGATTCGAAAATTGTTGCAGTTTGATACGCTGAACGAATGATTATGACGACGATCGCGCACAACCTCCAGCAAGTGCGTGCCCGAATTGCAACGGCCTGCCAGGCCAGCGGCCGAGGCGTGCACGAAGTCGCACTGCTGGCGGTGTCCAAGACCTTCGGGCCCGAGGCCATCCGCGCCGCCTGCACAGCCGGCCAGCACGCCTTCGGCGAAAACTACATCCAGGAGGGAGTGGAAAAGATCGCGCTGCTGCGCGAACCGGGGATCGAGTGGCATTGCATCGGCCCGATCCAGAGCAACAAGACGCGGCTCGTGGCGACACACTTCGACTGGGCGCACACCGTTGATCGGCCAAAGGTCGCCGAGCGCCTGTCGGCCCAGCGCCCGACCGACCTGCCGCCGCTGCAAGTGTGCATCCAGGTCAACGTGGACGGCGGCGCCAACAAGTCGGGTGTCACGCCCGCCGACGCGTTGGCGCTGGCCCATGCGGTCGCCACTCTGCCGCGCCTGCGGTTGCGCGGAATCATGGCAATCCCCGAACCCGCTCCTGATTTTGAAGCTGCCGTGAGGCTCCACATGAAGGTCAAGGCCGTATTTGACGAGCTGAACGCGACCGGCCTGGATCTGGACACGCTGTCGCTGGGGATGAGCGCCGACCTGGAAGCCGCGATCACTGCCGGCAGCACGCTGGTGCGCGTGGGCTCCGCCATCTTTGGCGGGCGCGATCACGGTTGAAGCGATCCGCGGGCGCCGCTCAACCGGTCGCGTCGCGCTGGCGTTCCAGCTTGAACACCGCGGTGCCGGCGCGCGCGTTGGGCAGCCAGCGCACCTCGCCTCCGTCCTGCAGGCCGAACGAATCCAGTACGGTCAGGCCGTTCTTGCGCGCCAACGCCTCGAAATCCTTGTAGGTGCCCACGCGGATGTTGGGCGTGTCGTACCACTGGTAGGGCAGTCGGCGCGTGACCGGCATGCGCCCACGCAGCACCGACAGGCGGTTGGGCCAGTGCGCAAAGTTGGGGAAGGCGATGACCCCGATCCGGCCCACGCGCACGGTTTCGCGCAGCATGGTCTCGGCGTTGCGCAGGTGCTGCAGGGTGTCGATCTGAAGCACCACGTCGAAGCTACGGTCCTGAAACGAGGCCAGCCCATCAAGCAGGTTGAGCTGCAACACGTTGACGCCCCGGCGCACGCAGGCCAGCACATTGGCGTCGTCGATCTCGATGCCATAGCCGGTGCAGCCGCGCGTGCGCTGCAGGTGTTCGAGCAGTGCCCCGTCGCCGCAGCCCAGGTCGAGCACGCGACTGCCCTCGGGAACGAGACGAGCGATGCTCTGCAAGGTGGCCGTCTCGCTCATGGTGTGATCCCGCCGACTCGCTCGAAATACGACCGCACGACGCCCAGATAGCGCGCGTCGTCCAGCAGGAAGGCGTCGTGCCCGTGCGGCGCGTCGATTTCGGCGTAACTCACGTCGCGGCGGTTCTCCAACAGCGCCTTGACCAACTCCCGCGAGCGCGCGGGCGCAAAACGCCAGTCGGTGGTGAAGCTCACCAGCAGGAACTTGCAGCGCGCGCGCGCCAGCGCCAGCGTCAGGTCCCCGCCGAAAGCGCTCGCCGGATCGAAATAGTCCAGCGCCCGCGTGATGAGCAGGTAGGTGTTGGCATCGAAGTACTCGCTGAACTTGTCGCCCTGGTGGCGCAGGTAGCTCTCGATCTGGAACTCCACGTCCTGCGTGCTGAAGCGGTAGCCGCCGGCGTTCTCGGACACCGCCTGCCGCAGTTCGCGGCCGAATTTCTGGTTCATCACGTCGTCGGACAGGTACGTGATGTGGCCGATCATGCGAGCGATGCGCAGGCCGCGCCGCGGCACCACGCCGTGGCGATAGAAATGGCCACCGTGAAAATCGGGGTCGCTGACGATGGCGCGGCGCGCCACCTCGTTGAATGCGATGTTCTCGGCCGACAGGTTGGGCGCGCTGGCCACCACCACCGCGTGGCGCACGCGTTCGGGGTATTGCAGCGTCCAGGAAAGCGCCTGCATGCCGCCCAGGCTGCCGCCCATCACCGCCGCCAGCTGGTGCACGCCCAGCGCATCGAGCAGCAGCGCCTGCGCGTTCACCCAGTCTTCCACCGTGACCACCGGGAAGTCCGCGCCATAGATCTGGCCAGTGTCGGGGTTCGGGTGCATCGGCCCGGTGGAGCCGAAGCACGAGCCCAGGTTGTTGATGCCGATGACGAAGAACCGCTCGGTGTCGACCGGTTTGCCCGGTCCGATCATGTTGTCCCACCAGCCCTCGCTTCGGTCCTGCCCCGCGTGGACCCCCGCGACGTGGTGTGAGGCGTTCAGCGCGTGGCAGATCAGCACCGCATTGTCGCGCGCGGCGTTCAACTGGCCGTAGGTCTCGTAAGTGAGCGAGTACTCGCGTATCGAGGCGCCGCTCTGCAGCCCCAGCGGAGGGCCGAAATGCATGGACTGCGGCGTGGCGATCAGCGGCATGGCAACAAAAAACCCGGCGTGCCAAAGATGCGGAAGCCGGGGTTGCGCGGGACCGTCTTTAGCAGAATTTGTTAGGGACAATGTTCAAAACCCGCACATTCCCTGATGGTGGGAAGCGGGCGCTT
>CAZGOL010000112.1:0-8349 GCA_964527755.1 uncultured Ottowia sp.
CACGTAGTCGGCGCGCGTGATGCGCACGTCGACGATGTCGATGCCCCAGGGCTTGGCACCCTCCCTGACGGCATCGGTCACTTCGCGCTTGACGTCAGCCATCAACGTGTCGCGCTGCGCCGCGATGATCTCACCGACGGTACGGCGGTTGATCTCGTCCTGAAATGCGTTGCGAACCACCCGGTTGAGCTGCACCGCGCCAGCGCTCTCGTCGAGCCCGACGTTGCGAATGTAGGCCAGCGGATCGGTGATGCGCCAGCGCACGTACCAGTCGATCACCACGCGTTGCTTTTCGGCCGTCAGCAGGGGTTCCGTGTCCATGCTCTCGAGCGTGAGCAGGCGCTTGTCCAGGTAACTCACGTTCTGAAACGGTGGCGGCAGCTTGAAATTGAGCCCCGGCTGCGTGATCACGTCCTTGATCTGCCCCAGTTGATAGACCAGACCAAACTGGCGCTGGTCCACCACGAACATGGTGGAGCCCAGAAGCGCCAGGATGATCAGGACGCTGGTGCCGATGAAACCAATTCTGTTCATGGTGTGCTCGCCGCTCCGGTCAACGGGTTTCACGCTCGCGGCTGCGGGCGTTCTCGCGGCTGCGCGGGTCGGCGGCTGCGGGCGTGCCGGGCTCCGGCGCGGAACTGGTGTGGGGTGCCGGCACGGTGGAGGCCTGGGTGCTGCTGGCACCGGCCGACTGCATGACTTTGTCGAGTGGCAGGTACATCAGGTTGCCTCCGGCGCGGCTGTCGATCAGGATCTTGTTGACACCACCGTAGATCTGCTGCATCGCGTCCAGGTACATCCGGTCGCGCGTGACCTGCGGTGCCTTCTGGTATTCGACCAGCACCGATGAAAAGCGCTGTCCATCGCCCTGGGCCTGCGCCACCACGCGCGCCTTGTAGCCCTCGGCCTCCTGCTTCAGGCGCGCGGCCGTGCCGACGGCACGCGGCACCACGTCGTTGGCGTAGGCTTGCGCCTCGTTCTTGACGCGCTCGCGCTCCTGCGTCGCTTTCAGCACGTCGTCGAACGCGGCCTGCACCTGCTCGGGCGGACGCACGCCCCCTTGCTGCATGTTGACGGCCACCACTTCGATCCCGACCTTGTAGCGATCGAGGATGTTCTGCATCTGGGTGCGCACGCGTGGCGCGATCTGGTCGCGCTCGTCGGCCATGGCGTTGTCCATGGTCATCTTGCCGACCACCTCGCGCACGGCGCTTTCCGCCACCTGCACCACCGCGTCGTCCGGATTCTTGCTCTCGAACAAGTACTCTCGCGCGTCGTTCAGGCGGTACTGCACGGCGAACTTGATCTCGACGATGTTCTCATCGCGCGTGAGCATGGCCGACTCGCGCAGTCCCGTGGCCTGGATCACGCTGTCGCGCCCCACGTCGACCGAGCGGATTTGCGTCACGCGCACCGTTTCCTGGCGCTGTATCGGATAGGGCAGGCGCCAATTGAAGCCGGCCCCGACGGTGGAGTGGTACTTGCCGAACTGCGTAACGACCGCCTGCTGGCCCTCTTGCACGATGAAAAAGCCCGATCCCAGCCAGATCAGCACCGCGATCGCCGCGATCAGCCCCACGCCCATGCCGGCGCTCTTCATGTCCGGCTGGAAGTTGCCCCCGCCACCGGCTCCGCCGCCGTTGCGGCCACCTCCGCCACGCCGGCCGAACAAGTCGCCGAGCTTGCGGTTGAAATCGCGCCAGAGCTCGTCCAGATCCGGCGGGCCCTGGTTGGAGCCACGTGGACGCAGGGGCACGGGTGGCCGCGGTCGATCGGGCTCGCCTGCTGGGCGCTGGTTGTCGGGGCGCGGCTCCTGCGCACCACCGCCCTCCTCGCCCCGCCCCCACTGGGGATCGTTGAGGTTGAACATCCCCCGGGCACGCCCAGTCCAGGCGGCGATGCGGGAGGCGCGTAAACGTTCTTTCATTCGTCGGGTTCTCGGCTGTGCTCGGCGTCAATTGTGCCCAATCGGGTTGACGGACCCGTGGGCAGGGGGTTCTTCCTCATCCGCGGCCGCGGTCGCCCGTTGCGCTCGGCGCGCCAGCTCGCCGCGCAACTGCGCCAGGCCCTCGCCACTGTGCGCGCTCACGAACACGCGATCGAGGGAGCGACCATCGACCTCCATCACGTCCTGCAACACCTTCGGCCGCCGTTCAGCAGCCAGCGCATCGAGCTTGTTGAAGACCACCACCTGCGGTACTTCACCCGCACCGATTTCAGCCAGGACACGCCGCACCTCGGCCATCTGCTCGGGGAACGACGGGTTGGCAGCGTCGACCACATGCAGCAGCAGATCGGCGTCCACCGCCTCCTGCAGCGTGGCCTCGAACGCCTCGATCAGGCCATGCGGCAGATCGCGGATGAAGCCCACCGTGTCCGACAGCGCCACCGCGCCAGCGGATTCACCCAGGTACAACTGGCGGGTGGTGGTGTCCAGCGTGGCAAACAACTGATCCGCCGCATACGCGTGCGCCTTGACCAGCGCATTGAACAGGCTCGACTTGCCTGCGTTCGTGTAACCCACCAGCGAAATGCTGAAGGTGCCGCGGCGCTCGCGCTGGCGCCGCTGGGTGCGCCGCTGCCGCTTGACCCGAACGAGCTGGTCCTTGGTACGCCGAATGGCCTCGCCGATCATGCGGCGGTCGAGTTCGATCTGCGTTTCGCCTGGACCGCCGCGCGTGCCAATGCCGCCCTGCTGACGTTCCAGGTGCGACCAGCGGCGCACCAGCCGCGTGCTGAGGTATTGCAGGCGCGCCAGTTCAACCTGCAACTTGCCTTCATGGCTGCGCGCGCGCTGCGCGAAGATCTCCAGAATCAGCAGGGTGCGATCGTTGACCGGCAATCCGATGGCGCGCTCCAGGTTGCGCTGCTGCACCGGCGAGAGCGACTGGTCGAACAGCACCTCCTGCACGCCCTCAGCCAGGGCGAGCAGTCGAATTTCCTCGACCTTGCCACTGCCGACGAACAGCGCGGCATCGGGCGCCTTGCGCCGGCACGTCACACGCGCCACGGGCTGCAAACCGGCGGTTTCGGCCAACTCGCCGAGTTCGCGCAATTCGGAGTCGAAGTGCGAAGTACCCAAGTCAACGCCAACCAACAGGGTGGCAGCGTGTTGTGGGGAAGATGTGGCGATCAACGTCAGGGGTGACTGGACGACAGGACAACCCGGAGCCCGGAACAGGCGCTGCGCGCCCCTTCCGCAACCCGGAAACGTCAAGCCTGCTTGTCTTCGGGACCGGCGCCTTCGGCGGTCGCGCTGAAGTTGACGGCACGACCCGGGACGATGGTTGAAATGGCGTGTTTGTAAACCATTTGGGTTACTGTATTGCGCAGCAGCACCACATATTGATCGAACGATTCGATTTGCCCCTGCAACTTGATGCCGTTCACGAGGTAGATGGAAACCGGAATGTGTTCCCGGCGCAGGGTGTTCAGGAACGGGTCTTGTAGGAGTTGCCCTTTGTTGCTCACGATATTCTCCGTGTTCGTTGGAGTATGAAGAGACGATGAACTTAACACATGCGGCCGATTGGGCGCGTGTCAAGAGGTCGCCCGATTTTCCGATGTCTGGGCTTTGGCGCGCCCCGTGCACGCATGGTTACTAGGAATCGTTCTCGGCGTAAGGGTTCCGCGAGGCCTTCATCTCGATCCGCAGGGGCGTCCCCGTCAGATCGAAAGCCTTGCGGAAACGCCCTTCCAGAAACCGCCGGTAGGCATCGGTGACGCCTTCCAGCGAGTTGCCGTGCACGACGATCACCGGCGGGTTCATGCCGCCCTGGTGCGCGTAGCGCAACTTGGGCCGATACATGCCGGAACGTCTGGGCGCCTGAAACTGCACCGCCTCCAGCAACTGGCGCGTGAGCTGGGGCGTGGACAACTTGCGCGTGGCCGACTGATACGCCTTGACGATCGAGCGCCACAGCGGAGCGAGCCCCTGGCGTTTGCGTGCCGAGATGAAATGCAGTTCGGCGAACTTGAGAAACGCCAGGCGCGTCTCGATCGAGCGCTCCACCTGCTCGCGCTGGTAGGCATCGATCGCATCCCATTTGTTGATCGCGAGCACCACGGCACGGCCAGCGTCCAGGATGAAGCCGGCGATGTGCGCGTCCTGATCGGTGACCCCCTGCGTCGCATCGAGCAGCAGCACCGCCACGTGCGCCGACTCGATGGCCTGGAGCGTCTTGACGACCGAAAATTTCTCGACCGCCTCGAACACCTTGCCGCGCCGGCGCAGCCCCGCGGTGTCGATCAGGGCAAACGCCTGGCCGCCTTTTTCGAAGGGCACGACGATGGCGTCCCGCGTGGTCCCCGGCTGATCGAAGGCAACCAGCCGTTCCTCGCCCAGCCAGGTGTTGATGAGTGTCGATTTGCCGACGTTGGGCCGCCCGACCACCGCCAAGCGAATGACGGCACCAGGCCCGCCCGGCGCCTCCTGCTCGGGCTCCGGCAAATCGAGCGCGTCCAGCGCGCTCTCGAGCATTCCACGCACGCCCTGGCCGTGCGCGGCCGACACCGGGAGCACCTCACCGAGCCCCAGTTCGTAGAACTCGGCCATCTGGGCGCCTTCGTGCATCCCCTCGGCCTTGTTGGCCACCAGCAGGCAGACTTTGCCTAGCCGCCGCAGGTAGGCCGCGATATCGTGATCCTGCGCTGACAGCCCGGCGCGCGCGTCGACGATGAACAGCACGACATCGGCCTCGGCTACCGCCTGCCGCGTCTGCCTGGCCATTTCCTTGTAGATGCCGCTTTCGGCGGTCGGCTCGAAACCACCGGTGTCGATGACGATGTACTCGCGCGCACCCAGGCGCCCCTGCCCATAGTGCCGGTCGCGCGTGAGCCCCGGCATGTCGGCCACGATCGCGTCGCGGCTCTTGGTCAGGCGATTGAACAGCGTCGATTTGCCGACATTGGGGCGACCAACCAGGGCCAGGACGGGTTTCACACCTGGAGTCTCGTGCGTGCCGCCATCATTGCGGCACGTAGCCGTAGACGGCTCCGGCGCGCGTGACCACCACCAGCGTGTTGCCAGCTACCACCGGCGTCGCCGCAATGCCCGAGCCGTCGGTGGCGAAGCGGTCGAGCGCACTGCCATCTTCGCGCGAGAGCAGATGCACCAGCCCGGTGCTGTCACCCACCACGACCGAGCGCCCAAGCACCAGCGTGCCGGTGAGCTGGCGCCACCGCAGTCGGTCCGTCGACCAAGCTCGTTCACCGGTGTCGGCGCGCCAGGCCATCACGCGGCCATCGGCTTCGGCGCCGTACACGCGCGCGCCGTCGCCGTCGACCCCGGTCGCGCCATTGGCCGGGCGCGTCCAGCGCATCGAACCAGCCTGAGCATCCACGCAGCCGACAGCGGTCTGAAACGCGCGCACGCAAACCATCGAGCCCTGGCGGCTGACGCCACCCACCAGATCGACCAGCCGCTCCACGTCGTTGGTGCCGCGTGCCGCGGCCACCGGGGCCTCCCAGCGTATGCTGCCGTCGTCCGGATTGACGGCCACGAGGCGACCCGCCATGCCGGCCAGCAACGTGTTGCCGACCGGCAGCAGCACGCCGGCCTGGCGCAGCACCAACGGCTCGACCGGGCGCTGCAGGCGCCACAGCCGCGTCCCACTGCGTCCATCGAGCGCGACCAGCGAGCGATCGGCCCCCAGCACGAACACTCGCCCGCCGGCCACCAGGGGCGCGGTGTAACTTTGTGTGGACAGCCGATGCCGCCACAACTCGCGACCACCCTGCAGCGCGACCACTTCATTGGAGCGGGTCACCACCGCACTGACGTGCCCGTCGCCGCCGACACCCGCGGCCAGCGCTGCGCCCACGTTGACGCGACCCACCTCGCGTCCACTCGGAGCATCCAGGGTCACCACCGTGCCGTCGTCGGTGGCCAGCAGCACCTGCGGTCCCTGGACGTGCACTTGCAGCGGAAAGCCAATCGGTGACAGCTTGAGCGACCACGCCTGGCGCACGCCGATCAGATCGACGTTGGGCGGCAATTCGGCCGGCACCGGTCGCGGAGAGCCGGTTGAGCACCCGGCCAGCACGACCACCAGCCACAGCGCGAGGATCGACGCGCCGCGCATCATGATGGCGCCCCCGGCTTGGCGCCGGCATCGGGATCCACACCCAGCGCGTTCAGCTTGATCCCAACCAGCTGCCGGTAGTCGCCGACGCCACTCAGGCCCTGATACGCCCGGCCGTACTCGGCCGCCGCCTCGCTGCGCTTGCCCTGCAGCAGCAGCACGTCGCCACGGCGATCGGCGGCGAGCGCCAGGTACTGCGATGGAAAGCTGGCCGACAGCGTCTTGAGTGCGTCGTCGTAGGCCTTCTCCCCGGTCTGGATCGACGCCAGCCGCAGGCGCGCCGTGGCGCGCAAACCCTCGTCGGGCGCTTGATCGGCCACCCACGTCAGCGCCGTCCGCGCTTCGGCCGGCTTGCCACCGTCATAGAGCACCTTGGCCGCCAGCAGTCCGGCCTGCGCGGCGTAGGTGGTGCTGCCATAGCGCTCGCGCATGTCGGCCAGGCTGCGTTCGACGCGCGCCGTGTCGCCCGTTTCGGCGCCACGCACGAGTTCAGCGTACAGCCCCGAGGCGAGCGCGCCCTGACGACGTTGCCAGTAGTTCCAGCCGTTCCAGGCCGCGTAGGCACCCATCACGACGATCAGCACCCAGGTGATCAGGTTGCCCCAAGTCTCCCAGAAGTGCTTGATGGCATCCAGCTGTTCCTGTTCTTCGAGATCGAGATGTGTCGCCATGGAAGGTCAATGTCCAGTCAA
This sequence comes from uncultured Ottowia sp., assembly GCA_964527755.1. Classification (GTDB taxonomy): domain Bacteria; phylum Pseudomonadota; class Gammaproteobacteria; order Burkholderiales; family Burkholderiaceae_C; genus Ottowia. The sequence goes on from CAZGOL010000112.1 coordinate 6,776, forward strand.
GCTGCGGATTTTAGGCGGTCGGCCCAGGCATCCGGATCGCCCAGAGGCTCCTGTTGCTGCGCACCCGCGCCGTCGCGCAAAGCCTTGACACTCACCGCACCCGCGGCGAGTTCATCGGCGCCGAACACCAGCGCAAAGCGTGCCCCCGAGGCGTCGGCCTTCTTGAACTGGCTCTTCATGCTGCCCAGGCCCTCGGCGCCGCTGGCGTGCATCTGCACGGCGACGCCTCGCGCGCGCAGGGCGTGCAGGCACCGCATGACCACCGGCAGGTTGGCGGCATCGGGAATGATGGCATAGGCATGCGGCACGGGTTGGGGCACGGCGACGCCCTCCTCGACCAGCAGTTCGAGCACACGCTCCACCCCCAACGCCCAGCCGACGGCGGGGGCCGGTTTGCCGCCGATTTGCTCGATCAGGTCGTCGTAGCGACCACCGCCGCAGATGGTGCCCTGCGCACCCAGGCTGTCGGTGATGAACTCGAACACCGTCAGGTTGTAGTAGTCCAGCCCGCGCACCAGCCGCGGATTGATGGTGTAGGCAATCTCGTTGGCGCGCAGGATCGCCTGCACCGTCTCGAAGTGCGCGCACGAGGCCTCGCCCAGGTGGTCGAGCAGGCGCGGCGCGCCATCCACCAGCGCCTGCATGGCCGGGTTCTTGGTGTCTAGGATGCGCAGCGGGTTGCTGTGCAGGCGCCTGCGCGCGTCCTCGTCCAGTTGCCCGGCGTGCGCCTCAAAGTACGCCACCAGCGCCGCGCGATGGGCGCGACGCTCATCAGGTTGTCCCAGGCAGTTGAGTTCCAGCCGCCAGTGGCGGATGCCGAGCTCGGCCCACAGGCGCACCGCCAGCAGGATCAGCTCGGCATCGACCTCCGGGCCGCCAAAGCCCAGCGCCTCGGCGCCGATCTGGTGGAACTGGCGGTAACGCCCGCGTTGCGGACGTTCGCGCCGAAACATCGGGCCCATGTAGTACAGGCGCTTGCCGCCGTCGTACAGCAGGTTGTGCTCGACCACCGCGCGCACCAGGCCCGCCGTGTTCTCGGGCCGCAGGCTCAAGTGATCGGCCTGGCCGTGCTGGTCTTGCCGATCCTCGAAGGAATACATCTCCTTCTCGACCACGTCGGTCACCTCGCCCAGCCCGCGCGTGAACAGCTGCGTGTGCTCCATGATCGGGGTGCGCACGTTGCAGTAGGCGTGCGCCGCCATCACGCGGCGCACCACGCTCTCCAGCCATTCCCAGCGACTCGACGCCGGAGGCAGGATGTCGTTCATTCCCTTGATCGCACTCAGACGAGACGGTTTGGACATTCCAGGTAACTATCGTTTTTATAGCTGCTCTGGCATGACAGTAGAGCGATTGCAGCCGATTTGATCAAAAAACTCAGGGCGTGTGCGTGCCGAAGCGCCGTTCGATGTAGTGCTCAACGAGCTGGTGAAACTCGGCGGCGATATTGGCCCCGCGCAGCGTCACCGTCTTGCGCCCATCGATATAGACTGGGGCCGCCGACGCTTCGCCGGTGCCCGGCAGGCTGATGCCGATGTCGGCGTGCTTGCTCTCGCCGGGGCCGTTGACGATGC